>NZ_BAUJ01000028.1 GCF_000496695.1 Vibrio halioticoli NBRC 102217
TCAGTTCACAGCTTCAAACTAACAGGGCATTTTATTACGATCTTCTATTAGCCGTTATTTTCGCTTAAAAGCATCAACATAGTGGTTAATTTCTTTCATTAACACTTGTTTCTGATACTCATCAATAAAGCTGGCTTTGATGGCATTTCGCGTAAATTGCGCCAATTCGTCCGCTTCTATAGGATGCGCCATCGCAACCTGTAAAAAGTTTTCGGTCATGTATCCGCCAAAGTAAGACGGATCATCTGAGTTGATGGTTACACACAACCCCTGACGCAGCAGTTCAACCACGTTGTGCTCTTCCATTGTTTCAAATACTTTCAGTTTAATATTCGATAACGGACAAACGGTTAACGGCACTTGTAGCACCTGCAACGTTTCAATCAACTTAGGATCGTCCACACACCTTACGCCGTGATCAACGCGCGACACACCAAGCAAAGACATGGCATCTTGTATGTTACTTGACGGCCCTTCTTCTCCAGCATGCGCTACGGTTAAAAAACCTTCTTTAATCGCTTGCTGAAATACTCTTTCAAATTTCTCAGGCGGATGCCCTAACTCAGAAGAATCTAAACCTACGCCAATGATTTTATCTTTATGTGGCAAAGCTTGAGTGAGTGTTTCAAAAGCTGAGTTTTCATCAAGATGACGTAAAAAACACATAATTAGCTGGCTACTGATGCCATATTCGTCTTTAGCTTTCACTAGCGCTTTATGAATACCATTCACCACAGTCCCAAACTCAATCCCTCTTGCGGTATGAGTTTGCGGATCAAAGAATATTTCACAATGGCGTACATTGTCTTGCTGGCAATGCTCAATATAAGCCCAAGTTAGGTCGAAGAAATCTTGTTCTTGGATAAGAACATTTGCCCCTTGGTAATAAATATCGAGAAAAGATTGTAAGTTGTGGAATTGATAGGCTTGCTTGACTTCCTCAGCCGAGGAAAAAGGGATAGACACCTGATTTCTTTTGGCTAATTCAAACATTAATTCAGGCTCGAGAGTCCCTTCAATGTGCAGATGCAGTTCCACTTTTGGCATTTGTTCAATAAATTGTTGCAACGTTATTTTCTCCGTATTCCTATGTCAGGTTTTCCAAGCACTGTTTTAGTTCGCCAGACAAGGTAAACCAACGTTTACTCATCTGTTTTATTTTGCTGCTTGGCACGTGGTGGATACTATCAAACTGTTGATAACATTCATAAATTTTAAGGCCAATATTCAACTGTTTGGCTATTTTTTGATAAGCTACAATTTCCCATTTTTGTACAAAGGTGTTTGAGATAACAACCGTTTTACCTTTTTTAAGTGCCTTGACGGTTTGTGACTGACACCAAGCATGCGCCTCACTCAATTGATTGGCATTAAACCGATAGTTTTCATCATTGCTGTCAGTGAAAAACATATCGGCCTCTAAATGCACTCCTGCGCATTGCTGGCAGAGTTTTTTTGCCAAAGTGGATTTACCTGAGCCAGGTAAACCGCGAACCAGAATAAGTAACTGCAATGTACTGATGTTCCTTTTAATTTTGGTTATAGCAAAACCATACCTTGATTATTTTAGCCAATGCGCGCCGTCGGCTTCGCTAACTACCGCTCATTTTACGAAAAATATTGTAATAAACGATAAAGGTCAGTGTTTCTTATAAGAAAAATGTTTAGGCTTATGGTGTAATTCGTTAAGCTAAGCGCCTACAAGCTAACGCTGAACCGTCAGCTAAATCAAGGAATTAAATATGCTAACTAAATGGGCAAAGCGCTTTTATCAAATGTCAAAACTGGTCGCTTCTTGGAGTAAAGACCCTTCAACTCAAGTTGGCGCCGTAATCACAAAACACAATCGAATCGTTTCTGTTGGCTTTAATGGCTACCCGCACGGGATTGCCGATAGCGCCGAAACCGATGATCGTGACATGAAATACTTAAAAACCTTACATGCTGAAGAAAATGCGATTTTGTTTGCTAAGCGAGATCTTGATGCATGTGAAATATGGGTCACGCACTTTCCTTGTCCAAATTGCGCAGCAAAGATCATTCAAACCGGCATCTCTGTCGTACACTGTCCAGAACAAGATCCCGATTTTCTTTCCCGCTGGGGTGATAAAATCAAAGTCAGTGAGGATATGTTCAATCAAGCCGGTGTGGACATTGATTGGCTAGCAAAAAAAGAACTGAGCGACCAGTCTCTCAGCCTTTAAATCTAAATCAAGCTTCTATTTAAGCCTCTTTTTCTACACAGAAATTGAGGCTTTTTAGTACCTGCTCACACTTTATCCTACTTAGGAATACTGATCTTCCTTTGTTTTGGTCGTGACAGTGTCACTATAAAATAAGACTATTTACAAGTAACAAACTCACTTTCACTTTCCGCTAACCCTAAAAACAGCGTAGTATTGCGCCCCTAGAAAAAATCGAAGCAACTTGTTGTGTAAATAGGCAACGTCTACGCTTATAGCGAACACAGTATATGTTCAAACACAGTCTCTGCAAGATGTTCGAGAACAATGCATGACTTTTCGGTAACTTGTTATTTTATAATCAATATTTATAACAGCGTTATCGAGCATTTTATATTTAGGAATTGCCACGGTTTAGCGCCGATGGTATTTGCTTATCCCTTAATAAACCAATCGGATATCAATGAAATCACACACTCGCCGAGCCTTAGGCATCGAGCTTTTTAGAATGACATGGCCAATGATCTTTGGCGTACTCTCTTTAATGAGCTTTCAACTCATAGATTCTGCATTTATTGCACAATTAGGTGTACTGCCCTTGGCAGCCCAAGGTTTTACCTTACCTATCGGTCAATTAATTATTGGCGTACAAGTAGGGTTGGGGATTGCAACTACCGCTGTCATCGCCCAAACCTTAGGCGCAGCTGAAACTGACAAAGCCAAACAGCTTGGCGGATTAATTTTAACGGTTGGCAGTATAGGCTGCGCTATCATTTGCTTACTGTTATACCTAGTTCGCACGCCTTTACTTAGTTTATTAGGCGCAACCCAACAAATCATGCCGATCATCGATACTTATTGGATTGTCTGGCTTGCTAGTGCGTGGGTCGGTGCAGTGTTGTACTTCTTATACAGTGTTTGCCGAGCCAATGGGAATACCCTATTGCCTGGTATCATGATGGTCGTAACCAGCTTGCTCAATGTGGCTCTTGATCCACTGTTTATTTTCTACTTTGATATGGGCATTCACGGTGCGGCAATTGCCACCATTTTGTCCTTTAGTATTGGCATTGTTTATGTGATCTATCACACCCGTAATAAGGGTTACTACACTTTCAATTGGAATGGGTTGCATATAAAACAAAGCGTAATGTCACTTCTGGCAATCATGATGCCTGCGATGACCAGTCAACTTATGCCTCCTTTAGCGGCTATGCTATCCACTAAATTGCTTGCCTCATATGGCACGGCTGCGGTGGCAGCTTGGGCTCTAGGAAGTCGCTACGAGTTCTTTGCTATCGTTTCTGTACTCGCCCTTACTATGTCAATGCCACCAATGATTGGTCGCTATTTAGGCGAGAAAAATAGCGTTAAAATCACCGCACTGGTTAAGATTGCGAGCGGGTATATTCTTTGCTCACAAATTGTCATTGCCTTACTGACTTTACTTATTTCAGGTCAACTGTCAGCACTAATGTCAGGAGAGCAAAGTGTTGGTTCAATTTTAAATATGCATTTGACCATTATTCCATTGAGCTTGGCACCTCTAGGTATTTGCATCTTGTTGGTTTCAGTATCAAACGCATTAGGTCAACCAATGAAAGCGCTACTTATCTCGTGTTGTCGTTTGTTTGTGTTCTTCTTACCTTGCTTATACTTAGGCGCTTATCTAGGAGGACTGTTTGGACTCTTTATCGGCGCCGCCATCGGTAACTCTTTCGCCGGCTTATTTTCATGGTATCACTACCGCAAAACGATACTTTTGTTGCAAAAAAAATGGAGCCATTAGGCTCCATTTATCGATTTTTTATGTTGAAGAAGTTATTTAAAGTTGGCTTCTGTCACCAAGATGACGCCACCTTTAGTCACTTCATACAATTTAGCATCTTCTTCTGGGTTCTCACCAATAACAGTGCCATCAGGAATGATAGCGTGCTCGCCAACAATCACTTTAGTTAAGCGACAGTTTTTACCAATAACCACTTCAGGCAAAACCACACAATCTTTGATGACTGAGCCTTCTTCAATGCGACAGTTAAATGCCACTAATGAATGATTGATTTCAGCGCCAGAAATCACCGTACCGGCAGACAGTACTGAATCTACAGCATAACCTTTGCGACCTTCATCATTGAAGATGAATTTTGCGCCCGGACGTTGCTGCTGCTGCGTAATCACAGGCCAAGAATGGTCGTACAGATCCAATTCTGGTTCTGGAGCCACAAGGTCCATGTTTGCCGCATAGTACTCATCCAAGTCACCTACATCACGCCAGTAACCATTGTGGCCTGGGTGACTCTCTGTGAACACGTAACCATTAACTTTTGCGCGCTCTAAAAGGTTAGGAATAATGTTGTGACCGAAATCGTGGTTATACGTAGGGTCTAGTAATGCGTCGTTTAATTCTTTATCTAGAATATCCGCATTAAAAATGTAAATGCCCATAGAAACCAATGCTTTGCTTGGATCTTTCGGGTGTGGCGTTGGGTTTTCTGGCTTCTCATCAAACTTAACGATACGTCCGTTTTCATCCAGTGACATTACACCAAAAGACGACGCTTGCTCGATAGGTTTTTTGATACACGCAACCGTCACATCTGCACCACTTTCCGCATGGAAGTTAAGCATGCGAGAGTAATCCATTTTGTAGATATGATCGCCACCAAGGATTAATACTTGTTCACATTTACGTCTGCGAATTAAATCCAAGTTTTGATAAACCGCATCAGCAGTACCACGATACCAAGTTTCACCAGTACGTTGCTGTGCAGGAATAATGGCAACACCTTCATCCAGTGTAGAGTTGGTCATAAAGCCCCACCCTTTTTGCACGTGATCAATCAAATCATGTGCCATAAACTGAGTTAAAACGCCAACACGGCGAATACCAGAGTTTATACAGTTTGAAAGTGTAAAATCGATAATTTGGTATTTTCCACCAAAAGAAACCGCTGGTTTAGCAATTTCTTTTGTCAATCCCTTGAGGCGAGTACCTTTCCCGCCTGCTAGCACTAATGCTACTGTATTTCGTACTAGCTTGTTACTCGACAAATGCGAGTAATTGTTATTATGTTCCGTCATTTATGGGGGCCTCTAACATTGAACTAATATAATTAAGTAATAATAAATTAAGATCGACACTCGGCTTTTAGAAGCTCTAATTTTACGTCGTTAGATAATAGTAAATTAAACAGTTAAAATATGTATGCGTGATTTCACACTTTTTGAGAAATCAAACTTAGCTACTGCATATACGCGACACAGATCACAACATGCGTTAATTTTAATCTCATTTAGTGAAACCTATCACATAACAGTTACCTATCACTACAATAATTTACATTTTCTTTATCACTAAAACTGATAATTCTTCTGCCATGTTTATAGCTTTATGGCATTAAGTCAATACAGTAAAATGTAACTGAATAATATTGAACATTAGAATTTAGTTATTACACTAATACTTTGTTTCTCCGATATTTAAGTTACATTATGATGAAATTAAACTTCATTTAAATCTCATATTTCGACTCTTCGAATGCAATACATTCATACAGTTTATAATATATTGTTAAGTTAATAATAAAGGTCTTATTAGTGCGTTTTACAAAAAAAATCACCACTCTCGGCGTCTGTTTGCTCATTTTATCCGGTTGTGATAATCAACCGGAAAGTCCTGAATATATGGCTTCAGACTCCCTAGCGCCGTACATGCAATCTAACTACCAAGACTATTTACGCCAAACTCATCAATGGTTAGAGCAGCATCGAGTGTATGTAACCAATGACAAAGACACTGAATTAAACACGGTAATGCCATTTGAACTTGTGCCCGAGCATCCAAACGGACAAGGGGTATTGCTGGTGCATGGTTTAGGTGACTCACCTTATTTCTACCATGACATTGCCCCAGTTTTGGCCGCTGACGGTTTTCTGGTCCGCGTTATTTTGTTACCCGGTCACGGAAGTAAGCCTGCAGATTTATCTTTACCTGAGTTAGAAGATTGGCAACAAACCGTTTCCCACCAATATCAATTGTTGAGTAAAAAAGTAAATGGAGTTTGGTTAGGCGGGTTTTCTACCGGAGCCAACTTAGTGACAGCCCTTGCCTATCAGCAACCGCAAATAAAAGGTCTATTGCTGTTTTCTCCTGCATTCAAGCCAAGAAACGCCCTTACTTTCCTTTCGCCTTTAGCCAGTAAATTTGTCAATTGGGAAAGTAAGGTAAAAGAAGACAATTACACTCGCTACAACTCCTTACATATGAAAGGCGCTGCCACCTACTACGGCACATCTAAACTGGTTAGGGAGGACTTAGAACGCCAACCCTATGCCAAACCAACCTTTATGATGCTCAGTGAAGCAGATGAAACCATCGATTCACAATTTGCAGTGAATACGTTCAGTCAGCAATTTACCAATTTAAACAGTGAGGTACTTTGGTTTGGTGAGACTCAGTTTGACGACCCGCGTATTACCTCATTTTCGATGCATTTGCCTCAGCAAAAAATTCTAAGCGCCTCGCACGTATCATTGGGTTTCTCTCCCAACAATCCGATCTACAAACGAGATGGGAAGGTACGCTTTTGTTTCCACCAGCAACCGGTCGATTCACCAAAAGACTGCACTAAAGTTGCCAGTGACCAAGTATGGTTCGCCGCTTATGGGGATGGTGATGAGTCGATGGTAAGGGCTCGCACCAGCTGGAACCCTTATTTTGCACAAAGCATGCATAAGATGAGTGAATTTTTGCAGCGTAGCTCGTCGACTAACGACTAATTAATAATAGTGAGTTGCTCGTCAACATAATGGGTAGCACAAGGTTTAACAATCAGTGCTGCCCTTTGTTTTAACTCTACATTGGCATTGGGGAACACGATTCGACCTTGCTCAATAGGCATGCTTAACAGCTGATTTCCATCTTTGCCTAGCACTTCATTTATCGCAAAGCTTGAAAAGTTGGCGAGCGCTTTATCAAAATACAATTCAAACTCTTGATGTTGACGATAGATAGAACAATTCACCTCATAGAAAATCATTGCCGAATCTTCCGCTCTAATGAGTTCAGATGGCTCGCATTGAATGAGGTTGATTAACGCTTGATTGAACTCACGCAACTTCTGTTTATCGTTACAGCCAAATTTTGCGACCTGCCCAAGCTCAACGGTAGCCGCTTGCGCGCCAAACTTGCTCGCACTATACCAACTAAAGGTGCTAGACGGCTCATCAGAAAGTAAGAGTGCCTCAATGCGTCCACGTTGCATGAACTCGATAAACTCTTTACTGCGGGTAGCATAAGGTGATTGCGGGATAATAGAAAAAGTATAGTGTTTGGAAGCTCGAATAGAGCAATGCATGTCTAGATGCCAACGTGCTTGCATTGACGTCCCTAGCCAAAATCGGCTTACACAAGCTTTTAAATCATCAGCAATGGCTAGCTCTAAAGATTCAGGATAGCTCTGCTCGCCAAACAAGCGATTAAGATTGGTATCAATGAAGCGCTGTTCGGCAACAATCGATTGGGGATGCGCGATAATCAGCAGTAAATGATGTACGGGCGTTAATTGTTGCTCTTCTATCAAGCTTGCCAACGTATCAACCATTTCTATAGGCGCAGTTTCATTGCCGTGTATCGCACTGGAAATGACAATATGTTTGCTATTTCGACCCCCACTTTGCTTAACACACTCATTTTGTCTAGATAGCGCCGGAGTTATCTGCAATATCCCTGTTTGCAACAATTCCATTTTAACACCATTACCTAAAGTAATGTCTCGAGGTGAATTGGGATTAGATTGCAGAGTCTCTTGTAAAAATGAAGATTCAAATAATGTTTTTGCCATAGACTGCCCTTCCTTAGCTGTTTATGTTTACGTAACATTGATATAACATCATACCCAAACTTGCTTCTGATAACAGAAGATTAATAGGCATTCTTTATGACAATCACAAAGCCAAACATTATCTTAGCGGGAGGGACAGGTTTAATTGGGCAAGCCGTCATCGATTATCTCGCCCAGCATCTTGAACTTATCGATACCTTGTACCTTCCAACACGAAGCCCTATTCATGCTCAAGATAGTCGGTTTATTGCCCTATCCAATGAAGCGTTTTTTACCCTAGAAGAACCTATCGCCGAGCTCGGTATCATCTGTTTGGGCACTACCAAGAAACAAGCCGGCAGTGCGCAAGCCTTATACCGTATTGACCATGATTTGGTGCTTAAATTTGCTAAGCAGATGCAAGCACTTGGCGTGCGCAAACTGGCGGTGGTCTCAAGTTTTGGCGCAAATCCTAATTCCCTATCACACTACCTAAAATGCAAAGGCGAAATGGAACGAGATGTCTCGCAACTTGGGTTTGAACAGCTAATTTTCGCCCGCCCGGGGCCACTTGTTGGCGCCCGTTCAACCCCTAGGCGCGATGAGATAATGGTGCAAAAGCTACTCAAGGTGGTGAGCCCAATAATGTTAGGCCCATTGAAAAATCTGCGCCCTGTGCAAGCAGACGATGTTGCCAAATATTTAATTCAATCACTTTGCCAAGAGTCGCATACATCTAATACAACCATCGCCCACTACCGACAACTGACTAACTTTTAAGACAGTCGCGCTCAATGCAGGCGCGGTTGCCTTTAATATAAGCGCTTACATTACTTTCCGCACCTAGATGGCGTTACTGGTTTGCTATACGCTTAACGCAATGGTCTAATAACCGACAACACTCTGATCTTTGGATATTTTTATGCACACGGAGCAATCCACCTTTTTCTTTTTCGACTATGAGACTTGGGGCGTGAACCCAGCCAAAGACAGACCATGTCAATTTGCAGGGGTGCGCACCGACGCGGATCTCAATGTAATTGGTGAGCCTTTAGTGATCTATTGCCGACCACCAGCGGATTATCTGCCCAACCCTGAAGCGGCGTTAGTGACCGGAATTACCCCGCAAAAGGCGATGCAAGAAGGCTTATCCGAACCTGAGTTTATCACCGCTATTCATAATGAAATGAGCCGTCCAAACACTTGCACCCTTGGCTACAATAGCGTTCGTTTTGATGATGAAGTGACTCGATATACCTGTTATCGCAACTTTATTGAACCTTATGAGTGGAGCTACAAAAATGGCAACTCTCGTTGGGATTTATTAGATGTTATGCGCGCTTGTCATGCGCTGCGTCCTGAAGGTATCAATTGGCCAGAAAACGATGACGGCAATACCAGTTTCCGCTTAGAGCACCTGTCGGTGGCAAATGGTATTGAACACAGCAATGCTCACGATGCGATGGCCGATGTGTATGCCACGATTGAGTTGGCCAAAAAAGTAAAACAGTTTCAACCTAAGCTGTTTGATTTCTTTTTTAAACACAGAGGCAAGCAAAAGCTCAATGCGTTGGTGGATATTGTCACCATGAACCCTTTGGTGCATGTCTCTGGCATGTTAAGCAATGAGCACTTAAAAGCAACCTTAATCGCTCCTATTGGTTGGACTCCAACTAAAGCCTTAATTGCCATTGATCTTACCCAAGATATCTCGCCTTTGATTGAACTTTCCGCCGATCAAATCAAACAACGTTTGTACACCAGACGTAGCGAGTTAGCTGAAGGGGAATTGCCTATTCCCGTCAAACTAGTACATCTTAATAAGTGCCCTATTTTGGCGCCGCTTGGAGTATTAACCGCCGAAGCAGAGCAGCGTACCCAACTCAATAGAGAACAATGCATCCAAACCCAACATCGCTTGTTACAACATCCTGAAATACGCGAAAAGTTGGATGCCGTTTTCTCTCAAAACCGTGAGTATGCCGCAAATAACAAAGTGGATGAGCAGCTTTACGATGGCTTTTTCTCACCGGCAGATAAAGCGCAAATGCGAATTATCCGAGAAGCTGAGCCGGAAGTGTTAGGAGCATTAGATATTCAAGTTTCTGATCCGCGGATCATGCCCTTGCTGTTTAATTATCGTGCGCGTAATTTCTTTCATACCTTAACCGATCAAGAACAAAAACAATGGCTTCGCCAATGTCGTGATATGTTTGAAAACGAATTACCTAATTACATGTTAAACTTAGAAAACCTAGGTTCTCAATACCAAGACGACGAACAAAAAATGAAAATTTTAAAAGCCGTCTATCACTATGTTCAAAAGTTGGTTTCCTGATTTATGATAAACAAAGCTTTTTTCTATTTTCTTAGTGCAGCATTAATTGCTGCCTCTCTTGCGTTAGGTAATTGGTTACAAGAGTTTTTTGCTCTTTCAGTTCCGGGAAGCGTCATTGGCTTATTGATTCTGTTTATTGGCTTGGTCAGTGGCATTGTCAAGCCTCACTGGGTTCAACCTAGCGCCTCATTACTGATTAAATACATGATTCTATTGTTTATTCCAATCAGTACCGGCTTAATGATTCATTATCAGATCCTTATCGACAATGCGTTAGCTATCGTAGTTAGTACAGTATTAGGTACTCTTTTTGTTCTGTGCATTTTGTCGTTAACACTCGATAAACTGCTAAATGAGGACCGATAATATGTGGTTACTACTGAGCATTATCGTTTACTTCATTGCAAAATTTATTGCCAAAAAAGCCAATAACCCTTTGGCAAATCCTCTATTGATCAGTATGGCGATTCTTATCCCATTTTTACTTATCTTTAAAGTACCTTACCAACAGTACTATGAAGGCAACCAAATCATCCAACACCTGCTACAACCTGCCGTTGTTGCACTGGCCTATCCACTTTACGAACAGCTCAATGAAATTCGTGCCAAATGGAAGTTAATTCTAACCACTTGTGTCATTGGCAGTTTAGGCTCGATGCTAACCGCAGGTACACTAGCAGCCATGCTAGGTGCAGACTCGCAACTGTTGGCTAGCATGATGGGTAAATCAGTCACCACCGCTATCGCAATGCAGGTGTCAACTGAGCTTGGCGGCGAACCCGCTGTAGCCGCAATTTTGGTACTGTTAGCAGGACTTACCGGGTCATTATTTGGCTATCCAATTTTTAAAATGCTAAGCATTAAACACCCTATCGCAAAAGGGTTGAGCATGGGCACTTGTAGCCACGCGTTAGGCACAGCGACTGCGTTTGATAATAATCAAAAAGATGCAGCGTTTAGCTCATTGGCCTTGGTGCTTTGTGGCGTTATCACCTCTTTGCTAGCCCCCTTTGTCATGGCGTTAATGTTGCATCTTATTTCCTGATTAGGTTGAAACGCAGCCTATTACAACGGGCAAGATCAAATCGCTTTTAAAAACACAATCTATGTGAACGAAACCGTTTACCTTGGTAACGGTTTCACTTTTATTTAGCCAAATCCATTATCCTTACAAAACAAAGCAAGCATTCATACACTCGCAATATAGATTACTGAATGCTGTCATCTACACTCGATACACTATATTCGCCCTATCACTATTAGGAACGAGCAATGAATCCACGTTTTAACCAACTCTATGATAACCTTCCTTCTGCGCATGTTGACACGTTCAAAGGCATTTTTGATTCAGCTTCTTTCGATGGTGTACTCAGTCCGCAACAAGTCCAGCAATTGCAACAGTGCACCTCTTTAGACGAACAAGCATTAAAAGTGACACTGTTACCTTTTGCTGCCGCCTTTTCGATTGCGCCTATATCAAAATTCAACGTCGGCGCGATTGTGAAAGGATCCTCTAACAGCTTGTATTTTGGCGCTAATCTTGAGTTTAGTAATGTACAGCTAGGGCAAACAGTGCATGCTGAACAATCAGCCATTAGCCATGCATGGATGAAAGGTGAACAAGAAATTGTTGATATCACTATCAATTTTAGCCCTTGTGGACACTGTAGACAGTTTATGAACGAGCTAACAAGCGCTCAGCACCTTACAGTGCAACTGCCTGCCGCCGATGCTAAGAGCTTGCAAGAATATTTGCCAGAATCGTTTGGGCCTAAAGATTTGGGGGTTGAGTCTGGACTCATGTCGCCAATTAATCATGGCTTTTCAAGCGCGAACGACGACCCACTTCTTGTTGAAGCAATTAGCGCACTGAACAAAAGTCATGCGCCTTATACTAAAAACTACAGCGGTGTGGCTATTGAGACGCTTGATGGCACGACCATGCACGGCAGTTACGCGGAAAACGCAGCATTTAATCCAAGCCTCCCACCACTGCAGGTGGCATTAGTACAACTGCAAATGCGAGGTATCGATTTTTCGCACATTAAACAGGTTGCGCTTGCTGAAATTAATGATGCAGCTATGTCGCACCTTGCCGATACGCAAAATACCTTGGAAGCGATCAATCCCGATATTGCGCTTACTTACATTGCGTTAGACGTATAATTTGCACAAAATTTCTTCGCATAAAAACACCATAGCGTCAGTTATGGTGTTCTCATCAAAATTTACCAAATATCGACAGGCAAACGATTGCGCTCAATAAAAAAATGAGTATTATCAGCTAAAAAAATCATAATCTTAAAGGAACGACTATGTTGGGTACGGCAACAGCACCAAGTGCAACTAAAGTTTTATTGCTCGGCTCTGGTGAGCTAGGTAAAGAAGTGGCCATTGAATGCCAACGTTTAGGTATTGAAGTTATCGCTTGTGATAAATACGACAATGCCCCAGCCATGCAAGTTGCTCACCGCAGCTACGTACTTGATATGCTAGATGGCGATGCTCT
The DNA here is from genome assembly GCF_000496695.1 of Vibrio halioticoli NBRC 102217. Taxonomy (GTDB): domain Bacteria; phylum Pseudomonadota; class Gammaproteobacteria; order Enterobacterales; family Vibrionaceae; genus Vibrio; species Vibrio halioticoli. The sequence continues at coordinate 12,853 of NZ_BAUJ01000028.1, forward strand.
GGCTAAGATAGTCGAGCAAGAGCAGCCGACTTATATTGTTCCTGAAATCGAAGCGATTGCGACTGATACTCTAGTTGAGCTTGAAAAGAAAGGCACCACCGTCGTACCTAACGCTCGCGCGACCCAACTGACAATGAACCGTGAAGGCATCCGTCGCCTTGCGGGTGAAGAATTGCACCTAACCACCTCTGAGTATCGTTTTGCTGATACCTTTGAGGAGTTCTCGCAAGCTGTAGAAGAAGTTGGCCTACCGTGCGTGGTAAAGCCTGTAATGAGCTCATCAGGCAAAGGACAGAGCGTTATGCGCACTGCTGACGATGTACAGACAGCATGGGACTACTCTCAAGCCGGCGGTCGCAGTGGTGAAGGCCGTGTGATTGTTGAAGGCTTCATTGATTTTGATTATGAGATCACCCTACTGACAGTACGTGCTGTCGATGGTGTTCACTTCTGTGCGCCAATTGGCCACCGTCAAGAAGATGGCGATTACCGTGAGTCTTGGCAGCCACAACAGATGTCAGAAGTGGCTATCAAAGCCGCTGAATACGTTGCAGAGCAAATCGTCAATGCACTAGGTGGCTACGGCATCTTCGGCGTAGAGCTGTTTATTAAAGGCGATAAAGTGATCTTTAATGAAGTCTCACCTCGCCCGCATGATACCGGCATGGTGACTATGATCTCTCAAGATATGTCTGAGTTTGCCCTGCACGTGCGCGCATTTACCGGCAGCCCAATCAATAAGATCAGACAAACCGGATCGGCAGCTTCCGCTGTTATTCTTGGTCAAGGCACTTCAACTAATCTTTCTTACACTGGCATCGACGAAGCCGTTGCTAATCCTGATACGCAAATTCGCCTATTTGGTAAGCCTGATATCGATGGTCGCCGCCGCTTAGGAGTGATTTTAACTCGCGCCAAAGACACTACGTTAGCCGTCCACTCGGCAACGAGCGCCGCTAAGAAAATCAAAATTAACTACTAACGCTTAGTAGTTTTAGCTGACGCTAGATACTAAAAAAGAGGTCTTAAGACCTCTTTTTTGTTAAACCGCTAAATATTTAAACTGTTAATGAGCAACGTATTATTTTACGTCGTCTTTTTTCAGCTCTTCAACGCGAGCTTTCAGCTTCTGACCGGGTCTAAATGTGACCACGCGACGTGCGGAAATAGGTATATCTTCCCCTGTTTTTGGGTTTCGTCCAGGACGTTCTTTCTTTTCCCGTAGATCAAAGTTACCGAATCCAGATAGTTTTACCTGTTCGCCACTTTCGAGTGATTTCCGAATTTCTTCAAAAAACACTTCCACGGTTTCCTTGGCATCCCGTTTACTATACCCAAGATTTTCAAACAGGTTTTCAGCCAAATCGGCCTTGGTAAGCGCCATAAAACTTCCCTCAAAGCTAGATGAATCAATAGCTACGCAGGAGTTAATCCCTCCACGATTTCAAACTCAATGAAACCTTACGTTAGCTCCTAAAATTTGTCTCTACAATCAACTACATATTGATGACTCGTTCGAAAGTGTATGACAAGGTTTTCACTTTCGCCAACTTTTTTCTAAATAAAATTTATAAGAATTAGACACTTAGAAAATTCAACTACATTTACGTTAAATTTTATAATTAAAGGCTACTTAATTACAAGTAAAGATTACAAAAAAGTGTCATATTTTCAGTAATTTCAGTCGGTTGTTCTACTATGTTAATAAGGAATATTGGTAAAGACAGATAAGCTGAGGTAATGATTTTAATGGTTTCATTACACAAATCGGCGATAAAAGTTGTTGGAAAAGGAATTTCATGACCGCATTATTTTCACCTTTTAAAGGTTATTTTAAGCTCTGTTTTAGTAGCATAATTGCACTCTCTACCCTCGCCTGCTCCAGTGGTTCTAGTGAACAAAATACACTGACTAGCGCGACATTAAGTAACCCCAATATTGCACGAATATATTTCAATGAAGGTCAAACGAGCACCGAATACACATTACATGTTTGGAACACCGAAGCATGTTCTGGCTATCAAAGTGACGACACAGAATGGAATTATGGGCTAGAACCTGCCGGCCGTGATCCTGATTATGGGCTGTATTGGGATATCCCTATCGAAGCCGACGCAAGTTGCGTTAATTTTACGCCGCACAGTTTTGATCCTACTTATCAAACATCCCACTTAAAGCTGATATTCGCAAAATCGCCTTCAGCAGGCGCTAAGGTAGGCTACGTGTTCAAAGATACTAATCGTGTTTTTTATACTCCGTCAAAAACTCTGCCTAAATCCTCTATTGCTCTACAAGGTGCCAAAGCACATTGGATTACACCTTCGTTGATATTGCTTCCTATTGAAACTGACCAAGCTCAACTGGTCATTGCGCCAAAAGGAGGAATGAGTGTTAACGAACAAGAGGATCTAATTGAGGGAGCTTCTATCACTCTCGCGCTTGTTGAAACTAACGAGGATTCATGGAAACAGCAATATCCTCACCTTGCAACGCAGTTTAAAGCTTACCAGATACAACATAAGGAGTCTGAACACTCAATTGATCATTTGATTCGTGGTCAGATCTGGGTAGCCAGTTATAATCAGGGGGATAAAGACGCGAGTAACTTATCTAAATTACAATCCGTAACCAGAGTGCAAACTGCATCATTATTAGATGCCTTGTATGCTGAACAAACAAAAGATCTTCAATTTGGCGCCGTATTTAATAGTGAGACAAACACCACTACATTTCGTGTTTGGGCGCCTACTGCACAACAAGTTAAACTCATCCCGTTTAACCAACAGATGCAGGCTGATACACCGATTCTCATGCGTCGTGATTATGCATCAGGTAGTTGGTTTGTTGAATACGCCAACCTTGGGCACGGAGATTTTTATCGTTATCAAGTGACTCTGTTTCATCCTAGTTCAGCAAAAATAGAAACCGTGTCAGTTACTGACCCTTATTCGTTAAGTCTTTCTACCAATTCTCAGCATAGCCAAGTGGTCGATGTTAATCACCCCAGGTTAAAGCCTGCTGGTTGGGATGAATTGCGCGCGCCTATAGCGCAGAAAAATCCCGTATCTTTTATGATTTATGAAACTCATATACGAGACTTCTCTGCCCTTGATCTCTCCACAATCGAAGCACATAGAGGCAAATACCTTGCTTTTACTGACAATAATTCATTACCTGTAAAACATTTAAAGTCACTGTCACGGCGTGGAGCGAGTCACTTACATTTATTACCCGTGTTTGATATTGCCACTATCAATGAAGAAATCACTGAAATTGCCGATATCAATCAGCCGTTTAAAACCCTTTGTCAGACCAATCCACAGCTGCTGCGTCATGCCGATTTTTCTTTATACTGCGAAAGCTCCCTAACAGGAATACAAGTACTGCAACAGCTCAAAAACAAAGACAGTTCAACAACGCCACTAGTACAAGACTTAACCGGTATCATCGCTAACAACGACAGCTACAATTGGGGCTATGATCCCTTTCATTATTCAACACCTGAAGGATCGTATGCCACCAGTGCCAATGGCATGCAACGTATTTTAGAGTTTCGCACTATGGTTGCGGCAATTAAGTCTGATATAAAAATGAACGTCGTAATGGACGTGGTGTATAACCATACTCACGCCGCAGGCCTTGCTGACAAATCAGTGTTGGATAAAATTGTCCCTAACTACTATCACAGACTGCACCCTACCACTGGAGAAGTTGAACAGAGCACCTGCTGCGCCAACACCGCTCCAGAGCGAGCCATGATGGAAAAGCTGATCACAGATTCCATCTTGGTTTGGACAAAAGATTATAAAATCGACGCATTTCGCTGGGATCTTATGGGACATCATCCAAGATCGCAGATATTAGCCTCATTAGATGCTGCCAAAGCTATCAATCCAGATGTCTATTTTTATGGTGAGGGCTGGGATTTTGGCGAAGTTGCTAACGATAAAATGTTCAAGCAAGCGTCACAGCTCAATTTATACGGCACAGGTATAGGATCATTTTCCGATCGCATGCGTGATGCGGTGCGTGGCGGTTCACCCTTTGATCAATCAACGCAGTTAAGAGCATCGCAAGGGTTTGGTAATGGCGCTTTTGTCTATCCTAATGAGCAAAATGCGTTAAGTGAAACCCAAGCTAAGCATCTTGCCGATCTCGTGCGCCTTGGTATGGCAGGTAATTTACGTGATTATCCGATGCAAGATAGTAAAAATCGTTCAATTACCGGCGCTGGGTTAGATTACAACAACCAACCTGCCGGTTATGCCAAAGATGCGTGGGAAACCATCAATTACGTCGAGAAACACGACAATCAAACTCTATGGGATAACCTGCAATATAAAGCGCCTTTTGATGCAGACCTTAACACTCGCATTCGCATGCACGCGGTGAGTCTAGCTACAGTCATGTACGGGCAAAATGTGGTATTTCATCATATGGGCAGTGAATTACTGCGCTCAAAATCAATGCAAAGAGATTCGTACAATTCAGGGGATTGGTATAACAAAGTCGATTTTACAAAGCAGTCTAACAACTGGAATATTGGATTACCGAGCGCCGACAAAGATAAAAGTAATTGGCAAACGATTGAAAGCATCTACGAAAACACCCAAGGCAAAGTGGAACTTTCGACTCGTGATATGATTAAAACGGAACGCTACTTCAAAGAAATGATGGAAATTCGAGCCAGTAGCCCACTCTTTACCTTAGGTGACGGCAGAGAAATCATTCAACGAGTTAAATTCCACAATACCGGTTCAAAGCAGATCCCTGGACTTATCATAATGAGCATCGATAACCGAGCCCCATTTGAAAATATCGACTCTGAGCGTCAAAGACTGCTTATCGTAATCAACGCCCGCAACGATCTACAAACCATAAACCAACTGGACATGAGTCAATTCAAATTACACCGCTACCACCAGCAACTAGGCCCCTTCTCACTATCCCAAGGCACCGAACTCACCGACAACATCGCCATAATCCCAGCCTGGACAGCTGCGATATTCGAACAACGTTAATTGCGGGGTCAGGTCTTGAAATTTGCATGCAAATTTCAAGACCTGACCCCGCACTTTTCTACGATAAGGTAGGTGTGAAGTTCGGGATATTGGTCAAATTCGAGGTGGCGAATAACGCATCCTAATTCTAGGAATAAGTTCAAAAAACCGTTAGTACCAAGGGATGAATAATAGACTTCAGGTCCCATTACACTATTTGTATGGTGGCCTTCTTCGGTTAAACCGCCAAAGGAAAAGATGAACACACCACCTTCATTTAAACTTGCCACGATCTTGCTTATGACATTGCGTTGCTCGGCAAGAGGTATGTGCCAAATGCTGTCCCATGCAGTGATGAAATCGTACTTGTCTTTTAATTCAATCTCACAGATATCAGCATGCGTAAACTCAACGTTTGGATGTCTTTTCCCAGCAACTTTTAGCATTTTAGACGATATATCGATACCCGAAGGCGTAAAGCCTTCCTCTAAAAGCAACTCTATAAAACGTCCTGTACATCCACAGCCAATATCTAATGCTTTTCCTTTATTGCGCGTAAATGAGATAGCTTTTTTATGCTGTTCGATGCCATTTGAGCGATCAAATGTCTCGCTTTCCCATAAGTGCGTAATTTGATCGTAAGCTTTTTCTATTTGGGAAGGTTTCATTAGCCGTATCCTTACTGGCGTAGATGTGGAAGTTGTTTATATGGGACTATTTGTGATGATGCTACTCATACACTACATGGAAACGCTCCAAGACCAATAGCATATCATCCTTAGGCGTAATATTGAGCTCTGCACATTCACCAGAAAAGAACTGCCAATGGGTTTCTCGCCAAGAAGCTAACGAGCGATCTCCTTCTCCTTCGGCAAAGGCAAACTCAGCGGTCACTTCGTTATATCGGCATGTTTCCACTGAGTCTATTTCAACAATACAAATGGGTTGCTGTTGCCAATTAAGCACCACTTGCAGGTGTCCTACACTTGGCATTAGCTCATCATCAGAGTCATACCAAGCAGCCAAACTGCATGTCGCCGTTTTTACGCCAGTACGAATCAGTTCTGCACATACATTGGCATTCTCTTCATCGCCGCAAAAATAATCAGAGCTGAATGAGCTATATTTCTCACGCTCCAACTCCGACAATGAACTCAGATATTGATTTAGATACTGCTGAGATTGTTCATCCATGAAACATTGTCCTAAATATAAAGGGGGTCAGTAAAGGGGGTCAGGTCTTGAAATTTGCACGTTCACCACATCACTACTTTGTATGAGTTTATATGAACGTAAAGACAACTGATTTAGCTCACTTTCTTAAAGTAAGATTTACCTGTATCAGTATCTTTAACCTCATCCGCAAACTTTTTGCAGAATGCATGACCGGCAACATTATCGCTATCAACATTTAAGGTAATAGAAAACGAGTCAATGCTGTTACGTGATAAGCCATTTTTCAACTCAGCTAATGCTTTTTCAAGTACCGCAGTCGCATGGCCTTGTTGACGAAACTTGTGAAAAGTAGCCACTTCCACTTCTAAACTAAGATTATCTACTGCAGATTCTTTTACCGTAGCAACACAAAGCGCTTTTACGCGAGTGCCCGAGGCCATTAGTGCGTAGGTGTAACGAGTTTCCCCTTCAGGTTGATCCAAATAAACTAACATATCTGAATTCAATTCACCTTTTGCAACATCAATGCGGTTCGTGTTTAACGCTTTTTGAAACGCACTAAATGTTAATTCGGCTGTGTTTTGCTCGCTCATTACAATTCCTTAAATACAAGAGAAACTCTATTATGCCACTTAATATATATGGGGTCAGGTCTTGAAATTTGCATAATTAATTCTCTTTAAAATTGAAGAAACATCGCATTGCTATCAGTCTATGCAAATTTCAAGACCTGACCCCGCGTTATCTATCGATACAGGCTAAATTTTTTGGTGAACTCACGAAGCTCTTCAGTGTTGCCAAACAATGAAATACCTAAGTACTCTAAATCAGCTTCTGCTGTGTCGTTTGTGACTTGTTGCTGAATCTCTGAGCCGCCATCAATCATTGTGCTTGTGAAATCGACAAACTTGATTCCTCTAGCAAGCGCTTCTTCTCTTACCTTTCTGATTTTATTGGAATTATCAGCTTTAAGTACAATAAATGGAAAATGCGATAAGTTAGGGTGAATATTGCCGTCTTTATCATGGTAATCAACATAAGCCGTTTCGCTGGCGTCCAGACAATTTGATAATCCGACACTGATGTGACCTAACACATTTAACGTTCGTCCTAAGTCCATTTTTTTATTTAGTACAGCGATAAATCTACGGCTATTTTCTTCTACAAAATCTGACATTGTGTTCCTTTTACCTTTGTTCTGACTACCTTTCTAGGCAGCTTATTTCTTAAAGAGAATATTCTAACTATTTGATAGATATACATTTAACTTAACTTTCTCAGCATCTATAGCAATAAGTTTTGAAACGCTGCAAATTTCAAGACCTGACCCCGCTCTATCGGTGGTTGAAGTGGTGGTGGGCAGAGTCGGAGATGTCGCAACCTAGGTATTGTCTTGAGAGGTTGTTGGCTGCGATTAGGGTTGCGCCGGAGCCGAAAAAGGCATCCGCGACGACTTCGTTTTCTGATGAGCTTTGTTTGATCAGAACTTCTAGTAGTTCGACCGGTTTTTCAGTTGGATAACCTCGCCACACGCGTTTGTGTTGTAACACATCCGGGATGCTTAAATCGTTAAGTTTTCGTTTTCCTTTTTCGAAAAATAGAATAAATTCATAGCGTGCGCGATAGTGATAACCCATGCCAATAGCACATTTGTCCCACACTATTGGCTTCCAAAATTTAAAGCCTAATTGTTCTGCGATGGGTTTAACGATGAACATGGTTTCTTGGTCGCAGAACAAATAGAAATGCGAGTTTTTCTTTAAGACGCGATAGATTTGCGTAAACAATTCTGCAAAACGCGTATTTGGAAAAATACCAAACCACTGATTACTGGACGATTTGCTTTCTTTCAGCCGTGTTGTGGTGCCAATTTTTCGATGTTTTTCCAAAGACTCATAAGGTGGATCTGTGATAAAAAGATCGACGCTGGCATCTGGCAAAGTCTTCAACCACTCTACGGCATCCATTTGATAAATTTGAGACATGAAACCGTCCTAAAAGCTAAAGCGAATACGCTAGCATAATCCTCACTTTTGATGAGGTCTAACAATAAAGGCTCTTTTTTATCAACTCACTAGGATGCTGACTAAAATGCCAAACTGTCTTTTAACAATGTGCTTCTATAAACGCACTTTTATCAAACCTAATGAATCATCTATTTCATCTATCTCATTTTGGGCTTTACTGCTTTCTTGCCACCAGTAGTGGGTGGAAATAGGTTGTGAAAAATCAACAGATTGACCAATAAAAGGAGTCACTAATTCAATACTGGTCTTTTGCGCCTCACCGATAAGATCATTCACAGGCTCGTCCCATTGGTGCATAAATAACTCATAAGTAGACCAATGCACAGGGAAAAGTTTATCGCCTTGCACATCTAAATGGGCCTGCATGGTATGTGAGGCTTGCATGTGCCCCCATGCCTCTACTGGAAAGCGTTTGCCACCTTTTACGTTTGCGGCAACTTCCATAAATGTTAGGTCAAATGGGCCTAACTTGTCGCCAATGGCTTTGAAGTGCGCACCATAAGCGGTATCACCACTGTAAAATACACTGCCTGACTCTGCTTTAATAACCCAAGACGCCCATAACGTTTTATTGCCATCAAATAAGCCTCTTGCCGAGTTATGATTTGCAGGTGTGGCCGTTATCTGTACGCCATTTAATACCTGATCTTCCCACCAATCAAATTCTTGAATACTGTCAGGATTAATCCCCCACTTTTCTAGATAACGTCCCACTCCAAGTGGCACATAAAACATTACGTTTTTGCTTGCGTAATATCTGGCCGTTGACTCTTCCAAATGATCATAGTGATTATGAGAAATCAAAATCACATCCGGCAGTGGCAATGCTTCTTTGCTAACAGGCGCTGCAACATTGCGCTTAAAAAGCCGAGATGAAAAACGTGGGGCTGCGTATTCAAACACGGGATCGATTAAGATCCGCTGCTTGTCCACTTCAATAAACAGCGATGAATGCCCTAACCATGTCACGCGTAATGCTTGGCTTCGGCTTTGCAATTTATTGGTGTCTACGACTTGGTATGGCAAAGCATGTTTAGGTTTATATTGACTGCGGGTGCTGAAAAACTTCCACAATAAACCGAAGAAACTATCGTCTGTTTCCACTGAAGGTATGTTCGATTTTACTCGGCCATTCATAAATTGCGGCGAGTGTTCGATGCGGGTTTGACGTATTTGTTCGCTTTGTATGCGTCGTGCTCGCTTATCATCTAGCGTCAATCGAATGCTTTTAAAAATAGTATTCAATGATGAAATTAATTTTGAATTCATTAAGCTAGCCTCAAAAGTAAACAGTGGTGTATACTTTAAGCATACCCTTGAAAGCAGAAAAGTAAACATTATCGTTTACTTTTCTGCTTTCGCTCTCTCTGAAAGGAGCCGCTGTTATGGCTAAACTTGCTGAAATTAAACAAGAAAATATTATCTGTGCCGCTATCGAAATTTTTTCTGAAAAAGGGTTAGATCAAGCAAGTATGGAAGCGATTGCAAAAAAAGCAGCCGTATCAAAACGTACCCTTTACAAATATTACCCAACCAAAGAAAGCTTATTTTCTGTCATCATTGAGCGACTATTATCAAGCATTACAGTGCTCAGTGATATTGCCTTTGAGCAAAATAAATCACTCACCGAGCAGCTAACCTGCATTGCAGAAAAAGAAGTCGAACTGCTTCGCTCAGCCCCCTTTATCGCCCTAACTCGCATGGTTATGCGCGAATGTATGGGTTCAAAAGCACTGGCGAATGTATTGATGGAGAAGCTTGAATCTCTTGAAAGCGCCTATGGAATGACACAATGGATTGAGCAAGGCATTAACGCTAAGCAATTGAAGGTAGAGCATCCTGCCATTGCTTCAGAGCAGTTTATTGCCAGTTTAAAATCAATCATTTTTTGGCCGCAATTAATGGCACATACTCCGCCACCAGATGTAGCTACGCAGCGCATTGTGATTAACTGTGCCGTGCAGCAGTTTGTGGCGGCCTACCAGATAAAATAATCGGTTTATCTAGTGCCATTGTGCTAGAAAAGGCAGAGAACATGTCGAACTCTCACTGCAAAATCACTATCGACAGAACTCTACCCCATACAATACATCATTGATGCTTATCCAGCTTTGAGCACTTTAAAAACGAGCGCTTTAAAAACGGACGATTAATCCACAAATTCGTCCGTTTTCACTAACTTTGCCAGTAAGTCTGTCAACTGCTTAGATTCTTGCGCGGTGAGACTTTGTTGAAACTGCGCCGAAACGCTATCCACAATTGGCGCACATTCAACGACCGTTTGTTGCCCAAGTGGCGTCAGAGCCAATAGCTTCACTTTTTTGTTTGTTTCACTTTTGCTGGCTACGACTAACTCAAGCTTTATCGCATTATCCACTAAACGCTTTGTCACCGAGCGATGGCGTAACAACAAATCAGATAACTCTTGTTGTGTGAGCATGCCATTGGTGCTCAATACTTTAAGCGCCCCATACATTTCTAACGAGATATGCGATGCACTAGAGAGCTCAACCGCAATTTTTGAACGAAACTGTTTATAAGCAAACCCCATTAAAAACAATGGGTTTGAATCTAATTTATCAATGCCCGTGATTGACAAGGCTGTTTGATTTTCCATATATAATTCCTTGGCTGACGACTAACAATGCCAACACCATCAGCATTAATTCACCTCGAAAATAGGTGTCTTGCAAACCTAAATCCGTCGCTGATACATAAAGTTGTAAGGGTAACATAGTTCCCAGCATAGCTTCAGTATGTAACGCTTTAACCCCTGCTCTACTGCCGCTAATCCATACTGCAATCAACAGTACGAGCAGTGTCAAACCTATGATATAGACAAGGTTATGAACGTGCTCCCCAGCTAATAGCGCCACAAATACCATCGCCAAAGCACATCCACCAACGTGGGCATGCAAACAGGTTTTTACGATCATTTGATAAATGGCTTTTTCGCTTTGGGCTGCGGCAATGATCACCGGCATCATACAAAATGTGGCAGCAATTAAGTTAACCATCATTAAAAATGCTAAACCTAATCCCAACATAACAACATAGATAAGACGCTGCTGATAGGTCACTTTTTTTGCCTGCATAGGCGGTGGTGAACTGGCTTTTGGCGGTGACATAAAGAGCATGACAAAACGCACCACCACTATGGTGGTCACCATGCTAACGGCAATATCACGCACCCAGTGTGTCATAGGTATCGGTGCGTGCTGAGCAAACACAATCACTAAAAACCAGTTCAATAGCGGTATATAAATTTGCCCCAATTTAGCGGGAGTATCAGCCCAGCGTCTTGCACAATCAAACACCCACAAACTGATTCCCCAAACCACAAATGGATGTGAGCCAAACAGTTGATCCACCAATAATGCAACGCATGCTACGAGTAAGATGGGCAAGAATGCTTTTAATATCCCTTGCATAGAATAATCGTTAAGTTTGGTTGCTGCCATGACGGGATATAACGCCAGATAAGCCGCTATATCCAGTTGTAGCCATAATTGCGAAAGCATTCCTAGTGACACAATGGAAACCATCCATATCACTTCAGACCACTTAATATCACCACGTATAATATTACTCATTTCTGCCCCCCGTTCTTACATTCGTTGTCTTACACTAGGTATCGCAGATGAGCTAAAAATCCCATCCAAGTGCTGCCTAGGCAATCCCAAGTTGATGTGTTAGAAACCACCATCACACTCACTTTTGAACCAGAGAACAGTGCCGAACTGTCTAAATCAGAGAGGGAAACTTGAGTACGCACTTTTTGTTGATCGCGAATCCAGTGATCATCATTGACTACGCGCGCTAATCCGTTGTTGTCACTGCTTGCATCATGTATTGCAAGTTCCTTACCTTGAATTTCACCTCTATGAACCTCACCCGGTAGAGCATCAAACACTAAACGTACATCTGTACCTTTGGTTAATTTTGCTAAACCTTTTTCATTAAAGTCGGCATTTACCCACGCGTGATTTCTGTCCACTAAGAACAACACTGGTGTCCCCGCGTTCACATACGTCCCCGAATTTAAATTCAAGTTACTGATCACGCCATCTACTGGCGCTAAGAGTGTGGTCTTTTTAAGATCTAACTTTGCTAATTCAACACGAGCGCGAGCAACGGCCAATGCTCCGTTATCACTGCTTTGTACCAACTCAGCTTTAATTTGCGCCACTTGTGCGCGCGCCGATTCCACCGCTTGTTGATGCACGACTAAACTGGCATGACTATCGTCATACGCTTCTTGGCTAATTAGCTTGCGAGCAATTAATCGATCATTACGCTTTATTTTACGCTGTGCATTGCTCGCCTCTTGCTGACGCTGACGAAGCGCAGCTAATGCACTGTTTAGATGCTGTTTGTTGGCTTGATAGGTTTGTTCAGCCTCTACTAAATTGGCTTGAGCCTGTGTCAACGCGAGTTGGTAACGAGCTGAATCTAAACGAACCAGCAAGTCCCCTTTCTTCACTTTCTGTCCATTCTCAACCGCTAATTCAATCACGGGAGCAGACACTTCTGCCGCAATGCGACTGGTCGGGATATGTAATTGAGCTTGGGTGGTAAATGGAGCAACGTTGTCACTCACCACCAAAAACACAGCAAAAACTGCACTTAAACCAAGCACAAGATACAAGGCCCATTGATACGCTTTATTCATCATAATGTTTCACCTGCAACAATATTTGAGGTAATACTAACCTCATTTTGTTTCATGTGCAACAAAAATTTATTTTATACTGAGAAATAAACTTCTATCGCAGTCACATACCTTGTCAACAAACACGTCTCACGTCATATAAATGCTTTTTCGTCACTTGTATTCTCTAGATCAGCCCCTAGCAATAGTTTATGTTTAAAACATCAACCATTGCGGTATGAATAGCAGTCAATTCTTTATCCCGGAGGCACTATGAATAATGGAACACCACAGGACTATAGCGACGATTTATATCTTGTTTACTTTGAGGTCGCTCACGCGCAAGAGACGTCACAAGACGCAACTCTGGATGTACTGACATCGTTTTTGAATGACAAAAGCGCCGATCAGATAGTGCATCTTGAGCACGGTTATCAAATGGCAATGCCGATGCAAACGATCCCTGATGTTGTAAGGCATCTCACTGAGAAGAATATCGCGGTGTATCAGGTTAGGCGTGGTAAGAGGGTTGAGTGAGTTTGGTTAGTAAAGTTCATTAAGCGTAATGCTTTAAATGTGCGCGGATTAATATGTGCAGGTATAAACGATTAAACATCATCTATACCTGCAAATTTCAAGACCTGACCCCGCACGTTCTTAGAATCATGGACGCCAGAAGATGGATAGTTCCATGTGGATGTTACGCTAGATGATGGCGCAATATTCGATGTTGAAGTTAGTGAAAAAGGTTCGGTTAGAAATTCAAGCACACCTTACCCAGTTAATGAGTACCATGTAGAAATCCCTAAGTCGTCCATCTCAAGTAAAGAACGAATTGAGTTAGGTAATGGAAATTACGATGTTAAGTCCAAGCTTAAGTGATCAAAGGGGAATGTCATTGAGCATTTTCGGTACAGTGGTTTGTTTATGGGAATAAATTGCAATACACACTGCTCAATTAAGCATAAGGAAAGAGCGATCACAACCTTGTGATTCTCGGTCTAACAAACAACTTTGGTATCAACAACTGCTTTAGCCCAATAAAAAAATCCAAGTCATACTGAGTTCCACCCACAATTACCTCAGAAACGATATTATCCCTCGAACTAACTCGCCTATCGCAGCATGCCCTTGAGGAGTAAACGTCCAAGCAAACACAGCTATATTTACGATTACCGTGATCCATAAAATCGTTTTAAATGGCTGTTTCTTCGATTTGTGGTTAAATTCGGTCTGTGCGCATAAAGCGCCAGGCCAACCGCCGAACAACGCTAGCAGATGAAGTGTGTTTTCAGACGTTCGCCATCGACCTTCTTTTGCTGCGCTTTTATCTATCGCATACATAAAATAAGTCACCAGAGACATAAATGCATAAGCAAGGATAATCCACTTTTCCCCGTTAAATAGCATTGTCGCGATAATTACTGCAAAAAGATAAATAGTGCTAAACAGCATGCTCGTTGACATAGGTGAGCCTCCAACACGAGCCACATTATGAGCATTGAAACGACCTCGGTTATCTTCGAGGACTTCAAATGTAACTTCATCCCCTATTTTCGGTCGTCGATTCCTATTTTTCAGTGCAGAAATATGCACAAAAACCTTCTGCTCGCTGTATGGCATTTCGATAAAACCATATCCTTTTGCATCAAACCACTCGACTATTTGGCCTTTTATCATTTCCCTATACCCGTATTTCCATCATTACATCAATCAACAAAGAACGAAAAAACGCCACTCATGATGTATAAAATAAGTAGCGTAATTTAACTCAATTTAGCAAAAATAATTAGTATTTTTGCGAGTTCACACCCAGTTCTTGTTGGATGCTGCGAGACAGTTTTAGTACCCAGTTGTTGTAGTTTCTATGGATAGTGCCGTTTTTGTAATTCAGGTTTTGGCTACTTACATAATGGATACTGTATTCACTATCATCATATTCAATCTTGACTCTAGCCGTGTGAGAACGCACTGAGATATCGGCCATAATCACGCCAGGTTCAATTACCCTAGGCGTCCAGCCGCGGCGCTCTGCTGCGCGAAATATTGCATCACGAACAGATTCACTCGAAACATGTTCACCGGTTTGTGACGTCGGTACATAAGCTTGTTCAATATTTAAAACTGGTTTGGAGACACAACCTGCCATAAAAAAGCTAAGTGCAATAACAAGGAATATGTTTTTCACAGTAATGTCCTTTAAATTCATTGTATAAAATTTCTTTTACATGCCCTACATCATCCCCCTCAAACACATTTTGATGTCGTGCGGATGATGAGATGATTTGATGCATATAATTTTTACGATAGCGTGGATTACTTAAAGTAACCGCCATTTTTTAAAATAGCAGTCGCTTAAATATAGGTGCAAATTTCAAGACCTGACCCCGCACCTTGACCCCGCACCTAATCGTCAGCGCCGCATTTTTGACATGGCTCGTAGGTTCTCTCGCCTTCACTAATCACGGCGAAATCGGTTACGCATTTTTCGCACAATGCCATCTTTGGGTAGGCGAGTTTTTGCTTTTTAGAAGAAGTGTCACCTTCCACAATGTAGTATTTTCTCATGTTCTATCTTATTGAATTTTAGATAATAGGAGGGATTATAGCGAAATAATACAGGTGATTGTGCTACTAATCTGCCTTAAACACTGTTGATTTACTCATTTTGCTCATGACGATTAGTGATAGACTGAATCCATCATCATGACTCAACGGAAATACCATGCGGAAACATCATGAAAGACTGTAACCAATGCGGGAAATGTTGCATCAAATATGGCAATGGTGATTTAGCGGCCACACAACAAGAGATAGACCTGTGGGAGTTATTTAACCCGGATATCTTTGAGTATGTGAAAGATGGCAAAATCTGGTTTGATCCGCAAACAAGAGAGCAACTAGAGCGTTGCCCATTTTTAGAATTGGTACCAAAAATCAGGGCTGGAGAAAAAGACAAATATACGTGCAGCATTTACCTCGACCGGCCCGAAGATTGTCGCCACTACCCTAGCCTTATCGATGAAATGGTGAGAGATGAATGTGAAATGATTGAAGCTGTCGATTTGAATAACCCAAACAAAGCGCAGAGGCAGCTAGACAAATTAATGAGTTCGAGCCGACCATCAAGCTATTCCTAACGCTGATATTTGCAACGTTCAAACCTTACTAAGACAGGCTCAAACGTGCGCTTATACGATCTCTTTTACTCGCCCCACATCACCACTTTCTAGGCGAACCTTAATGCCGTGCGGATGGTTAGGTGACTTAGTCAGAATATCTTTCACTACGCCTGAAGTCAGTGTTCCAGTGCGTTGATCTTTTTTCAGGACAATGTTTACTTCAAGCCCTTTGCGTATGTTGGATCGTTGAGTGCCGCTCATGTTCGCGCCCTTATCACTACAGTAAGAATCATAAAAAAGTGCCAGCCAGTTAACTTGAATACAACGGGCTGACACGCATCAATTTTGATTAAGAATTTCTTAACCAAATATCGTCAGAGCCGCCTTGCGCTTTTTTCTTACGCTTTTTCTTGCCAGTACCTGCTGGTGCTGCTTTTGGTTTGTTGGCTTCAATCATTTCTTGAGTTACAGTTTCGTCAACCTCAAAGCCTGCCACTTGTTCGCGCTCAAGACGAATTTTGTTTTTCTTTTCAATAACTTTGAAATGATGCAGATCTTCATAATCGATCAGCGATAAAGCTAAGCCCACTTCACCGGCACGACCACTTCGTCCAATGCGGTGCATGTAATCGGATGGACTTCTTGGCAGGTCGAAGTTGATAACCACTGGCAGTTTTTCAATATCTAGACCACGGGCTGCAATATCGGTTGCAATAAGCACTTCAATCTCACCTGACTTAAATGCGTCAAGGATACGAGTACGATAACCTTGGCCTTTGTCACCGTGGAATACGTCGGCTTCAATGCCGCGTTTATACAGTTTGTCCGCTAAGTGTTCACAGCTATTTTTCGCATTCACAAACACTAATGCTTGTCGCCATTGATGCTTTTTGATCAAGTGCGCCAGTACCGCCGTCTTCTCACCTTTGTTGACGTTGAATACGCGCTGTACCACGGTGCTCTCGTCATCGCTTTGCAGTTGAACTTCAACTGGATCATTGAGCAGTTCTTGAGTAAGCGCCTGCACTTGTTCTGGGAAAGTGGCTGAGAACAACAGCGTTTGTTTTTGCTTAGGCAGTTTCGCTAATAGGTCGGACAGTTCTTCTGTAAAGCCTAAGCTCAACATACGGTCTGCTTCATCCAATACTAACGTCTTCACTCTGTCCAGTTTAATGGCGTTACTAGAGATCAGATCAAGCAAACGACCTGGCGTTGCCACCAAGATATCTGTGCCACCGCGCAGTGTTTGCATTTGTGCATTGGTTGATACACCACCGAACACAGCAACAGTTTTGATCTCACCGTTAAAGTGAACCGCATAAGACTTAACGTTATCGGCCACCTGTTTTGCCAACTCTCGTGTTGGCACCAAGATCAAACCCGAGACATAGTTGCCCTTGCTTGGGCTCGATTTCACCAAATCATGCTTAGTGAACAACTCTTGCAGTATAGGCAGTGCAAATGCGGCGGTTTTACCTGAACCAGTATTAGCGCCAGCAATGACGTCACGACCCGCTAGTACGCTAGGGATGATTTGCGCTTGAATAGGTGTAGGTTGTTGATACTCCAGCTCTTCTAGGCGAGCTAAAAGAGGTTTAATTAACGCAAGATCAGCAAAGCTGTTAGGGGTTGTGGCATTGGTCATAGATAATTTGGCTCAGACTTAAATAATGGGGTGCATTCTAGCGTATTTTGCAGAAGATAGATAAAAAAAAGGGAACCATTAGGCTCCCTATTTCATTCGGTCAGTTATTCACACTCAGCATGAGTGATAAAACTAGTCACGCAATACTGCGCCAAACTTCTCTGAAACTGCGCTCACTGTTGCTTCAACAGCGCCAGCAATGTCTGCTTCTTCCAAAGTACGCTCAACAGATTGCAGAGTTAGAGCAATCGCCAAACTCTTCTTACCGTCTTCAACGCCTTTACCTTGGTAAACGTCGAACAGTTTCGCATCTGTCATTAACTCGCCACCGTTAGCAAGACAGGCAGCTACTACGTCGCCAGAAGCCACAGCTTCGTCAACAACTAGCGCGATGTCGCGGCGGTTTGCAGGGAACTTAGATACGGCTACCGCTTCAGGAAGCACGCGAGTTGCAATTGCATCCCACTCTAGTTCAAATACAACAGTGCGGCCGTTAAGACCAAACTTACGCTCAAGTTCTGGGTGAACAGTACCGATAACGCCTACTTCTTTACCGTCTAGGATAATAGCCGCAGCTTGACCTGGGTGAAGTGCTGGGTGCTTAGTTGCCGCAAAGCTGTACGCTTTTTCGTTGCAAGTCAGCTCAAGTACCGCTTCTAAATCGCCTTTAAGATCAAAGAAATCAACAGTGTTGGTTTCGATGTCCCAATGCTCTTCACTGCGAGAACCTGCAAGAACGCCGGCTAGCATGAATTCTTGACGCATGCCGTTTTCAGCATTGGCATCAGGAATAAAGCGTAGGCCAGATTCGAACAAACGAACGCGTGGCTGTTGACGTTTTTGGTTGTGAACAACCGTGTTTAGCAAACCTTGGATCAACTGTACACGCATTGCTGACATGTCAGCAGAGATTGGGAACGGCAGCACTAAAGGCTCAATGCTTGGTGCAATCAGTTTTTGTTGCTCAGGCTCAACAAAGCTGTACGTTACCGCTTCGTGATAGCCACGGTCCACCAGCAGATCACGAACACGTTTTAGTGGCTGATTCGCCTCTTTGTGATCGTTCATTGTCAGTGCCGCTAAAGGCGCTTGATTTGGAATGTTGTTGTAGCCAAAAATACGACCAACTTCTTCAACCAAGTCTTCTTCGATAGCGATATCAAAACGCCATGTTGGAGCAACTGCATCCCAACCTGATTCAGTTGTCGTTACTGTACAACCTAGGCGCTCTAGAATTTCAACAACGTCTGCATCAGAGATAGCGTGACCTAGTAGGCTGTCTAGCTTAGTGCGACGTAGAGAAACGGTGTTGGCTTTTGGCAAGTCTTGCGCTGATTCAACGCCAGCGATTGGAGCAACGTCACCGCCACAGATCTCAACCAAAAGCTGAGTAGCGCGTTCCATTGCTTTGTGTTGCAGTTCAAAATCCACACCACGCTCAAAGCGCATTGAAGAATCAGTATGCAAACCGTAAGCACGTGCACGGCCGCGAATCGCATCCGGTGCAAAGAAGGCACTTTCAAGAAGTACGTCAGTCGTTTCGCCAGTTACGCCAGAGCCTTCACCACCGAAGATACCTGCGATAGCAAGAGCTTGTTTGTGATCGGCAATGATCAGCGTATCTGCATTTAATTTTGCTTCGTTGCCATCAAGAAGAGTCAGTTTCTCGTCTTGCTCAGCCATACGAACCACAATGCCACCTTCAATCTTGCTCAGATCGAACGCGTGCATTGGTTGGCCTTGCTCTAGCATCACGTAGTTAGTGATATCAACAATTGGGTCGATAGCGCGAACGCCACAACGACGCAGTGCTTCTTGCATCCAAATTGGAGAAGCTGCTTTCACGTTGACGTTTTTGATCACACGGCCAAGGTAACGAGGACATGCGTGCGCCGCTTTCACTTCGATAGCAACTGTGTCTTGAATGCTTTCAGAAGCCGCTGTGAATTCTGGCTCTTTTACCGCTTCACGGTTAAGTACGCCCACTTCACGAGCAAGACCACGAATGCTAAAGCAATCAGCGCGGTTTGCTGTAAGATCCACATCAACCGTTACGTCGTTAAGATCTAGGAATTCACGGAAATCCGTACCCACAACAGCAGTTTCTGGTAATTCCATGATGCCGTCAGATTCCACATCAATGCCTAGCTCTGTGAAAGAACACAGCATGCCGTGTGAAGGTTGACCACGTAGTTTTGCTTTTTTGATTTTGAAATCGCCCGGTAGAACAGCACCAACGGTTGCCACAGCAACAATTAGGCCTTCGCGACAGTTTGGCGCGCCACATACGATATCAAGAAGTTCTTCTGCGCCAACATCTACTTTTGTTACGCGCAATTTGTCAGCATCTGGGTGCTGACCACATTCCACTACTTTACCTACTTTAACGCCGGTAAATTCGCCCGCTACAGGAAGAACGTCGTCAACCTCTAAGCCAGCCATTGTAATTTGGTGTGTTAGTTCGTCAGTAGTAACCGCAGGGCTAACCCACTGACGAAGCCATGATTCACTGAATTTCATCTATTTGTGTCCCTGGATTACTTGAACTGTTTAAGGAAACGAAGGTCGTTTTCGAAGAACGCACGCAAGTCCGTTACGCCGTAACGAAGCATGGTTAAGCGCTCAACGCCCATACCAAATGCGAAGCCTTGGTACTGTTCAGGATCAATGCCTACAGAACGAAGTACGTTAGGGTGAACCATGCCACAACCTAATACTTCTAACCATTTGCCGTCTTTACGTTTTACATCCACTTCAGCAGAAGGTTCTGTGAACGGAAAGTAAGATGGACGGAAACGCACTTCTACTTCTTCTTCAAAGAATGCCACTAGGAAGTCAGAGATGATGCCTTTCAACTGCGCAAAGTTTACGTTCTCATCAACCAATAGACCTTCAATCTGGTGGAACATTGGCGTGTGAGTTTGGTCGTAATCGTTACGGTATACACGGCCTGGTGCAATGAAACGAAACGGTGGTTTGCCGTTTTCCATAGTACGGATTTGAACACCAGAAGTGTGCGTACGTAGCATCAGATCAGGGTTGAAGAAGAACGTATCGTGATCGGTACGAGCTGGGTGATCTTGCGCAATGTTCAGTGCATCGAAGTTATGGAATGCATCTTCGATTTCTGGACCTGATTCTGTTGCAAAACCAAGTTCACCAAAGAACTGTTCCATACGCTCGATAGTACGCGTTACTGGGTGTAGACCACCATTTTCAATGCGACGACCTGGTAGGGTCACATCGATGGTTTCAGCAGCCAGTTTAGCTTCCAACTCTGCTTTTTGCAGGCCGTCTTTACGAGCCGCAATCGCTTGTTGAACCGCACCTTTCGCTTTGTTGATCTCTTGACCCGCGCTACGGCGTTCTTCTGGCGGTAATTTACCTAGGCTTTGAAGTTGAAGCGTTAGCTCACCTTTTTTACCTAGGAATTGAACACGCACTTCATCCAGTGCAACTAACGATTGCGCTTCTTCGATAGCAGCAGTCGCGTTAGCAATAATCTCTTGTAGATGTTGCATTATTTCCTCGTCTGCCTAATGGCAGTATCCATCGGGATTTAGGGTATTTTGAATAGTTACACATAGTAATAAAAGGCAGGCATAAAGCCAAACGTAAATAGACGGAAATTCAAGATTTCTTAATTCTTCGGCAAGAACAGCGCAATATAAGCACTCACTCCCCTGTTTGTGACGCACTTTTAGTCATGAGTGGTTAAACTTTACTCAGGTTGGATTTTGTATCTTACTCCCGCAATCGTTATCAGAACAAGCGCTAAGCGAAGTATAAAGATACAAACAAACCAGCAGCAAACGCCGAAGTTCAATGATTTATATCTCAATGATATCAATGTGCTATACCCTAATACTCTAAAAGATGCATATAATCACAATTGACGTATTGGATACTTAGTCATTGTCAAAATCACCGCTAGCAGGGAGAGACACCTAGTGAAATCACCATTACCCACGATTATCAGCAGCGCCATACTCGGTTTTTCTTCACTAACGGCAAGTTTTGCGGTGGTTGCCGAGCCGCAATCTGCCTCTTATCGTCTTGAAACTGTGGCCACGGGTTTGCAAATCCCTTGGTCGATTGAATTTGTTAGTGCGAATACGGCATTAATTAGTGAACGTAATGGCGCCATTGTCGAGCTCGACATTACCAATAAAGCGATTAAGCCTTTATATACACCCAGTAATGTTTATGCCAAAGGCCAAGGCGGCCTGCTCGACCTTGCGATTAATCCGTTAGACAAGACTCAGGTCTACCTCACCTACAGCCAAAATACTCAGCAAGGCGCACGAGTAGCACTTGCAACTATGACTTATCAAAATGGCGCTATTACGGGCTTTAACGATATTGTGCTGACTCAATCAGATTCTGATAGCGGACGTCATTTTGGCAGTCGAATAGCCTTTGATGCAGACAATAAACTGTACTTTAGTATTGGCGATCGCGGCGTAAGAGATAACGGACAAGATTTGTCTACGCATGCGGGCAGCATCCTTAGAGTCAACAGTGACGGCTCAGTCCCTGCCGATAATCCATTTATAAAAAACCCACAAGCACTACCTGAGATATGGAGTTATGGGCACCGCAACCCGCAAGGCATCACCTTCGCGCAAGACACCAATACCTTATGGGCTATAGAGCACGGCCCGCGTGGCGGTGATGAGATTAATCACATTCAAAAAGGCCATAATTATGGCTGGGCAGAAACCTCACACGGCAAAGAATATTGGGGACCGATTAGCGTTGGTGATTCAGAATATAAAGAAGGCGTCACTGCGCCAGCACTGGTTTACACCCCTTCTATCGCGCCTTCATCGTTAATTCTTTATCAAGGTAAACGCTACCCTGAGCTTAAAGGGAAATTACTGGCGGGTGCATTAAAGCTCACTCATATCAACGTTATCAAGATAGACGGCAACAAACTGATTGAAGAGAAGCGCTTGTTTGAAGACTTAGGCGAAAGAATTCGTGATATACAGGTCTCACCTGATGACTATCTGTACGTTACAACTGACAGCGGAAAAGTCATAAGGCTCCTGCCTTAGTTTTATATTTTTAAACTAGTAACCCCAAAACTTCTAGAAAATTTGCCTTTTTGCATATTACGCTGATGCCTGCTTAGTACTCCCCTGCATTAATACAAATTTTCTAGTTTTCCCTACTCCAAATCATGCCTTGGCTGTACAAAATACAGAAAACGTAGCGCAAAACAGCGCTGATCTTCAAAACCTACGTGAAGACTTTGAACAAATGGCGAAGAACGTAGAGGGGGCATATGCAGAGTCAGCTGCTTTTGCAGGTCTAGTGAACCCGTATGGTGTAGGCAAGTTTTCAGTTACAGCTGCTGTTGGATATCATGGTGATGCACAAGCTGTTGCCGTTGGTGTAGGTGAACGATTCACAGAAAACTTTACAGCAAAACTCGGTGGTGCTTACGACACGGCAACAGAGTCAATGAGCGCCTATGCAGGTGTTGGCTACGAGTTCTAAGCTCAAGGCGTAATTGATTGAACATTTATCAAAAAAGGAACCTATACGGGCAAGCCATTGCGCTTTACTGTTGCCTTAACCTAGTAAACGCACTCCAACGCCTTAATGTATAGTCATATCAGACTCATTAAGGCGTGGCTTTCTCGGACAGAAATTTGTTCTATGTCCCATTCTTCGGAAAAGATTTCTAACTTGTTATTCGACAAAAGTGAGTTGATGACGCCCTATTAAGGTGTGAACAACGCAATATCAAAGTTACCGCATGCCACCTTAAACACAAAACGCAACGCATAGCAAACGAGCCAAGCGTTGCGAATTACTCTTAAACAGGTTGTTATGTAACTTCTTCCAAGTTGAACGATACTTGGTATTTCACTAACTTTACATGGCTTAAACCTTTAGCACCAAACACTACCCTTTTGTCGAAATCTGATGCGACCAGAATACCCCTTATATTTGGTGTATTTGGTGATTCAGAAAGACAACCAATATAGCCTAACAACTGCCCTAATGCTGAATCCTTTGCTTTACCTGCTTTAAGCTCAATAACAACCAATTGGTCGGTTTTATCTTTAGCAAGTATATCTATACGTCCTGCATCAACTACATATTCAATTCCATCCTCTACGATCGATAGACCGTCCTCGATATCTGAAATATTTCGAGCTAGATAAGTGTGAAGATCTTTTTCTAAGGACAAACTGGCATCTATTGACTCTTGAACATCGTTATCTTCATCCGCAGCATCGACAGAGGTAAACCCCGGAATTTCAATCTCCCCACGCTTAATTTTCGATTTATACCAAGCATAGTGCGTTTTCTGCCACTTACTTGTAGGAAAGTTTTCCAAAACTAGAGCTGTTAATTTCTCGAAAGAAGGAAAAGTGCCTTCTGTCGTGCAGACATCAATCACTAGTTCCTTTATTGTTGAATACTCCATAGTTTTCTCCCTTATTACATAACACCTAGCTCAGCGGGCAATTAGAGCGCAGCATAAATTGATCCGCTGCAGCTATTTATTAGGGTGTTTAATCAACATTTATACCAGCCCCTGAGTAAAGACTTTTAATTGTACATATTGTCAAATCGATTAGTTCTTGAAGAGTTTGAATTGCTGGTTTTGTTGGATCTATGTCACTAATAATGATTTCAACTGGTACGTCAAGCTCCTGCTCAATTATATTTGACGGAGGTATTTTTGCTTTTCTCCTTTGCGTCCATGTCATAGGCTGTACCCTCCACACTACATCTCGATAGCAGTTACCTGCACCACAATCAGTTAGCCCAGAAGGGAAATCAGGAACCAATCTCTGAATCATTGTGCTATTAATTTTTGTAAAGTTTCCAGTTGGGACTAATAGCTTATGTTTGTCCATTACATCCAAGTCATGGATAGCGCAAAGAAACAAATTTCCACCATCTCTGTATGGTTTAAGGCTTGCGAGTGCATTTGCGAAATCTTGAGAGACTCTTGATGGTAAGCCAGGTAAAATGGAGTCTCTAAGTGCAGTTTCTGTCGAAGTAATGGGAAACTGAATGTTTTTTCTTTCTCTGTCCGACTTTGCGTGCTTCTCGGTACAACTCCAATATGCGTGATCAATGGCTGCTCTTAAGTTATGAAGAACATCACCAATTACAATAGCAGCTTCATTAGCAACGTCCTCGTTTCTCTTTGCGAATGTTGCTCTTTCACCAGTTTTGTAATTCGTTTCTAAATAATAACCAAATGGCTTGTTTCTCCTAAACATCTGACTAAGTTCAGCAAGATGTTTTTCTGCGCGTTTTACTTTTAAGTATGCACTATCCATATTTGCACTCTAACGAATGACATGAATTCCCCCTACCGAGAATCTGCCACACTTATGTGGTACTTAAATTCATCGGAGGCACCATAGATCAATTTTTGTCTTTTCTTTGGAATAAATACCACGTGGTATTTACAATCCCATCTTGTATGAGACAGACTCTTATAGTCTCGCATAGGTTGTTTCCTCTTTACTTTTGGTCGAGCAAAGAAGTTACATATACCGTTGTCACGGTCAAACCTATGCGAGTCACTCCAGCATAGCTGGGGGTTTATCAATGTTTAATTACTATTGTACCCAAACTGTCGTGATTTTAATGTTTGCTTCCACCATGATTCGCGTTCGATGATCAAGCTGCTATCTGTAGTAGATTTGAATATTTCTAAGACCGAATACTCAAAGTTGTTCTGGATATAGTCAAATGTCAGCTGTCGTAGCTCAACGTTACCGCCATGACCATTACGTGCATATGACTTCCACCGCCCCAGTAACATTTGTTCACCACTAGCCGAACCTACATACATCTTGCCACTTTGTTTATCAGTTATTAAGTAAATTGCCTTTTGATTCTCAAGTGCTGTCTTCCAACTGTCCTTTTGAAGTACCGAATGCATTTCACCCCATGATAATCTTACATTGTCGTACCCTGGGAATTTATCATTACTAAAATCATCGGATAAGATTTCATGTACAGAAATATCATCAATAACTGAAACAGCTCTTCTAACCATATTTTGAGATGAATTTTGAAATTTAACTACTAGGCGACCGCAGTACTTCTCATATTTAGGGATAGACTCGTATTCGTACCCGACACCATTAAAGACATTCAAATCTTTAGTCACTTTTCCAACGTGGAATAACAAAAATTTGTCGTCTTCGATTTTCAGGAAGCCAACGGTGATTTGCCCCTCTTTATACGAACGATTGTGACTGTAGTTGTGATAGTGTCCGTTTAATAATGTTGAAAAATCTCGCATTCGATATATTTCTGACGGATTCCAGTTATCAGAAAACATTAGGTTGAACCTAATCTTCACATTATCTAAATTATCAAAATTTAGAATGTCATTTAATAAAATCATGCTTACCTTACTTATTGTTGTCGCTGGCACATAACAGCTTATTAATTAGCAGCAGGATAACCTCTTGCTTTCCTGTAAGTTTCGTCATTAAAATATCACCTGTAAGTGATTGTTGTAAATGCATTTTTTAATAAAAACACGAGTTGAACATAACAATTTAGCGGATACAAAAGATGCATAAGTTTTTACGAGATCTGCATAGCAATTTTATATATTACAAACGATTGATAATAATGTGTTCATGTCTAAAAGTTAGTATTATCGATGCGCCAATCAAACGATTTATGCATCTTTTTCATAGTTATTATCTTAACTGTATATAAACACAGTGAATTAGCAAGGTAATAGTTATGGGGCAATTAACAATGTCGACGGGGTCAGGTCTTTCTTTTTGCATAATATTTTACCCTAGCAATGAGAGGGGCAGAAATGAGTTTACTAACATCCCCTATCTGTAACTAAAAAGTACAAACTTGAAAACCTAAATCGCATTAAAAAAGGAACTCTTGTAGAGTTCCTTTTGGTATGAGCACCATCAAACGCAATGCCTTGCTATACGACTCCTTGTTTATTCCACTTCTAGCGGAAGTGCCTCATTCGAACCCCACTCAGCCCAAGACCCATCGTATAAAATAGTGTTGGATAGACCAATTTCATGCGCGGCTAAAATAAGAATACAGGCGGTAATTCCTGAACCACAGGAAAACACTAAGCGCTCAGAATTCTCACTACCAATCTCAGAGAACAGCTGTAATAACGCCGGTTTTGATTTAAATCCATTACCCTCCATCAAAGAGGCAAATGGGAGATTTACTGAATTAGGGATTCGCCCTGCTCTAACGCCGGGTCTTGGCTCAGCAACTTCTGCATTGAACCGTGCACTACCTCTGGCATCCACCAGCAATTGTTTAGGATTATTCAGTTCGGCTAATACCCCTTGATAATCGGTCACCTTATTTGACTCGTAGTTCGAAACAAAATCACCGCGGCCAGCTATCTGTGCATAAGCGTGACTGGTTGGGTATCCTTTTTCTATCCAAGCCGGTAGTCCACCATCTAAGACCTTTACGTTGTCAAAACCCATCACCTTGAACGTCCACCATGCTCTGGGGGCGCTGTAGATCCCTTGATTGTCGAACACTACGATCTTACTTCGCTTGTTAATGCCTAACTTTTGCGCATTTTTAGTGAATTGTTGCGCTGTCGGAAGTGCATGCAGTTGGCTAGATTCGTTGTTACAAAAGTCGTTTTCTATATCGAAAGGCAATGCGCCGGGAATGGTGACAAACTCTGAGTACTCAATGGGCTCTTTACCCACGATGTTAAGCATAAAGGCATCAAGCAGTACCAAATCTTTGTCACCCAAATGCTTATTTAACCAAGTACAATCTACCAACACATTTCTCATTTTATATCCCTAAAGTATTGCGGCCTAACAATTCAGTATTTATCAAACTGACTCTTGTGACAAGCACAAAGCTCTGTATCATCGCCACATTAAGCATGATATTAGTTCTAATTTTTCTGCTAGACTTGATAAAAATTCATACCAATTAGTCTTTTTATCCATTTCTCTATGCTGATGAATAACGGTAACTTGTGATTAAAAGCTAAAGATAAGGAAACCATTATGTCGTTAAAAATAGTCAGCATAACTCCAGAATTTGACCCTACTGTCAAAGAAGTCATCAAAAAAGTGGGGAAAGAGTTTGGCGCCGTGGGTGAAGGTTATGGACCGTCAGATCCTGAAGTCGAAAATATGAGTCGCTATTATACGTTAGACAACAAGAGTCGTTACTTTGTCGCACTGAAAGACGGTGTGGTTGTGGGTGGCTGCGGAGTCGCCCCCTTTGTAGAAGGCTCTTCAACTTGTGAACTAAAAAAGCTTTTTTTATTGGAGGGGGCAAGAGGTTTAGGCTTGGGTAAAGCGCTGTCTAACCACTGTTTAGACTTTGCTAAACAACAAGGTTTCACTCAATGCTATTTAGACACACTTTCAAATATGACATCAGCCGTGCGTTTGTATGAAGGGCTCGGTTTTGAGCATTTAACCAAACCACTAGAGGGTACGCTCCATAACATGTGTGATGTTTGGATGTTAAAAACCTTGTAGAGCGCACTAGTGAGAAATCGTTCAAGGATGAAGGATGCACAACTATAAATTATTGATAGCCCTAGACTCACTATTGAAAACCCGCAACCTGACGCTGTCAGCTCAAGAGTTGAACGTTAGCCAGTCAGCAATGAGTAAAACATTATTGCAAATTCGAGATGCCTTCGGCGATCCCATTTTGATCCGTGAAGGCAATCAATTTTCATTGAGTCAACGTGCTATTCATTTGCAAAAAGAGCTGCCTGAACTTTTACAAAGGTTAAACAGACTTTACTCTCCTGATGAAGTTGTGCCGAAAGAGATCTC
Source organism: Vibrio halioticoli NBRC 102217 (assembly GCF_000496695.1). Taxonomy (GTDB): domain Bacteria; phylum Pseudomonadota; class Gammaproteobacteria; order Enterobacterales; family Vibrionaceae; genus Vibrio; species Vibrio halioticoli. The sequence continues at coordinate 41,288 of NZ_BAUJ01000028.1, forward strand.
CCGTCGCTTTACCCTCGCCTTCAATGCCTTTATTGCCCCCAAAATGCTGCCTGTTATTTGTCAGCAACTGGAACAAGAATCCCCATTATCAAGTTTAACCACTCAGCTATGGCAAAATGAAGATCTCAGCGAACTTCATAAAGGAAGCATTGATCTGGTCGCAACCATGGCAGAAGAGATCCCTGAGAATCTATACGGTAAGCGTCTTGGTGGAGATAAGTATGTGGTGCTAATGTCAGCGTCACATCCACTGGCCACTATGTCGATGACGACCAAACGCTATATGGATGCTAAACACATTTTGGTTAATGGTGTGGTAGATAAGCAAAGAGAAGTGGATCGACTTATTGCAGATGCAGAGCAACAAAGAAGTATATTCGCCACAGCCCCCTCTTTTGAGTCTGCTGTGGAAGCCTTGCTTCTCACTCATACCTTAATGACGGTTCCCCTACATATTGCCGCGCGTTTTTCTAATAAAGAACTGGTGGTTAAGCCCATTCCGTTTGATACCGACGAACATCACTATTATCTACTTTGGCATGCTCGTTACAACAACGATCCTGAGCACCAGTGGTTTAGAGAGCTTTGTCTACCGCTGATAAAGGACGAACTGTGCAAATCTATTGAGCTTGGAAAACAGGCTTTCAGCTAGGAATTTCAGGCAAGAAAAAAGGAGACCCTGAGGTCTCCTTTAGATAAAGCTATATGTTCTAAAAAATTATAGAGCAGCTTTTGCTTTTTCAACTAGAACTGCGAATGCAGCTTTGTCGAATACCGCGATATCCGCAAGGATCTTACGGTCGATCTCGATAGATGCTTTCTTAAGACCGTTGATGAAACGGCTGTAAGATAGACCATTCTGGCGAGATGCAGCATTGATACGAGCGATCCATAGCTGACGGAACACGCGCTTTTTAGCACGACGGTCACGGTAAGCGTATTGACCAGCTTTAGTAACTGCTTGGAAAGCTACGCGGAATACACGTGAACGTGCTCCGTAGTAACCTTTAGCTTGTTTTAGAACTTTCTTATGACGTGCACGAGCTTGTACACCACGTTTTACGCGAGGCATTATGTCTCTCCTAAACTAAACGAATTAAAAACTAAAAAGAATTAAGCGTATGGCATCATACGCATAACACCAGCCACTTCACATTTTGGAAGGATAGCGTTAGGACGTAGTTGACGCTTGTTCTTAGTAGTACGCTTAGTCAAGATGTGACGTTTACCAGCGTGCTTAAATTTGATACCACCAGCTGTTTTCTTGAAACGCTTAGAAGCACCTTTGTTGGTTTTCATCTTAGGCATGATGAATAACTCCGCATTGTTGAGTTGTTAATAACATAGTAATTAGGGCGAATAAAACCCTGCCACTCAGGAGCAGCAAGGTTGAATTACTTGTAGGCCTGTAATTACTTCTTCTTAGGGGCTAGCACCATGATCATCTGACGACCTTCAATTCGGCTAGGGAAAGATTCAACAACAGCAAATTCTACTGTATCTTCTTTCAATCGCTTCAGAACGTCTACACCGATGTCTTGGTGTGCCATTTCGCGGCCACGGAAGCGAATTGTTACCTTCACTTTGTTGCCGTCTTCTAGGAAACGCGTCAGGTTGCGTAGTTTTACCTGATAGTCTCCAATATCAGTTCCAGGTCGGAATTTTACTTCCTTAATCTGAATCTGCTTTTGCTTCTTCTTCTGCTCTTTAAGAGCTTTGCTCTTTTCAAAGAGGAACTTACCATAATCCATCACTCGACAGACAGGTGGCTCGGCGTTAGGGCTGATCTCTACGAGATCCATACCAGCTTCGTCTGCTGCAGCCTGTGCTTCTGAGTAAGTTACGATACCTACTGGTTCGCCATCAGCGCCAGTTAATCGAACTTCACGTACGCTTCGAATCTCACCGTTTAAACGGTGCTGGTTTTGTTTGGCCGGTTGTTGTTGACCACGTCTTCCGCCTTTAATAGCTTATTCCTCCAGATTGAGCTTACGGCTTGAAACCTCGGCTTGGATGTATGAGATAAAATCATCCACTTTGAACTTGCCTAGGTCCTTGCCCTTACGAGTCCGTACTGCTATTTCGCCAGCTTCCATTTCTTGGTCACCAACTACCAACATGTACGGTACACGTTTTAAAGTGTGTTCGCGGATTTTAAAGCCAATCTTCTCATTTCTCAAGTCCGCTTTGGCTCTAATTCCACTTTTTTGCATTTTTTGTGCGATTTCTTGAACATATTCTGCTTGTTTGTCAGTAATGTTCAAAATTACCGCTTGTTCCGGTGCCAACCACGTTGGGAAGAACCCAGCGTATTCTTCGATAAGAATACCGATGAAACGCTCAAGTGAGCCCAAAATAGCGCGGTGAATCATAACAGGAACTAAACGTTCGTTGTTTTCACCCACATAAGTTGCACCTAAACGACCCGGTAAGTTGAAATCGAGTTGCACTGTACCACATTGCCACGCACGATCCAGACAATCATACAAAGTAAATTCAATTTTCGGTCCGTAGAACGCACCCTCACCCTCTTGGATCTCGTAAGAAATGTCCATAGATTGCAAAGCTTGCTCTAGTGCTTTTTCTGATTCATCCCAGATTTCATCAGAGCCGACGCGCTTTTCAGGGCGTGTAGACAGCTTCACTACGATGTTGTCAAAACCGAAAGTTTGGTATGTATCGTATACCATCTTGATGCAGCTAATGACTTCATCTTGAATTTGGCTTTCAGTACAGAAGATGTGTGCATCATCCTGAGTAAAGCCACGTACACGCATAATGCCATGCAATGCACCTGATGGTTCGTTACGGTGACATGAGCCAAACTCAGCCATACGTAGCGGCAGATCACGGTACGATTTTAGACCTTGGTTAAAGATCTGTACGTGACCTGGGCAGTTCATTGGCTTAATTGCGTATTCACGGTTTTCTGAGTTAGTGGTGAACATCGCATCAGCGTATTTGTCCCAGTGACCAGAACGTTCCCAAAGAACGCGATCCATCATTAATGGACCTTTTACTTCTTGGTAATCGTATTCCGTCAGTTTTTCACGAATGAAGACTTCTAGATTACGGAAAATAGACCAGCCATTGTGATGCCAGAACACCATACCCGGTGCTTCTTGCTGCATGTGGAACAAGTCTAGATGCTTACCAATCTTACGGTGGTCACGCTTAGCGGCTTCTTCAAGGCGTGTTAAGTGCGCCTTAAGTGCTTTCTTGTCGTGGAACGCTGTACCGTAGATACGCTGTAGCATCTTGTTATCGCTGTTACCACGCCAGTATGCACCGGCTACGTTAAGTAGCGTGAAGTGCTGACAGAAGCCCATGTGAGGTACGTGTGGACCGCGACACATGTCAACGTATTCTTCGTGGTGGTATAAACCTGGACGATCGTCTCTTGCAACGTTCTCATCCAAGATTTCAATCTTGTAGGTTTCTCCGCGAGCTTCAAATGCATCGCGAGCTTCCTGCCAGCTGACTTTCTTTTTAACAACTTGATACTTAGTTTTCGCAAGCTCTTTCATACGCTTTTCGATTTTATCTAAATCTTCTTGCGTAAGGTGGTGCTCCATATCGATGTCGTAGTAAAAACCGCTGTCGATCGTTGGACCGATAGCCATTTTTGCATCCGGATAAAGTTGCTTAATTGCATGACCAAGAAGGTGGGCACATGAGTGGCGCACAATTTCAAGACCATCAACTTCGTCTTTTGCAGTGATGATTTCTAGGCTTGCATCTTGCTCAATAAGATCGCACGCATCAAAACGTTCGCCATTCACACGACCTGCAATGGTGGCTTTTGCCAGACCAGGGCCGATAGAAGCTGCGACATCAAGAGTTGATACAGGGTTGTCAAATTGACGCTGACTGCCGTCAGGAAGAGTAATTACAGGCATTTTAAGTCCTATTCCAGTGGTGTTACATACGAAGCAACACATGTTTAAGTCAATCTCTTGCGTTCAATGCCTTAGAAAACAAGAGCCAAATGAATTGCTTGTTAAATCCCTCACAAATACTGATGTGAACGATACCATTTAACAAACAAGCGGAGTATTGTAACCAAAATCCCCAAAATGACAATAGAAAAGCCTAGTCTGGCCTCTACTCCCCCTTCCGTTTCATGAAAAATTCATGCAATTGTCATCATTTGATACACTGGATAGACCATTAAATGTGAGCGCTTTGGTATACTTCGAAAAATAACAGGTAACAACAAAGACTTTAAGCACCATTATGTTTTTATCCCCTTACTTCGTAAATGAAGATTCGTCGTTCTATTTTACTCGCCAACAAGCTAGCAATTTTGCCAAAGGCATTGCTGGTGACTTTAATCCTATCCATGACGAAGACCACAAACGCTTCTGTGTACCAGGCGACCTATTGTTCGCTGTATTGCTACAAAAAGAAGGGATTAGCCAAAACATGGAGTTCACCTTCTCTGGAATGGTGGGTGATGGTTTAAAGCTAAAAGTAGAACATGAAAACCAAGAAGTTAGTGCTGTTGTTGATACTAAAGAAAAGCAATATCTCAGCCTAAACCGCCACGGTGATAACAGTACCGATAAAGAGCTTATCGAAAATGTGATTCGTGGCTATGTGCAATTTTCTGGAATGAACTTCCCACACATCATGGTGCCTCTTATGAAAGAAGAGCAAATGATGTTCAACACTAAGCGCCCTCTTATCATTTATGAAAGCATGAAACTTGAATTCAGTCGTTTTGACATTAAACAGCCAACGGTTGATTTAAGCAGTGCCACTTTCGATGTGAACGGTAAGCGCGGTGTCGTCACTCTGAACTTTGAATTTAAAGGCGAAGGACAAGTGATTGGTACTGGTACCAAACGTATGATTGCCAGCGGTCTTATCCCATGGGTAGAAGAAGACATGATGGCCTACGTAGACAAATTTAACGAAGCCAAGAACAACTTTGATAAATAACAGCCATTAAAAAGGGGTCAGGTCTTGAAATTTGCATTTCAAAACCTGACCCCTTTTTAATGGGCGCATTTTACAAAAATCACACTATCTCAAGCAGCGCCTGCAATGGGTGTTTAGCCGCTACGCTTTGTAGACGTTTCACTTGGCTTCTGCATGAATAACCGGTCACCAAGCAACGCTCTTTCGGCAACTTATCTAGGCTTGGTCGCCAACTTAAATCATAGATATCTTTTGACCATTGCAGTTTATCCGCTTCATGCCCAAAGGTGCCCGCCATACCACAACAACCCACTGGCACAGAATTAAGTGACGCACCAAAGTGGCTAAAGATAGCTCCCCACTCTTTCTCTGCATTAGGCAACATGGTTTTCTCAGTACAGTGCGCCAGCAAATACCAAGCCGGTTGCTGCTTACTCTCTATTTCTGGCAATGTGGTTAGCAGTGGCAATAACCACTCATGCACTGTCTGAACGCTAAAGTCTGGACAATTTTTCTTCAGTATTTCTCTATATTCATCACGATAACAAAGCACCAGAGCAGGATCGACACCGACCATCGGCATTTTAAGCTTGGCAGCATCCGCTAAAAATTGAGAGGTACTCTCTGCTGTGCTGGTAAATTGCTTCAAAAACCCTTTGATGTGTTGGGCTTTACCATTAGGTTGAAATGGCAACATGATTGGGGTGAAACCAAGCTTGATGATCAATGACACAAAGTCATCCACCACTTGCGCATCGTAATAACTGGTAAATGGGTCTTGTACCACTATCACATGTTTTTGTTTTTGTTCATCACTCAGCTGAGATAATTTTTGATAATCGTATTTAGAAACATGCTGACTCTTCAGACGTTGCTTTAACGTCGGTGACGACAGTAACGGCGCATCTACATAACCAATGCCAGAAGCCACCAAAGACTGTACCCAACCGGTATTAAGTACCGTGTTAACCAATTTTGGTGAAATGGCCATCAAAGGTAGCAAAGATTCAATGTTGGCGACAAAGTAATCTTTTAGTGGTCTTTGATAACGCATGTGGTAAAGATTTAAGAAACGCGCTCTAAAATTAGGTACATCGACTTTAATCGGACACTGCGTTGCACACGCTTTACACGCAAGACAGCCTTGCATCGCCTCATACACTTCATGAGAAAAATCGTAATGGTGACGACGATTAACTCGATTCATGACTCTATCGAGCATATTCTTTAGCGACAACGAACCTTTCAGTGTTTTACTTTCTAAATCAAGGATATCAACGCCTTGTTCAGATAACTGGCGCAACCACTCTCTGACAATTCCTGCACGACCTTTTGGTGAATGTCGACGGTCGGCTAAGATCTTCATAGAGGGACACATAGGTGACGCAACGTCATAGTTAAAACATAAACCGTTACCGTTACACTCCATAGCACCATTAAAGCTGTCACGTACATTGACGGGGATTTGACGGTCAAAGTGTGCACGTTTCACCCCATTGACTTTGACTAATTCGTCACTTGAACCCAATGGAGTACAAATTTTGCCTGGGTTCATCTTATTTAAGGGATCAAACGCCCCTTTCACTCGGCGCAACTGTTCAAAAAGATGCTCACCGAAAAATTCTGGGCCGTATTCAGAGCGAAAACCTTTGCCATGCTCGCCCCACATCAAGCCGCCATATTTAGAGACCAAGGCCACAACTTGATCAGAAATCTGATGCATCAACGCTTCTTGCTTAGGATCGCACATATCCAACGAGGGTCGAACGTGCAGTACACCCGCATCAACGTGACCAAACATGCCGTAACGAAGATTATGCCCATCTAACAAAGCTCTAAACTCAGCAATAAAATCGGCGAGATTTTCAGGCGGTACACAAGTGTCTTCGGCAAAAGCTACCGGCTTAGCTGCACCTTTGGTGGCGCCTAGTAAACCTACCGCTTTTTTACGCATGCCGTATATTTTGCCAATACTGGCAAGATCATCGCAGATTTGATAGCCGATGATACCGCCTTTTTTCGATGCCATCATTTCATCTAAACGCAACAATAATGCGTTCACTTGTGCATCAATTTCTTCGGAGTCATAGCCTGCATACTCAACGATATTAACGCCGAGCATTTCTTGGCCGGGGACTTCGGTTAACAAATCACTGACGGTGTGCCATACGATGTCTTGCTTGGCAAGATTGAGCACGATGGAGTCAATGGTTTCAACCGACAATGCATTCGCTTCTACCATCATAGGTGCAGAGCGAAGCGCCGAATCAAAACTGTCGTATTTGACGTTAACTAATACGCGAGATTTAGGGATTTTAGTGAGATTCAGTTTGGCGCGAGTAATAAAGCCCAATGAACCTTCAGAGCCACACAGCACCCGCTCTGGTAAAAATTGATCGTCAATCAGAGCATTTTTTAAATCGTAGCCGGTAAGAAAGCGATTTAAAGGAGGAAAGCGCGCTTCTATAGCTTGACGATGTTCACGACAAATTCTTTGTGTTTCAGCTACTGCATTTGCCGCAAAGCTGTTGGCTTTCACCTGTTGCCATTGTTCAGTATCTAATACTGAACCATCGGCTAATACAGAGGTTAACCCCAATACATGATCAGAGGTTTTACCATAACGCAGTGAACCTTGCCCGGAAGCATCGGTGTTGATCATGCCACCAATTGTCGCCCTATTACTGGTTGAGAGCTCTGGGGAAAAGAAATAACCGTGTTCTCGAATTAAATCATTGAGTTTATCTTTAACCATTCCGGTTTCGACAATCACCCAACCTTCTTCAAGGTTCAATTCCACCAATTTATTTAAATGACGAGACAGATCGACCACAATATGTTCAGTCAAAGATTGTCCATTGGTGCCTGTGCCGCCACCTCTTGGAGAAAAACGAACAGAATGGAATTCACTTTGGTGGCCAATTTCAGTTAACAGTTCAATATCAAGCTGTGTTTTTGGATGCACTACCGCTTGCGGTAATTGCTGATAAACACTGTTATCGGTTGCTACCGCTAATCGACTGGCGTATTGGGTTTCAATCTCACCTTGAAAGCCTCGTTGTACAAGCTGCTTAAGGTAGCTATCAACGGTTGCATTGCTTGAAGGGGTTTGGCTGAGTCTTGGTAACATAATGCTTCCTGCAGTCATCATGCGCTACTCCATCGTCTTAGGCATGAATAATTTAAGTCGTTTATTTTCTAACACTTTACATGATTTAAGAAATGATCAAAACCATCATAGAGAATGCTGTTCATTTACTCTTTAAGAGTGAGCGAAAAAGGAGTAAAATGTGTCCCCCTTTTGGTGATGCCGAGAACGTATGAACAAGCAAAAAGCGTTGAAAAAAATAGCAAAATGCCTTGAATTAGGTAATTCAGCCAACGTCAACGAGGCTGCAAACGCCATTAAAATGGCACACAACCTTATGCTCAAGTATGGTCTTGAAAAAGATGATATTGAGTTTATCAAAATGGGGAAAACTCAATCTTCTCACCTTTTACCTAGCAATGTCGGTAATAATATTTTACGAGTTATACGTGGCATTAATACCAAATTTGGTGTAGAAGCGGTATTGCTAAATCATAAAGGGTTAAAACGCGTAGAATTTATCGGTGAAGCCGATCGTGCTATTTTTGCCGCGTTTGCGTTTGATGTTGTGTATCGAGAAATGAATGAACACACAGGTAAGTTTAGAAATAGCTTTGCCGGTTCAGGTACACCCTCATCCGAAGTCACCAAACGAGTTAACTCGTTTCTATCGGGTTGGATTGAAGGAGCACTGGAAAAATTACCGCTCATTGCTCCAGATGACGAATCCGATAAGAAAATTAAGAATTATATTGATAAAGAATTTGAAAATATAGATAGGGAAACCTTTAAAAAGCAACTTCAAGAAGCGATGAAAAACCTTACCGCGGATTACGAAGTTGGCTTGAAAAAAGGTCGAACTTTATCTGTCAGCCGACCTGTTGAAGGGGCTCAAGCCAAAAAACTGCTGAAATAATCCTATTTCTCCCTTAATAACGCTTGATGAGAACAAATATGCAACAGTTTATTCACAATGGTGTAATATTATAATCTTAACCTTTCGGCGAGGATCGAACCATCGATACTGGCCTGTCTCGAATAAAAGGTCGTATCAAAAGCAAATACTTATGGAGTAGTTATTAGTATGAAAAAAACTTTCTCACATTGCGATTGGTGTAAAAAATTAGCTTTCGTTGAAAAATTGACTTACATGGACGGGTACGTTAACTGTTGTTGCGACTCATGCAAACAAACTGCGCTACTGGATATCAAGCGCTATAACCATGAAGAAAGCGTCACACCACAAAAAGAAATGTTGAAGCGTCAACACGCATAGAGACCTCGAGAAAACAACAAACCCAACTTAGTGTTGGGTTTTTTTTTGCCAAAATTTCATTATCTAAGCTTGATCTTTAACCGAACAGGTATTACTGTTTATCTATACAGTATGTATGGAGATACAGTAAATGCACTTTCAACCAATGAATAATAGCAGCGCTTTAAATCTTTCACCTCGTTCTTTTCAAGCATCTAGCTTAGAACGTTTGGCTAAAGCTTCATCGGCTCACAAATGGATTTTATTCACTGCACAAACCCATCTTCCAGACTTAAAAGATCTTCAATCATACCGTGTCGATTGTGAGAAAATCATTCAGCTAAGGCCTTCAATAAAGAGCAGCGAAATTGAAGTGGTGACAAAAGCCATCACTTTAGGCAACGCCAGTGCCATTGTAGCCAGTGGCGATATTGATAGTTTTGCTCGTAAACAATTACAGCAGTTAGCTATGCAACACGGATGTGAAGTCTTTTTCTCAACATCAAACACTCAATATCTTCATTAAATTAACAATTTATTAAGATACAGAGCGTAAAAATAGCGAAGTCAAATTGACGAGGCGCAATCGTTTGCTTTTCTATTGGAATAGTGAAAATGATCTGTGTATTATTCTCAGCAGTATTTACCCTATTAGGTATAAATTATGAATCTTGCTGACCAAGTATTAGACGTTAACGATGACTTGCCTATTCGCACCGATAAACCTGTACACAGTGGTAAAGTGCGCTCTGTGTACTGGCTTACTGAAGAAGACAGTCGCCGCTTAATCAAAGAAAAAAACTACGATGTTTCCGAAGATGCTCCTTTAGCCATCATGGTAATTAGTGATCGCATCTCTGCATTTGATTGTATCTGGCACGGTGAACAAAACCTAAAAGGGGTTCCCGGCAAAGGAGCAGCGCTTAACGCCATCTCTAATCATTGGTTTAAACTGTTTAAAGATAATGGTTTAGCAGACAGTCATATTCTTGATATTCCCCACCCTCTAGTGTGGATCGTGCAAAAAGCGAAACCTGTGATGGTTGAAGCTATCTGCCGTAAATACATTACAGGCTCAATGTGGCGTGCTTATTCAAAAGGTGAGCGTTCGTTCTGTGGTATCGACTTGCCTGAAGGCTTAATCAAAGACGGATTACTTGACGATCTATTAATTACTCCTTCCACCAAAGGCATTTTAAAAGGTATTCCTAACGTTCCTGAAGTGGACGATGTGAATATTACTCGCCAAGATCTGATCAATAACTACGCATCATTTAATTTCCAAGCGCCACAAGATGTCGATCGCTACGAAGTGTTGCTGAAAGAAGGCTTTAACGTTATTGATAACGCTCTTTCAAAAATTGGACAGATCTTTGTCGACACCAAATTTGAATTTGGTTATGTCACTGACAGTAAAGGCAATGAAAAGCTCATTTATATGGACGAAGTAGGCACACCTGATTCTTCACGTATTTGGGATAAAGACGCTTACAATGATGGTGTTATTGTCGAAAACTCGAAAGAAGGCTTCCGTCAGTTCTTGTTAAACCACTTCCCTGATCCTGATATCTTACTTAACAAAGATCGCATGACAGAGCGTAACGCTTTAGCAACCGATAATGAACTGCCGTTATCAGCAATGATGGAGCTTTCAGAAACTTATACCAGTATTGCAGAGAAAATCACTGGCAATAAAATTGAGCTAAGCGCGAACCCTAAAGCCGAAATCGTTGAAATATTGGCAAGAGACTACGCGCTAGTTGACTAAACCAAGTGCGCTAAACTAACAGTACTCAGGAAAGTAGGCTAAAGCAGAGTAGGTAAAGCAAAGTACGCAATCAAGCGCACTAAATTTACCGATAAACATTATCTGTTGCAATGCCATACAGCATGAAGCCGTCACCCACAGTGACGGCTTCTTTTATTTTATTCATTCAATCATTCTAAGCACTTAATTTAAACGTGATGCCCTACCCACTTCATTCACCGATATTTTACCTAGCAAATCATTTTTGATTGCATTGCCTAATAAAGAAAAATGCACACCTTGAATCGCACCTTCTAATTTCCACAACAAATTAATGTTTAGGTCTAAACCATAGATAGATTGCAGGCGACGAAACGACTCGCTAGAGCCAATAGTTCTCAATCCACTGACATCTTGAATGTCTATTCTGGCTAACATTCTTTCGATACTCAGTTGCAAGTTGGGTAAGTCACGAATGCGCTCATCACAATGTTGGCATCTGTCTTTGTCAACTTTGGCATTTTCTATGGATTGAATAAACAAAGAATGCGTTTGAATCGGATCGGAAAAATAGAGATCCATAATGTTGTAATATTGAACTCTAGCGCAGCCGATTCGTTTTTGGAACTTAAACTGTTTACAGCCTAAAGCGATCAGTTTATCGGTTAAATCGGGACCACCGCGCAAGTATGCCCTTCCTTCATGAACCAATAAAAACATGGCATCATCAATAAAATATCCCGTGCCACCAAACATTGAACGAGAGTTTAATCCATCAAAACGTTGAATGTTGTCAATCACAGCAGCAATTCCATTTCTAGCCATAATCATCGTCTCCACTTGAGTCATTATCCATCTTATTTCAGAGCCTACATACCTCACTCCGTCGTGTACTCAATAAGCTTTACAGTCAAGCATTCTGTTGTCTATGTACGATAAGTAGTATTGAAATTACAAAAAGTATGAGAACTTGCGATATATATCGAAAAGAAAGTGTGATTTATGCGTGAATTAGCTAACTACAGCACGCAAAAGGACTCTAATAATTTTCAGTTGAATTGGATTAGTGTAAGCTGATGAATCTTCTAAAGATAACAGCATATTGTGCTGTGTATTCTCCCTTAAATTGCACCGGAAAGTATCTAAACAAACATGTTACTAGGGTTATTATTCATTTTTATTCCACTCATTGTGGGATACTTCATCTCAATTAAAACACCGCATATTTTAAGTAAGATCAACAAGATCTGCTCTTACACCGTTTTATTCATTCTATTTTTAATGGGTCTAAGTATTGCGGGAATGGAAAACTTAGGCGGTAATCTAAAACAGATCATCATAGTGGCAACTTGCTTTTTTATTAGCATGGGCATATTTAACGTACTGGCTTTACCTTTAGTTGACATTAAATTTCCACTACAAGTAGAAGGCAGGAAAAACAAACTGCCGTTATTAGAAATGGCATCCGAATCCGTTCGATTGGTGTTTGTTGTAGCCCTTGGTGTTGGCATTGGTTTATTACTGCCCGGATATTGGAGTTGGGTGCATACGGCGAGTGAGTGGACGTTATTCGGATTGTTATTTTTAATCGGCATACAACTTAGAAATAGCGGCCTGACACTTCGTGAGATCATCATCAACAAACATGGCTTGATTATCGCAGGTGTCGTGATTATCACCTCTTGGCTAGGCGGTATTGTTTCAGCGCTACTACTTGGCCTTCCTATAAGCCAAGGATTGGCAATGGCATCAGGCTTTGGCTGGTATTCATTAAGTGGCATTTTAATCACAGAGAGTTATGGCCCCTTGTACGGCAGTGCCTCACTGATAGTAGAGTTACTTCGCGAATTAATGGCGCTTATCTTTATCCCGCTATTAATAAAAAGCCGTCCTTGTACCGCTATTGGCTACGCTGGCGCTACCGCAATGGACTTTACATTACCCATCATTCAACAAACAGGTGGTATACGTTGCGTTCCTGTGGCGATTGTCAGTGGTTTTATCTTAAGTCTACTGGTCCCTGTTCTTATCCTTAGCTTTGCTGGATTGGGAATGTAATATTTGGCGGGCTTGCTCACATTCAATCATCGAACACTTAGGTAATTAATATAAGTTTTGTTAAATTACTTTGACTACTGTCGTAGAGTCTATCAACTCAGGGAATTATTCGATGAACAAAACGCTGGTTTTACTAATGTCAGCTATACCTGCTTTTGCCTTTGCTGCAAACACAGAGTGCCAAATCACAAAATACGATACTTATATTGATGCCTCAATTACTTGGTATCAAGACCTTGCTACTATTACGAGCACTGACAACCCGCAACTCAAAGAAGTCAGTGATTGGTTTGTAGACGGTCGAAAAAAACACTTTGAACTCAATCGTGAAGCCGTACATACCTTTTTAAAGTCTGAGCCCAACAAAGTTTCCACCGAATCAGATGTCGAATCTTGGCTGCAGCTGACTCAAAGTGATATTAAAGCACTGTCTAATCGTGATGATAAGTTAGGCCAGTTAGCTAAACAAAGTTTCCAATATCGACAAGCGCAATCTCACCCACAAAATTATGAGTTTCGCTCGGCACTGGCTGATTTACTCAGTCATCCCAATAAAATAGAGCATGCGTTAAATCGCTATAACCATTCTATTGAGGACGTAGTTGCTATGAATTGCAACTCACATTGATGCCTTACTCTTAACCATAAAATCAGTACATGAAAAATAATGCGAGACTTTGAGCGATTAATTTATTACATTGTCTCGCAATTTCCGCAATACAAATTCATGTTATATGGTTTCACAGGACAAAACAGCACAAGTTAATTTCGAAAGCTTACTCAGAATATTTACTGTTCCTGAGGGCCCAGAATCGACGCTCACTCAAATTGAGGAGAGCCTGTCTGGAAACCTGAATCAATTCCTAAAAGAACATATCGTTGCGGAAGAAAAGCCTCTTCGTGAAATCGAAAAGGATTTTCGACAATCCATTTTGCCAGAAACACCCACTTTTGTTTCTGACCATACCCAGCACTTGCTTGATACATTAGTATCGCACTCTGTTCATACCTCATCGCCAAGCTTTATCGGCCACATGACGTCTGCACTGCCCTATTACTTGATGCCGTTATCGAAAATTATGATAGCGCTCAATCAAAACTTGGTAAAAATTGAAACCTCTAAGGCCTTTACGCCATTAGAGCGCCAAGTGTTAGGGATGTTACATAACCTTATATACGCGCAAGATGACGCGTTTTACAGTCGTTGGATGCATAGCGCACAGCACTCTTTAGGCGCATTTTGTTCTGGCGGCACTATCGCCAATATCACAGCCTTATGGGTGGCGCGTAATAATGCCTTTCCTGCCGATGGTGAATTCCGTGGCATCGAACAGCAAGGCATCTTTAAAGCGCTGAAACATTATGACTACGAAGGCGTTGCCATTGTGGTATCCGAACGTGGACATTATTCACTGAAAAAAGCGGCGGATGTACTGGGTATTGGTCGTGAAAGCCTAGTACCCGTTAAAACCGATGACCACAATAAAGTGTGCTTGACTGATTTAGAAGCTAAGCTCAACGAACTTGAAGAAAATAAAATCAAGACTATCGCTGTAGTGGGCATCGCAGGCACCACCGAAACCGGTAATATCGATCCATTGGCCGAGATTGCCGCTATTTGTCAAAAGCACCAATGCCACTTCCACGTAGATGCGGCTTGGGGCGGCGCAACACTGATGTCCAATAAGCACAGAGATTTACTTGCGGGTATTGAACTGGCCGACTCAGTCACTATTGATGCGCATAAGCAACTGTATATCCCTATGGGCGCGGGAATGGTTCTATTTAAAGACCCGCACTCAATGGCCAGCATTGAACATCATGCGGCCTATATTCTGCGTAAAGGTTCAAAAGATCTCGGCAGTCATGCTCTAGAGGGTTCTCGCTCAGGCATGGCGATGCTTCTTTACTCAAGCATGCATATTATCAGCCGACCAGGTTACGAGTTACTGATCAATGCCAGCTTAGATAAAGCTCGCTACTTTGCGGATTTAATAAGCCAGCAATCTGATTTTGAGCTCGTTACAGAACCTGAACTGTGTCTACTCACCTATCGCTACATACCACCACACGTTAAAGCTGCGCTACACAAGGCTACAGGTAAGAAAAAACACAAACTCAACGAATTGATCAATGGATTAACCCAGTTTATTCAAAAACATCAACGTGAAAACGGGTTATCGTTCGTATCTCGTACTACCCTTACTCCTAAGAAGTGGGACAAGATGACGACCATTGTTTTCCGAGTTGTGTTAGCAAACCCTCTTACTACCAAAGAGATACTGCATAACATCCTTAACGAACAACGTGAAATAGCAAAAGCGGCTCCATCGCTCACTAAACAGATCAACACAGTTGTTGATGCTATTGAGTCAGGACTGTAATTTATTTTCTCATGTATGCCATTTTGGCTAAATTGATGCGATCTAGTACCTAAAAGAAGCTAACTGACTGCTTCAACTTTGAAGCCTGTCATATTATTACGCATTACTTGTCATTAAGTTTCTGTTTTGTTACAACACGACTACAGAACGGTATATACTGATTTTATTCGTTTTCACGCTCGTCAGTCTCACTATTGAGTCACGTATTCAAATTATCCGATAAGCCAACTTCATGAATACTTTAGAAAAAGTACAAAAAAATTTAGACAACTTCAGCAAGTCCGAAAGGAAGGTTGCTGAGGTTATCATGGCGAATCCGCAGACAGCTATTCACTCAAGTATCGCAACACTTGCGAAACTTGCCGATGTCAGTGAGCCAACCGTAAACCGTTTTTGCCGTCGCTTAGATACTAAAGGTTTTCCCGACTTTAAATTGCACTTAGCGCAGAGCTTAGCCAATGGTACGCCCTACGTAAGCCGTAATGTTGAAGAAACAGACGGACCGGATGCGTACACTCATAAAATCTTTGAATCGACCATGGCTTGCTTAGATGTGGCAAAAAGTAGCTTAGACGCACAACAAATTAATCGTGCTGTCGATTTGCTGACTCAAGCCAAACGCATCTCATTTTTCGGGCAAGGTGCCTCTTCTGCCGTGGCTAAAGACGCGCAAAATAAGTTTATTCGCTTTAATATTCCGATTACGCGCTTTGATGATCCGGTCATGCAACGTATGAGCTGCATCAATAGCACCGACAACGATGTGGTAGTGTTAATTTCTCACACAGGACGTACTAAAAGCCTGATTGAAATTGCCCATCTTGCTCGTGATAACGGCGCAACGGTCATCGCAATTACGGCTAAGAATTCCCCTCTTGATAAAGCAGTCTCGCTTACCATTACTCTTGATGTGTCTGAGGATACCGACGTGTATATGCCAATGGCGAGCCGTGTGGTACAAATGACCATCATTGATGTGTTAGCAACAGGATTTACCTTACGCCGTGGTAGTGGCTTTAGAGACAACTTAAAACGCGTAAAAGAGACCTTGCGTGAGTCGCGCTTTGATAAAGGCGAAATTTAACGTTTAACCTGTTCTAGAATTAAACATCAACGAAAACAGATAAATGCGCCATTTCAAATACTTAAGCTGTACTAGCTCAATAAGCATTCGAAATCGCGCATTTTTTGTATCTAGCTAAAATGCATCAAGGTAAAATGCAGCGATTAAATCATCTCAGATAGATCATCTTGCTGACGGTATTTTTGCGCATGACTCTGCGTATATACCGAGCTCAACACTTCCACCAGCCTATCTTGAGTCAGCGGTAATGGATTACCTTTAATCGCCACCGACTTTAATGCATCAGAAGCAATGTCATTGTATGACGCATCACAATCGCCAAAATAAGACAATGTAGGCACTTCCAACTGCTTCAGCATATTGTTGACCCAAGCAACCCCATCATCTCGATGCGCTTCTTCATCGCCCGTGACCAACTGTGCAACCTTACGATAGCGAGCTAACACATCATTACGACCACTTTGCTTTGCTACGCGCATGTTTTCATGCATCACAAACGGTGCTAGCCTTGCGGTGATCACGCTGTGCGGCGCGTTGATTTTCCCGCCTAATGCCGAAGCTAAACCATGCGCCGCACCCAGCTTAGCGTTGGTGCTTGCCATACCGCCAAGCATGGCAGCAAAAGACAAATCTGCCCGTGCGCGCGGATTATCTTGTCGACAAGCAGCCAGAATAGAGCGCGAAAGACGACGTAATCCTTCTTCACAAATCATATCAGTGAGTGGATTAGGTTCACCACACACGTAAGCTTCCATCAAGTGCGTAAACGCATCCATAGCCCCACGCCCTGAAGTCGCAAGATCGGTACCATAAGTGAGCGTAGGATCAACAATGGCGACATCTGGCAGTAATTCCGGCGATCTTAGGCTGACTTTGACCTTATCTTGCCCAGATTTAAGCACCGCATGTTTTGTCACTTCAGCGCCCGAACCTGCTGTTGTTGGAATGGCTATCATAGGCAGCGGAGCAAACTTAATTGGCACATTTCGCCCGACAACTTCCACATAATCGTAAAGATCGCCTCCGTTAGTGGTCATCGCTGCCAGCGCCTTACCCATATCAATCACGCTGCCTCCGCCCATTGCCACCACCATATCCGGCTTAAAGCGACGGGCCACCACAGCAGCCTCTTCCACCATTGCGATATTAGGTTCATTGCTAACAGAAAAGTGATGGTAGCGCATCAGTTGGCTTTTTAAATACTGAGTAATCATGGCAGAGCGAGTGAGATCTTTTCCAGTCACCAGCAAAACGCTATAACCAAACTGATTAAGAGTGGAAAGTGATGATTGAAGAGTCCCTTCCCCAAATACGATCCGTGACGTCGTCATAAACTGAAACATACAAACATCCTTTTTAAAGTCTAAATCCCGAGCTATTCACAGACGGCTGCATTGCCACTGCTTATCTCATGTGAAATCAAAGATTTAAATCGCTACATTTAGTTTACAATATTTTCAAATTTGCGTTTTGTTTAACTTCTCTTTTTACCGATTATCATGGCAAGAATGTTTGATAGTTTTTACCTATCACTCTAGTAGGCAATTTCTTCTTTATTTCGTTAAACGCTTAAGGCATAGTTCTAGTATTGAAAAGGAGAGTTTTATGTTTGTCGTTATTTTTGGTCGCCCTGCTTGTCCATACTGTGTTCGTGCAAAAGAGATTGCAGAAGAACTAAAGGAAAACCGTACGGATTTTAATTACCGTTACGTTGATATTCATGCAGAAGGCATTTCTAAAGCCGATCTTGAGAAAACAGTAGGTAAGCCTGTTGAAACTGTTCCTCAAATCTTCATCGACCAAGATCACATTGGTGGCTGCACAGAATTTGAAGCTTACGCTAAAGAAAACCTAGGGCTATACGCTTAAGTTACTTTTTGCTCACACTGAAAGTTAGCAAGCAACACACCCTAATATATTGATTCAAGATGAAGGCCATAGCGCCTTCATTTTTTTGTCTGTTATTTATGGCAATCATAGTCAGATTGCTTGGTTATTCGACAGAAAAATACATAATAAAAAAGCCTCTATAAACTTTTGTTTATAGAGGCTTTTAACAATATAGATGTTTTACAAAACAGAATGACTACGGATTAGATATCAATCACATCAAAATCAACAAGCGTATCAACGTCCGCTTCGTAATCAACACCATCGATACCAAAACCAAACAAGCTCAAGAACTCATCTTTGTATTCTTGGTAATCAGTCAGGTCTCTGATGTTCTCAGAAGTAATTTGAGGCCATAGATCGCGACAATGTTGCTGAATATCTTCACGCAATTCCCAGTCATCAAGACGAAGGCGATTGCTTTCATCAACTTCTGCTGCGCTGCCGTCTGCTTTATATAGACGTTGGCTAAACATGCGATAGATTTGTTGCATACAACCTTCGTGTACGCCCTCTTCACGCATTTTCTTAAATACCATTGCAATGTACAGTGGCATTACTGGAATCGCCGAGCTTGCTTGCGTTACAACAGATTTAAGTACCGCTACGTTTGCTGTGCCGCCTGTTGCAGACAGTTTTTCATTGAGTGCTGTCGATGCACGGTCTAGATCCATTTTGGCACGGCCTAATGCGCCGTCCCAGTAGATTGGCCATGTTAGCTCAGTACCAATGTAGCTATAGGCAACTGTCTTACAACCGTCAGCCAATACGCCGGCTTCAGAAAGAGTATTGATCCACAATTCCCAATCTTCGCCGCCCATTACCGTTACAGTATCTGCAATCTCTTGCTCTGTAGCAGGCTCAATGCTCGCTTCGATAATTTGGTCTTTATTAGTATCTACTGCCGTTGATGTGTAAGTATCACCAATCGGTTTTAGTGAAGAACGAATCACCTCACCTGTTTCTGGCATTTTACGTACTGGAGATGCCAGTGAGTAAACCACCATATCAATTTGACCAAGGTCTTGTTTGATAAGATCGATGGTTTTTTGCTTAGCTTCGTTAGAGAAAGCATCGCCATTTAAGCTTTTTGAGTATAAGCCTTCTGCATGTGCTAGCTTGTCAAACGCTGCGGCATTGTAAAAGCCTGCGGTGCCAGGTTTCTTTTCCGTTCCTGCTTTCTCAAAGAAAACACCAATAGTCGATGCGCCGCCGCCAAAAGCTGCCGCGATACGAGAAGATAAGCCATAGCCACTTGAAGAGCCGACAACTAATACACGTTTTGGTGCGTTAGCAATTGGGCCTTGTGCTTTTGTATAAGCAATTTGTTCTTTTACGTTAGCTTCACAGCCCACTGGGTGTGTTGTGGTACAGATAAATCCACGAATTCGAGGTTTTATGATCATTATTCACTTCCTTAAATTAACTTGCGTAGCATAAAAGGTTCTTCGCAAAATCTCACCCTATTTATAGAAGATCTGCCATTAATCGTTAGTGGTTGGAGCACTTATGAGCAATATAATCAAAATCTAGATCTAAGTTCTCACCATAAAATGGATATCTGACTAAATGTTTGATTGATATCATGCAAGTATAAATATTGTTTTCTAAACTAGAAGCATCAATTAAATTAGTTCTGATTTCCATAGGCTTATCAAAACTGTAGAGGGAAATTCTATGCAAACTACATTTATCGTAAACTTTATCGGCACAGCTTCGCCTTCGACTATCAAGCGTCTTTCTTCAGTCACGCACGAGAACAACGGCAAATGGTTACTCAGCAAAGTTAACTTTATCGAACACCAAGTTGCTGGTGTAATTAAAATCGACCTACCACTAGAAAACGCACAAATTGTAAAAGATGCATTTTCAAGTACTGAAAATCTCACTTGCCAATTTGCCGATGCTGACGCATCACTGCACGATGAAAACGACATCTTCTCATTACGTGTCAACGCTAATGACCGAGCAGGTATCGTTAACGAAATTACACACATCTTAGATAAACAAGACGTCACTATTTTAGATATGGACTGTCAACGTGTATTTATTGCAGGTGGTGGTAGCGGTATTAGCGCCAGCCTATTCACCGCGCAACTAGCACTTAAACTGCCAGCGGCGTTAGGTCTAAAAGATGTGACTCGTGAACTGGAATCACTAAGCGAAGATACTAAGGTTATCATTAACGCTTAGGTGACTCATTTAGCGTATTTACAGTGAAATGAAATACGTATCAAACAAAAAGCTCGCTATATTTAGCGAGCTTTTTTTATTTTAATTTCATACAGTTATCAGACGTTTTAAACGGACCACTGCGAGAGTGAACGTTTAAAATCGGCGTAACCAAACTCATTGAGCTTGACCACTTCCCCACTGCTACGCTGGCAATAAATGGATGGCATCTTAATGCCATTAAACCAGTTCAGTTTCACCATGGTATAGCCAGCACTGTCTAAGATATGTAGACGCTGACCAATCTGTAACGGCTCAGCAAATTGTGTTTCGCAGAACTGGTCGCCCGCTAAACATGAGCACGAGCCAATCACATAGTGATGTGGCGCGCCATCAGTGGCTTCTAAAATTGACGCAGGTTCATCATAAATTAAGGTATCTAAACGATGCGCTTCGGTGGCCGAATCGACAATAGCGGTTTTCTTTTCGTTTTCGACAATATCAACCACTGTCACGACCAAATCGGTTGTTTTAGTGATAATCGCCTCACCCGGCTCAAGATATAACTGTACGCCATGCTTTTCGGCAAAAGCTTTCAGTGCAGCCGCCAATTTTTCTAGCTCATAGCCCGGCCAAGTGAAGAACACGCCGCCACCTAAGCTGACCCACTGCATTTTGTCTAGGTATTGTCCAAACTGCTCAGAGATTGAGTCCAGTAAGGCCACAAATGAGTCTGCGCTTTTGTTTTCGCAGTTCATATGGAACATCACACCATCTAGTGCATCAAATACTTGTGCGTCGATGTGCGCCGCTTGTACGCCTAAACGTGAATACTTTCGTGCTGGGTTTGCTAAATCTTGTCCTGCTACGCTCACGCCCGGATTAAGACGTAGTCCTAGAGAAGCTTTGCCCTCAACTAAGTGTCGATAATGCGCTAACTGACTTTGCGAGTTAAAAATCAGTTTGTCTGCAATATCCGCCACCTCTAAAACGTCTTGTGCGGTGTAACCTACGCTGTAAGCGTGAGTTTCTCCGCCAAAGGTTTCATGACCAAGCTTAACCTCGTAGGGGCCGCTACTAGTAGTGCCATCTAGGTAAGGTTTAATAATGTCGAATACGCCCCACGTAGAGAAGCATTTAAGCGCTAAAACCAGTTTCACGCCCGATAACTCTTTGAGCTTCTTAGCGGTTTCAAGGTTTTGAATCAGCTTAGCTTCATCAATCATGAAGTAAGGGGTTTGCAATTGTGAATGGCTCATCAATTCGTTCACTCATTAAGCTAATAAAGCCAGTATAAATACTGGCTTTAAGATTAGAAATTAGACTCTAGATTCAAACTCTATTTAAGGATTTGAATGTCCGGTGCTTGCTCAGGATCCAACTCTTGTACGTGCCAGTCTAGACCAATCTCTGGCATAGTTTCTAGGAACGGATCTGGGTCTAGCTGTTCCATGTTAAACACGCCCGCTTCTGCCCATTTGCCACGGAAATATTGTAGAGCTGCAGTAATGGCTGGTACGCCTGTGGTGTATGAGATAGCTTGATGTTCAACATCTTCGTACGCCACTTCATGATCGGCGTTGTTGTAGATAAACACGCCGCGAGGCTTGCCATCTTTAGTACCGCGAACCCAAGTACCGATACAAGTTTTACCTGTGTAACCCGGTGCTAGAGACGTTGGATCTGGTAGCATGGCTTTTAGTACATGCAGCGGCTGAACAACCGTACCGTCGTGCAGCGTTAGCGGATCTGGGCTAAGCAGACCGATGTCACGCATACAGTTAAAGTAGTTTAGGTAAGCATCACCAAAGCCCATCCAAAATTCGATGCGCTTAGCCGGGATGAACTCTTGCATTGAACGCACTTCATCATGCGCCATAGAGTACACTTTGTGCTTGCCCACTAACGGGAAATCAAACTCAAACATACGCTCGTGACAGCCAACTTGTTTCCACTCGCCATTTTCCCAGTAGAAAGAATCGCCTTGGATTTCAAGCATGTTGGTTTCAGGATCAAAGTTGGTGGCAAACTTCTTGCCGTGATCGCCTGCGTTTACATCCATTACGTCGATAGTATCGATTTCATCAAACAGATGTTTTACCGCGTGCGCGGCAAAGATGCTTACTACACCTGGATCAAAACCTGCGCCAAGAATACCCGTGATGCCCGCTTCCTTAAATTTGTCACGGAAGCCCCACTGCCAATCGTACGCTTGAGGTACTTGCTGGCCTTCTGAGCATAGGTCAACCGCAACCGAAGTATCTAGGTAAGACACTTTCGCTTGTAGACACGCTTCCATGATAGTGATGTTCACCCACGGAGGACCGGCGTTAATCACAAGATCGGGTTTTACGTCATTGATAAGCGCAACTAAAGCGGCAACATCGTCAGCGTCTACAGCGCGTGATTCTAGCTTTTTAGTAGGATCTTTAAGGTTGTTTTTGCCTTTGATCGATTCAATGATTTTGTCACATTTAGCAATAGTGCGAGACGCGATGGTAATATCACCTAGCACTTCATTGTTCTGCGCCGCTTTATGCGCAACTACCCAACCAACGCCACCAGCGCCAATTTGTAAAACAGCCATTTTATATTTCCTTTACTGTGCCGCTAGCTCTACCGCTAGCTTATCAATGTTATTTAATAGGGTTTCAAAATCTGACAGAGTCAGACACGGGTTCAAGATGGTAAATTTCAGAGCACTATGCCCATCAACAACAGTCTCGCCCAATACTGCCACGCCGCGAACTAAGGCTTCAATACGCACTTTTTGATTCAGCGTATCCAGACGCTCAGCATCCACATGCTTGCAACGCAATAGCACGGTTGAAAGCGCGGGTGTGGCAAGAAGTTCAAACATTTCATGTTGTTGAACCATTTTCGCAACTTGCTGAGTTTGCTCTAAAAGATGATCAACCATTTCACCCAGTGCTTTAGGACCCACATTTTGCATGGTCATATACACTTTTAGCGCGTCAAAACGTTTAGTGGTCGCCATGGTTTTATCCACGAGATTTGGCAACTCATCGTGTTCACGGTTTAGATAATCGGCATGATGAAGCAAGTACTTAAAGTTGGCTTTATCTTTGACTAGCAATGAACCACAGCTAATAGTTTGATAAAACAGCTTGTGGAAATCCACCGATACTGAATCGGCTTTTTCAATGCCTTGCAGACGCTCTTTATGACTGCTCAAAATCAGAGCGCCGCCATAGGCACTGTCGACATGTAGCCAAAGGTTTTCATCACTGGCAATTTTCGCCATCGCATTGATGTCATCAATCGCGCCATGATCGGTCGTACCCGCCGTTGCCACTAGCGCAAATGGCATTAAGCCATCTTGTTTTGCTTTAGCGATGGTTTCAGCCAGTGCTTCAGTATCCATAGTACCATCAGCAAAGGTGTCTACGCAGATGACCGACTTTTCGCCCAGTCCCATCCACGCCGCTGATTTTTGTACCGTAAAGTGCGATTTATCAGAGCAGATGATGCGCAGTTTATCGGCGTAATCAGGGTTGCCTAGCTTCTGTATAGAGTGCTTGCTTGTCACATCTGCAAACCAATCACGTGCGAGTAATAAACCCATTTGATTGCTTTGAGTGCCGCCGCTGGTAAATACGCCATCAGAGCTTGCGCCCATTTGATATTGCTCACACAGCCAATCCACTACTTTTTGCTCAACATAAGTCGCAGCAGAAGCTTGGTCCCAAGAATCCATAGATTGGTTTAACGCTGCAATCATGGTTTCTGCGGCAATTGAAGGCATCAGCGGTGGTGTATGCAGGTGCGCAATACAGTTTGGGTGCTGCACAATAATAGAGTTTTTCGCCACTAAATCCGAAGCATTATCCACAACCTCGGTTAACGCTTGATTACCGCTGTTTAGGTCAACTTGGTTGATTTTCGCTTCTAACTCTTGCGGTTTCATGCCTGAATAAGGGCTATCAATCGCTTCAAAAACCGTTTTCATTGCATCCACAGTGTGGTGCATCACTTTGGCAAATTCATTTGCGCCTTCAGCGCCAGTGTGTACAAAGTGTTTTTGCCACTGCTTGTTGGTCGGCTCAGGATCAACGTAAGAACCGCCCGCAGCCAAAATAGCTTGCTCAAGAGTTTGCAAGGCAAAATCGATTTGTGCGTAAGAGATAATCAAAGGTGGCAAGAAACGAATTACGCTGCCGTCACGACCGCCCTTTTCAACAATTAAGCCACGCTCAAGCGCCGCGCGTTGAATCGCTAGGGTTAAGTCGCCATCAGAGGCGCGTTCATCAAATTTGTTGCGCTCGCCATTGGCTTTTGCAATTTCAACGCCTAACATCAAGCCTTTACCGCGCACTTCTGCAATACAGTTAACCCGCTGTTGAATTGCTTCTAGCCCTTCACGTAGGTACTGACCTGCTGTCGCGGCATGCTCAACCAACTTATCACGTTCGATGATTTCTAGCGCTTTTGCGCCTGTAACCATTGCCAGTTGGTTACCACGGAATGTTCCCGTGTGCTCACCGGCATTCCAAGTGTCGTTTTCTTTCTTAAATACCAACAACGACATTGGCAGGCCGCCGCCAATAGCCTTAGAAAGGCACAAGATATCAGGGTTAATGCCCGCTTCTTCAAAAGCAAAACGATAACCGGTTTTACCAACGCCACATTGGATTTCATCCAATACCAATAGAATTTGGTGCTCATCACAAATGCGACGCAATTCACGTAGCCAAGAAGCAGGAGCAGGAATAACGCCACCCTCGCCTTGCACAGGTTCGACAAAAATTGCCGCTGGTTTCATGATGCCCGCTTCATCATCATTAAGCAGACGCTCAATGTAACGAATGCTGGCTTTTGCGCCCGCTTCTCCGCCTAAGCCAAATGGGCAGCGTAGATTGTATGGAAATGGCATAAAGTGTACGTCTGACATTAAGCCAGTGCGACGCGCTTTTGTATTCAGGTTACCCATCATACCCATAGTGCCGTTTGTCATGCCGTGGTATGCACCGCGAAATGCAAACACTGTGTTGCGTCCAGTGGTTTGCTTGGCCAGCTTAATAGCTGCTTCTACCGCGTCTGCGCCAGAAGGACCGCAAAACTGTATGGCTGAATTTCTAGCAAACTCTTCAGGTAAGAAGGCTTTAACACGTTTAATGAAAGTGTCTTTAGCTTGAGTTGTGATATCAAGGGTTTGATATGGCAAGCCACTTTCTAATTGCTCTTTTAGAGCTGTGTTAATTTCTGGGTGATTGTAGCCAAGTGCTAATGTACCCGCACCCGCTAAACAATCTAAAAACAGTTGTCCACGTGTATCTTCCACTAGTGCGCCATACGCGCGTTTAATGGCAAGAGGAATACGACGAGGATAAGAACGAACTTCAGATTCGTGCTCAGCTTGATCAATTAACATTTGATCCGGTGTGAGGTCATAAATACCATCAACAATAGGAACATCACTTGAAAAAGCAGCATTCGCCGCCGACATTTCAAATTCAAATGCAGAACTCATAAGTTTACCTAAATTGAAGTAATCATTACCCTAGATCTTGAGAAAATTTCTGATCTAAAGTGATATTGATTTAGTGTACGCAAGCCTCTCTAAATAAGAGACATTAAGAATATAATTACATTGGGGTGAACTGTCAGAATTGACGGATCAAGGCTCAGTTACGATATCGTAAGCCGGAAGTTTAAAGCTGATTATCAGATTTGATTGATTCATGTTGGGTTGCCTATCGCTATGTCATCACTGACATGGTTATTCCCATCTATCAAACGACGTTCGTTTGATACCTACCCTACGTAATATCACAATCAGCTCAGGATGGTTATTACGCGTGTCCCTCAGAGCACTCTGAGATTGCGCGGGAATTTATCAAGAAAATAGGCATTTAGCAATACCCAACACGCAAAACAGTCAAAATATGCACTTAATTTGTTTTCAAAATGTTTCACTAGCAATATTTCAGCCCTTACGCTTACATAAACTGACATCTTGCTATCAAAACGACACAAACAAAAAAGCCTTAGCATTGCTGCTAAGGCTTTCTTATATTGGAGCGACACACGAGGTTCGAACTCGTGACCTCAACCTTGGCAAGGTTGCGCTCTACCAACTGAGCTAGTGTCGCATTTTTCTTTTACAGAACTCTTATGAATCCTAGTTACTTTAAAGTAGTAACTGACTTA
>NZ_BAUJ01000027.1 GCF_000496695.1 Vibrio halioticoli NBRC 102217
TTTAAGTCAATATTTCACTTTAAAACCGGGAGACCTTATTTTTATGGGCACACCAGGCAGAACCAAAGCATTAAACAATAAGGATGTTGTTTCTGTTTCTATCGAAGGGGTGGGTGAAGTAGAAAACCCGATATTGTTTGCTTATTGAGGTGACGGCTTATCGCTAAAATCTCTCAACTCTGAGATAAATTAGCGGTAACGCAGCTTTGGATGGTGTTTAATTAAGTCCATACGAATTGAATATGGTTCACCCAATGAAAATTGTTATTGCCCCTGATTCATTTAAAGAGTCGTTATCGGCTAAAGAGGTGTGTCAGTGTATTGAGTTTGGTTTTAAGGAAGTCTTTCCGACAGCGCAATATTACCACCTTCCTCTTGCCGATGGTGGAGAGGGGACGGTTGAGGTGTTAATCGATGCGCTACAAGGAGAGATTAGGCACTCTTGGGTAAGTGATCCTCTTGGCCGACAAGTGCGTGCTAAATGGGCACTGTTGGAGCAAGGCAAAACCGCATTGATTGAAGTGGCTTCCGCATCTGGGCTAGATCTTATTGCGCCTGAAGAAAGAAACCCCGCAGTGACAAGTACGTATGGTACCGGTGAGATCATAAAAGAAGCTTTGGATCTGGGCGTATCTAAAATCTTACTAGGGTTAGGTGGCAGTGCGACCAACGACGCTGGCGCTGGAATTATTCACGCGTTAGGCGGTAAATTATTGGACGCCGAAGGTCAGTTGCTACCTGCTGGTGGCTTGGCCTTATCAAAGGTACACACGATTGATTTATCAAGCGTGCATGCACGTTGTAAGCAAGTGCCGATTATTCTAGCTTGTGATGTGAGTAACCCTTTGGTGGGGGATAAAGGGGCAAGTTATGTATTTGCTCCACAGAAAGGAGCTGATTCGTTATTAGTTAAATCTCTAGATGAGGCCATATTTCATTTTGCGACCAAGAGTTTTAATTTAACGGGAATTAAGCACTTTAATTCTCCAGGTTTTGGCGCAGCAGGAGGCGTTCCTATGGGGCTTTCATTGCTATTTCCTATGTTGACCCTTAAACAAGGAATAGAGGTTGTTTTAGATTTATTAGATGCCGATAAAATACTTGAAAACGCCGATCTAGTAATAACCGGCGAAGGGAAAATGGATAATCAAACCCTTAGTGGAAAAGCCCCTTTTGGCATTGCAACTAGAGCCAGAAATAAAGGTATTCCTGTTATTGGAATAGCAGGTTCGCTCGGTAATGAAATCAATGAACTTTATAACAGTTTTAACTGTATTTTTGGCACAACCCCATCACCACAAACACTTTCTCAAGTGTTAGAAAAAGCCGATGAAAACCTTATTCGCTCCTCGCGAAATATTGCGGCGTTACTGAAACTTGGACAGCAAATTTAAACTAAGTTTTAGCTTTTTAAAATTAAGTTATGATCTCCAATATATAAGAAAATCCTCATGTAAGGTTTAGTGCATATTATGACTAAACCTTTTGATTTAACTAAATATTATTAATGCAAAATTCAAGACCTGACCCCCTAATTACCCCTACAAAGTGTGAGCGAGCTAGCTCAAATTAATAACCCTAAATTTCATATTAACTGTGATGCGTATCCTACTTTGAATTGTTCTGTAATTTTCAATGTTGCTAAAAAGTAAATTTACGTTACTTTTAGTTTCAACGGAAATGATTTGTATTATAAGAATATAACAATCATATATCTGTTATATAGGGATTGAAGATGAATTATCAGGGGTCTTCATTAGCTAATAATCTTTAGGGATATCATTAATTATGATGCTTAAGACAAAACAGAAATATATTACAGCAGTTGTCGCTGCAGCCTTGTCGGTCGGGGTTTTGCCGGCTGTACATGCGGCAACAGTCTCCATTGAAAATGCCAGTTTTGAAAGCAGTTTTGACGGTTGGTCTGATACCGACCCTTCAGCAATTTCAGGGGATGCTCGCACAGGTTCGCGTTCAGCGAAAATTACTGGCTCAGCAGGTAAAGTTGAGCAAGTGTTAACGGTTGAACCAAATACTACTTATTTATTAAGTGCTTATGTTAAAGGTTTGGGTGAGATTGGCGCTGTTGTTGATGGTCAAACTTACAGCAATACTGGGGGTGGGGATGACTTCCAGCAGGTTAGCCTTTCGTTCAATTCGGGCTCTGCAACGTCAGTAACTATCTTTGGTGGCTACGGTGGGGATGAAGGTCGCCTAGATGACTTTACCCTAGAAAGTACTGAAGATGGTGGTGACTCAGGTACAACGCCAGACCCAGATCCGGACAATGGTGATGGCTCTGACAGCGGCTCTGGCGATGGTGATTCTGGCGGCGTAGGCGGTACTTGTAGCGTAGATAATAGTGGTCAATTAAGCATTGTTAGTGCTTATGATGACGGCACTAATGATGGTCACGGACCTGAAAACACGTACGATAATAATACAACAGATGAGTCTCGTTGGTCTTCTAACGGTATCGGAAAAGCCATTACATTTGACTTAGGTTCTCAAGCTTCAGTCACTGATTTAGCGATTCAATGGTACAAAGGTAACGCTCGTAGCTCTTATTTTGATGTGGAAACTTCAACAGATAACAGCAACTGGACAACCGTACTTTCTGGTGGCATTTCATCAGGTGCAGATTCTGGTTTTGAAGATATTGATGTAGCAGATACCGAAGCTCGTTATGTTCGTATTATCGGCTCTGGTAACTCTGCAGGTTCTGAGTGGAACAGCATCATTGAAACGCAAGTTTATGGCTGTGACGGCGACACCTCAGATCCTGACAATGGTTCTGGCGACTCTGATTCTGGCTCTGGTGACTCAGATGCAGGTTCTGGCTCAGGTGATTCAGGTTCTGGTGATTCTGGTTCTGGCGGTGAGATTGTCGGTAGTTGTAATATTGATATGTCTATCTGGGGTTACACCACAGGTGATGGTGTATCAATGAACGATGTTGAAGATATTCAAGACCTTGTTGATAATAAAACTCTGGGCTCTAACGGTGCTGAAGAAATTGTCTTCAACGATGGCTGTGTGACTTTCTCAGTGAAAAATGACGCAGCAAGCTCTGGCGGTTCTACATACCCTCGTTCTGAGTTACGTGAGCTAATGGCAAGATATACAGACGGCGGCGACGCTAATGTTAAAGGCATCACTAAGAACAACTGGGTGACAAGTGAAGCATCATCTTCTGATCAGTCAGCTGCTGGTGGCGTTAACGGCAACATGAAAGCCACGCTAGTAGTAAACCAAGTCTCTGTAGATGCAACTAGTGAAGACCAAATTGGTCGTATCATTGTCGGTCAGATTCATGGTGGGGATCATGAACCTGTTAAGATTTACTACCGTAAACTACCTGAGCACGACAAAGGCTCTGTATTCTTTACTGTAGACGACTCTAGTGGTAACCCTGGTGATCGTATCAACATTATTGGTTTCACTGATAAAAACGATATTGATCAGGACGCAAGTGGTGACCCAGTTGAACCTGAAAATGGCATCGCACTGGGTGATGAGTGGAGCTACGAAATTGACCTAACTGGCGATCAACTAAAAGTGACAGTTTGGCATGATGGCTACACTTACACGACTGCAGATTCAATTGCTTACACCAAAACACGTTCTAAGCAAACAATCCGCAACTCAAGTGACACAGACGCAATTACAATCTCTGACTTCTATGCCGATGATTATATGTACTTCAAAGCAGGTCTATATAACCAGAATAAATCCGGTACAGAATACCCAGATTACGCATCTGTTACGTTTACTGTGATTGATGTTACTCATGACTAGTTAGATAAAAGGCGGTAGTCTTTTTATATCAACGCCTCTTTATTGTTTAATACAGTAAAGGGGCGTTTTAGCTTTCAAATTCCTTTTTTGTTCTTATTTAATCGCCGATGACAATAAGATTCAGATACCTGTGTTTGTCATTCACTAAACCCTACTCAAATAATTAATAAATCAGTCATGAGAATTAAACGCTATCAGGATTAAATCGTGACCTTCTTTTCTAAAATAAGTCTAATAAGAGTAGTGTTACTATGATTCGTTTTAAAACTGGGTTTGTCTTTCTTTCCATTTCTTTAATTGCAGCCTGTGATAGTGAGAGTCTGGATATTGAAGCTCCAACAGAGGCAAATATTCAACTTGGCCCTCGTCCTGCTTATTTGGTTGACCAACTGGCAGAGGGAGAGCTAAAGGATAGCTTAACAAGTTGTCTAAATAACCAATCACACTTTGAAAAGAGTGAGCTTTCTATCGGTCACCGCGGCGCACCATTAATGTTCCCTGAGCATACTAAAGAGAGCTACGTTGCCGCTGCGCGCATGGGTGCTGGCGTACTGGAATGTGATGTTGCCTTTACTAGCGATGCTGAACTAGTGTGTCGCCATTCCCACTCAGATCTACACACAACCACTAATGTATTAGCAACTGAGCTAGCAGATAAGTGTTCAATTCCATTCACTCCAGCCGATGAGCTTAACGGCGTTCAAGCGCAGGCAGAGTGCCGCACTTCTGATTTTACTCTGGCAGAATTTAAGTCACTGCAAGGCAAAATGGACGCATACAATCCAAACGCAACCACAGTTGCTGAATATATGGATGCCACGCCAAGCTACCGTACCGACCTTTATGCCGGTACTGGTATACTGATGACGCACAAAGAAAGCATTGCTTTGTTTAAAGAACTTGGCGTAAAAATGACTCCAGAGCTAAAAACGCCAGACGCACAAGACTTAGCTGCTGCAGGGTTAACTCAAGAAGAGTTTGCTCAAAAAATGATCCAAGAATATATCGACGCGGGCATTGCACCCAGTGACGTTTACCCGCAGTCATTCTTAATCGACGATGTTGAATACTGGGTAGCGAATACTCCAGAATTTGGAGAGCAGGGCGTATACCTGACTTTCTCTCTAAACAACGTCCCAACTCCAGCCGAAATCGTGGAAAAAGGCATCAATATCATCGCCCCAATTTACCCGCTACTAGTAACAAAATCGGGTGATGAAGTCGTCGCAACCGATTATGCGAACGAGATTAAAGAGTCAGGACTAGACATCATCACATGGACCATTGAGCGTCAATACACCGACTACAATGAGCTAGAAGTCGTCAACGTACTAAAGAATGATATTAATGCGATTGGCATATTCAGCGACTGGCCTGCAACAGTAACGTTTGTTGATAATTGTACTGAGTAAGAGTGTATTAGTTAATAAATAAGGCTAATAAAACAGGCTGAATAAAGTGTGTAGATCAGCAACGATTGTTGCTGGTTTTCTTAGGTACAAAAAAGGCGTAGTAGGTATTAACCTGCTACGCCTTTCTTTAATTTGGTGGCCCCTCGCAGACTTGAACTGCGGACCAATCGATTATGAGTCGACCGCTCTAACCACTGAGCTAAGGGGCCTTTGTAGGGTGAAGATTATATGAGATGGACAGGGGAGTGTCTAGGTGAAGTCGCTAGAATAGGGAGTAATAATGTACAGTTTTTGTGCTATCAAACCGATAAATACAAAAAAGGTGAGCTAGTGCTCACCTTTTGTACATAAAGACTGATTGTTTACTCGTCAAGGAAGCTGCGCAGTGTTTCTGAGCGGCTTGGGTGACGTAGTTTACGTAGTGCTTTTGCTTCGATCTGACGGATACGTTCACGAGTAACGTCGAACTGTTTGCCCACTTCTTCTAGAGTGTGGTCAGTGTTCATGTCGATACCAAAGCGCATGCGCAGTACTTTAGCTTCACGAGGTGTTAGGCCTGCTAGTACGTCTTTAGTTGCAAACTTAAGGCTAGTTGCCGTTGCAGAGTCTAAAGGTAGTTCTAGAGTCGTATCCTCGATGAAATCACCTAGATGCGAATCTTCGTCGTCACCGATTGGTGTCTCCATTGAGATTGGCTCTTTAGCAATTTTAAGTACTTTACGAATCTTGTCTTCAGGCATTTGCATGCGTTCTGCCAATTCTTCTGGCAGTGGCTCACGACCCATCTCTTGAAGCATCTGACGAGAGATACGGTTCAATTTGTTGATGGTTTCAATCATGTGCACAGGGATACGAATAGTACGCGCCTGGTCAGCGATAGAACGTGTAATTGCCTGACGAATCCACCATGTCGCATAAGTTGAGAATTTGTAACCACGACGGTATTCAAATTTATCAACGGCTTTCATTAGGCCGATGTTACCTTCTTGGATAAGATCCAAGAACTGTAGACCACGGTTGGTGTATTTCTTCGCAATAGAGATAACTAGACGTAAGTTCGCTTCTACCATCTCTTTTTTCGCACGGCGAGCTTTTGCTTCACCGATAGACATACGACGGCTGATGTCTTTAATAGACTGAACCGTTAGAGAAGTCTCTTGTTCAATGCTTTTCAGCTTTTGAATAGAGCGACGGATGTCTTCTTCGTTACGACGAATCTTCTCTTTATAAGGTGCTGTTGAAGACAATACGTTGTCTACCCAAGCATCGCTTGATTCGTTGCCAGTGAAAGTTTTAACAAATTCTTTCTTAGGCATGCCACCGTATTCTACGGTTTGACGCATGATTAAACGCTCTTGTGTACGAACTCGCTCCATTGAGGTGCGAAGTTGAGTCACAAGGTGATCAAACTGTTTTGGCGTTAGACGGAATTCGCGGAATACATCATTTACCTTAGCGGTTGCTACTTTAAAGGCTTTGCTGTCGCGGCCTTCGCTGTTAGAAACTAGCTGTAGGTTTTGGTATGTGTTACGAAGATTAGTGAACTTCTCTAGAGCTAGCTCTGGATCGATACCTGTATCTTCTTCTTCCTCGTCTTCGTCATCGTCAGCATCGTCAGCGTCTGATGCTTCAAGATCGGTTTTAGCCAGCTCTGAACCAACGTGAGTTGCTGTTGGCGCTGTTGTACCGTCATCATCAGGGTCAACAAAACCTGAAATAATGTCTGTTAGGCGAAGTTCTTCAGCTTGTACTTTATCGAACTGCTCTAAAACATACGGTATTGTGCCAGGAAATTCTGCAACTGATGCTTGAACTTGGTTGATGCCATCTTCGATACGCTTAGCGATATCAATCTCGCCTTCACGAGTTAGAAGCTCAACAGTACCCATTTCACGCATGTACATGCGCACTGGATCTGTTGTTCGGCCAATTTCACTTTCAACGGTGCTTAAAGCGGCAACAGCTGCTTCAGCTGCATCCTCATCAACTTCTGTGCTTTCATCATTGATCGTGTCATCATCGATCTCAGTGGCGTTTTCTACCACTTTGATACCCATGTCGTTGATCATCTGAATGATATCTTCGACTTGTTCTGAATCTACGATTTCAGGCGGTAGATGGTCGTTAACTTCGGCATAAGTTAGATAGCCTTGCTCTTTGCCTTTAAGAACAAGCGCTTTAAGCTGTGACTGCCTATTTTGATCCATAGATGGTATCCAAATTCTGGTCTGGTGAAGGAACTAGTTTGCGAAATGCAGACCGCTAATTATAGCAAACTTTTTTACATTACAAGCGTTCAGGGTCTCATGCTTTTAAATCTAGCATTAAAGCCAGCAGCTCCCTTTTTTCTTCGACTGATAAGCCGACACTTCTTTCTTTCGCTTGTAGGGTTTCAATTTGCCGTTCAATACACTGGTAAATTACTTTATCCAGTGAATCACAAAATATATCGTCATGATTGTCTTCTTCTTTATAAGTTGGGAGATCCCAGCTTGCTAGAAGTGACAATATGCGTTCTTCTTTTTGATTTCGCCAGTGCTCTAATAACTGGCCAGTGGTGATATGGGGATGATTTATACACTTATCAACCACATCGAGTAATAAACTTAGTCCAGGTAGGTTAGTTTGACTAACTGAATCTAGATTTGGTATTAACTCTACGTAATGCGGGTTCTGTAGCAATAAGGCTATGACAACACGCATTGGCGTTCTTTCTATCTTCTTATGCGGCGCTGGACGTGCAGATTTCTCGTCTGTTTTGGCGATCAATTGTTGCAGTTGACGCTCATCGACTAAACCTAATTTTCGTCCAAGTAATTCACGCAGATACATGCGCAGTGTACCGCCAGGTACTTTACTAATCAGAGGGATAGCTAAAGTGCTTAACTTAGCCATGCCTTCTTTACTGCTGGTATCCACTTGCTGCATTAAGGTTTGAAACATAAATTCTGATAGCGTAGTCGCACTGCGAACTTGCTCTTCAAACCCCTGTTTACCGTGTTGACGGATATAGGTATCAGGGTCTTCGCCATCAGGTAAAAACATAAACTTAAGCTGACGCCCGTCGTTTAAATAAGGCAGGGCATTTTCCATTGCTCGCCATGCCGCATCACGACCGGCTCTATCCCCGTCATAACAACAAATGATATTGCTGGTTTGACGAAATAGCATTTGCAGGTGATCGCCAGTAGTGGAGGTGCCAAGTGAGGCCACCGCATAGTCCACTCCAAACTGCGCCAAAGCCACTACATCCATATACCCTTCAACCACCAGGATTTGTTCTGGCGAGCGATGAGTTTGTAGCACTTCATATAAACCATAAAGCTCTTTGCCTTTATGGAATATGGGCGTTTCCGGTGAGTTGAGATATTTTGGCGTACCGTCACCTAAGACACGTCCACCAAAACCAATCACTCGACCACGACGGTCACGAATAGGGAACATGACTCGACCACGGAAGCGGTCGTATCTATTACCTTTGTCGTTTTCAATGAGCATGCCAGCACTGACTAAAGCATCTTGTGCCTGTTTTTGCTGACCAAATTGTTTTCGTACCGAATCCCATTCATCCGCTACGAAACCAATCTCGAATTTTTGTGCTATTTCTCCGCTGAGCCCTCGGTTTTTTAAGTACTCAATCGCGGTTTTTCCGGCGCTCGTTTTTAATTGCGAACGATAGAAGTTAGCGATGCTGCCCAATAAATCATATAGGCTGCGTTTCTGTTCAGTATTGGCGGTTGGTCCTTGGCTACTAAAGCCACCTTGACGCTGTTCTCTTGGGACTTCTAAACCTAGATGAGCGGCAAGCTCTTCAATGGCTTCGACAAACTCAAGACGTTCGTATTCCATCATGAAATCGATGGCATTCCCGTGAACACCACAACCAAAGCAATGATAAAACTGCTTTTCTTGGCTAACACTGAAAGAGGGGGTTTTCTCGTTATGGAATGGGCAGCAAGCACCGTAGTTCTTGCCTTGTTTCTTTAGTTTTACTCGCGCGTCAACGATATCGACAATATCCAGTCGAGCAAGTAGGTCATCAATGAAGGTACGTGGTATGTGTCCAGCCATAGATCCTAAAGAAAGTTCGTTTGTGCGAGATACAAACAAGCCGTGCATTCAATGAATAGCACGGCTTGCTTTAATTTTTATTGGGGATTTAAGCCAGTTTAGAACGAACTAAACCACTTACTTTACCCATATCTGCGCGCCCTTGAATTTGTGGTTTGAGAACGCCCATTACTTTACCCATGTCTTGCATGCCCGCAGCACCAGATTCGGTAATTGCACTATCAACTAATGCAGCCACTTCTTCTTCGCTCAGCGGTTGAGGCATAAATTCCTCAAGTACTGTAATTTCAGCTTTCTCAATGTCCGCAAGATCTTGACGACCGGCAGATTCATATTGAGCGACAGAATCGCGACGTTGTTTAACCATTTTAGTCAGCACACCGATGATATCGTCGTCGGTCAGAGTAATCCTCTCGTCGACTTCACGTTGCTTAATTGCTGATAGGGCTAAACGAATAGTGCCAAGGCGCGGTTTGTCCTTGGCTTTCATCGCAGATTTTTGCTCTTCTTTGAGTTTATCAATAAGAGCCATTACTAATTCCTAATAATATCGGGGATTAGTAAAGACGAACGCGACGTGCGTTTTCACGAGCTAGCTTCTTAGCGTGACGCTTTTGAGCAGCTGCTTTAGCGCGTTTACGAACTGTAGTTGGTTTCTCATAGTGCTCACGACGACGCACTTCAGAAAGAATACCTGCTTTTTCGCAAGAGCGCTTAAAGCGACGTAGAGCTACGTCGAACGGTTCGTTTTCACGTACTTTAACTACTGGCATATGCCTTTCACCTCAGGGGTTATTCGTTAATACTGGGTTCCACTTTCTGGGCAAGTTAACTTGCAAGGGGAATAACCAGTTTGATCAAAAATGGTGCGGAATTTTAATCCGAACTGATAGTGTTTGTAAAGTACTTTATTGCGGAGAAAACGATCAATCATTTGTTTGAACAATTAGGACAAGGTAAACTTGCCACATATTAAAGAAGTCGCGAGAAATGTATGCGTATTTTAGGTATTGAAACCTCCTGTGATGAGACAGGAGTGGCTATTTATGATGATGAGAAAGGTTTGCTTTCACATCAACTATATAGCCAAGTAAAGCTCCATGCTGATTATGGTGGCGTGGTTCCAGAACTCGCTTCTCGCGATCACGTGAAAAAGACTATTCCATTGGTAAAAGAAGCGTTAAAAGAAGCCAACTTAACCTCTGCCGATATTGATGGCATCGCTTATACCGCAGGCCCAGGCCTAGTGGGCGCTTTGTTAGTCGGTGCGACTATTGGCCGTAGTATTGCGTATGCGTGGGATGTCCCTGCGGTACCCGTGCACCATATGGAAGGGCATTTGCTGGCTCCTATGCTAGAAGATAATCCGCCACCGTTTCCTTTTATTGCTTTGCTCGTTTCAGGCGGTCACACCATGATCGTAGAAGTGAAAGCAATTGGTGAATATCAAATTCTTGGTGAATCAATTGACGACGCCGCAGGTGAAGCCTTTGATAAAACGGCTAAACTGATGGGACTGGATTACCCCGGTGGTCCGCTATTATCTCGTCTAGCAGAAAAAGGAACGCCAGGCCGCTTTAAGTTCCCTCGTCCTATGACAGACCGTCCGGGTCTGGATATGAGCTTTTCTGGTTTAAAAACCTTTGCGGCCAATACTATCTCTGGCAATGACAACGATGAGCAAACTCGCGCTGATATTGCGTATGCGTTCCAAGAAGCGGTGTGTGCTACATTAGCGATTAAATGCAAACGTGCGCTGCAACAAACGGGCATGAAGCGTATTGTAATTGCGGGTGGCGTAAGTGCTAACAAACAATTGCGCCTTGAACTTGAAGCCTTGGCGAAGAAGGTGGGCGGTGAAGTCTATTACCCAAGAACCGAGTTCTGTACCGATAACGGCGCTATGATTGCTTATGCGGGTATGCAACGTTTAAAAAATGGCGAAACATCAGGCTTAGGCGTTAAAGCTCAGCCTCGCTGGCCTATCGACCAACTAGAGCCGATTGCCTAGTGATTACAATCGTTAAACAACATTGATATGTAGCCGACCTAACTAGGTCGGCTTTTTTGTGCATTGAACTTGAGTCAGTTGATGAGGGAGAAGGAAAGGCGATCGGTGTCATTACCGCTTTTTAGAGCCCACCTTCGGCTCTTCTCCAGAAAACAGGCGCTTAATATTGTCTTGATGTCGCCAGATAATGAGACAGCACAGCATTGCCACAGGCAAGGTGTATTGCGGTTTGATCATCCAAGTGTATAACGGGGCTACTAAAGCGGTCACTAGAGCCGCCAGTGAAGAGTAGCGCGAGACCACTGCGGTAATTAGCCATGTTCCCATCAATAAGCCGGTTAAATCAAAACCAATTGGGGCTATCGCACCCACCGCTGTTGCCACACCTTTGCCACCTTTAAAGTGGAAGAAGATAGGATAAATGTGGCCAATACAGGCAGAAATACCAATCAAACCTAACATCACAGGGTCAAGGTCGAGGTAGTAGGCTGACCAAACAGGAATGGTCCCTTTTGCCATGTCGCAAAGCAGAACTAATACCGCAGGTAGCTTTCCACCTATGCGCATCACATTGGTGGCACCAGGGTTTTTTGAGCCTGTGGTTCTAGGATCGGGAAGGCGAAATACTCGACAAATGAGAACGGCACTCGACACTGAGCCTAATAAATAGGCCAAGATGATCATGAGTAGAGCCGTTGCTGTCATAGATATCCTTTACACTTTGTAGCTAATATCGATTGAATCGGGATTATAGTTGGGTAATCAATGTAGTATATTACGTTTTTTTATACTTTTAGCTTATCCGACCTCAATCTATGTATTTGAACTTGTTTTGCAAGAATTTACTACTTAAAGAGGCAAGAAAAGGATCGAAATAATGAATCAAGACCGAGTTTTTATCGAACAGCTCGAGGTAATTACCACTATTGGGGTGTATGACTGGGAGCAAGAGATCAAGCAAAAACTAGTGCTTGATATAGAAATGGCTCACGATAACCAAGCCGCTGGGCACAGTGATAATGTTGAAGATGCATTAGATTATTTCTCTGTCAGCCAAGCGGTTCTTGCGCATATTGAGGGTGGGCGATTTTTGCTCGTTGAACGAGTAGCAGAAGAAATTGCCAGCCTAATTATGGATAAATTTAACGTTCCTTGGATTCGCATCAAGCTTCGTAAGCCTGGCGCTGTGCCACAAGCTGCTAGTGTTGGCGTTGTCATTGAACGAGGCTCGTTGTGACCCAAACCTATTTAGGTATTGGGACCAACATTGAACGAGATAAGCACGCGCGCGCTGCGATCATCGAGTTGCAACGTTTAGGTAGTAATCTGCAAGTCTCAACGATTTACAGTTGCCCGGCAACGGGATTTGATGGCGCTGAGTTTTATAATTTTGTGGTTGGCCTAGATACGGATTTAGCTTTGCCTGAATTTTGTCATCGTTTGCGAGCGCTGGAGCTGGCTTATGGTCGCCCACTCAATGCCCAAAAGAAACAAGATCGTACATTAGATATCGATATTCTTTTGTTTGGTGATGTGCAAAGTGCGCAAGCGCCACAAATACCAAGAAAGGATATTGTTAAGTTCAATTTTGTGCTGCAACCTTTGTATGAGCTATGTCCCGAACTGATTGTTCCCGGGGACGGCCGTTGTATTGGTCAAATTTGGCAGCAAGAATTTTTGTCTATCGGTGGTATGTCGAATCTTACCGCCACTTCTTTACATTTAAGTGATGATAATTAATGAGCTATTTAGAAGCTTTTGCATTGGCCTTAATTCAGGGCCTAACTGAATTTTTACCTATATCGAGTTCTGCTCACCTGATTTTACCTTCGGCTGTGTTAGGTTGGGAAGATCAAGGCTTGGCGTTTGATGTAGCGGTACACGTGGGCACCTTGCTCGCAGTTGTGATTTATTTTAGACATGAAGTGGTTACTCTTTTACGTGCATTTTTTGGCTCCGTGTTTAAACAGCAGCACAACAAAGAGTCCAAACTGGCGTGGATGATTATTTTAGCGACCATTCCAGCCGGTTTAGCCGGGTTGTTCCTAAACGATCTGATTGAGTTGTATCTACGCAGTGCTTGGGTGATTGCCTGCACGACGATCATTTTTGGTTTATTGCTGTGGCACGCAGATAAAACATCAACGTTAACTAAAGATGAGTATCAAGCCACTTGGAAGAAGACGTTAATTATTGGTATTGCTCAAGCAATGGCAATGATTCCGGGCACATCACGCTCTGGGGCCACTATTACCGCGGCGCTTTATCTCGGCTTTACTCGTGAGGCGGCGGCGCGTTTTTCGTTTTTAATGTCTATCCCAATCATCACCTTAGCCGGTGGTTACTTAGGCACTAAGTTGGCTCTTAGCCCAGAGCCTATGCATCTAGGTTTGCTATCTACGGGGATTTTAGTCTCGTTTGTGAGTGCCTATATTTGTATCCATTACTTCTTGAAGCTGATCTCTAGCATGGGAATGACGCCATTTGTCATCTACCGCTTGCTATTGGGTGCAGGCTTGTTTGCTTTCTTGCTGACTCAGTAATCGATAACCACAAAATGAAAGGCCTCTAAGAGTAAATCTTAGAGGCCTTTTTTATGCCGATTTTTTACAGCCAATGCCAGCTTTGTTTTACTTGTTCAATCGCCTCAGTGCGGCGTTTGTTGAGCTCTTCTCTGATATCCTTGCCCGCAAAACCATCTTTAATCACTTGTTGAACATTCACCGCTAATGCCGCTTGATAGGTTGCGACAAAGTAATCTCGTTGCGGGTAGGGGGTAGATTCATGCCCTAATCGCCCTTGAGTGTCGGCTTGGCAGGTAATTAATACTTGCTCTAGTACGTTAGGCTTACGCCATACATCAAAGCTGTCTAGCACGCGCAAAACGGTCGAGGCTTTTAGCTCTTGCGCTCGATGAATGTTGGAGTGCTGCTTGCATACATGCAGTGCCAACTCTTTGTATTGGTTGGGTACGCGCAGGCGCTTGCTGAGGGTTTCGATAATTTTAAGGCCAGTATGACAATGCATTTTATGGCTTGGCCACTCTGGTTGTGGGGTGACACCTTTGCCGAGATCGTGCATTTGCGCGGCAAAGCGTATTTCGGGCACTTTGCTTAACTGCGCAGATCGTTTAGCGACCATTAAAGTGTGGATTCCAGTGTCTATCTCAGGATGCCATTTTTCGGTTTGTGGCACGCCAAACAAACGGCTGATTTCGGGCATGACGACAGCGAGTGCGCCACACTCTTGTAGCACTTCGATAAACACTTGCGGATCTTGGGTTAATAACGATTTGTGCCACTCTTGCCAAACACGTTCAGCTGTGAGGGTTTGTAGCTCACCTGAATCGACAATCTCTCGCATTAGGCTGAGGGTTTCTTGCGCCACGCTAAAGCCTAGGTGATGCAATTTAGCGGCGAAACGCGCCACACGTAATACACGCAAAGGGTCTTCAACAAAAGCGCGCGAAACATGTCGCAGGCACTTGTTTTGGATATCTTGCTGACCGCCATAAGGATCATACAAGGTGCCCGATTCATCTTGTGCAATGGCATTGATAGTGAGATCGCGGCGTATTAGATCTTCTTCTAAAGTGACGTCTTGCGCAAAGTAACAATCAAACCCAGTGTAACCGCTTCCTGATTTACGTTCGGTGCGAGCCAGAGCGTATTCTTCATGTGTTTTAGGATGCAGAAAAACAGGGAAATCTTTGCCGACGGCTTGATAGCCAAGATCCAACAATGTTTGTGGCGTTGCGCCCACCACAACCCAGTCTCGGTCGTAGTTTTCTATATTAAGCAGTTTATCTCTAACTGCACCACCCACTAGATAGGTTTGCACAATGAAGTCTCCCTTTTTGTATTGTGGATGAAAGTGATGGCAATTATATGTCGCTATTCTTTGCACTACCTAACACTACGATCAGTCGATGAAAGGATTGCTTTACTTTCTTTCATTCAATGGTAGCTTGACTCAAATGAGAAAAGAAGTATGTATAGAAGTTCTAAATGTATAAGGATTTTTTTGGTTTTGTAGAAGAACCATTTTCAATTGTTCCCAGTTCTAAGTATTTATTCTTAAGTGCGCGCCATCGTGAGGCTCTGTCACATTTACAAATTGGCCTCAATAGTGGGGGTGGTTTTGCCATGCTGACCGGTGAGGTTGGCACAGGTAAGACGACGGTTTCTAAAGCGATGTTGGCTAACTTAGAAGGGAACTGGGTCGCAGGGCTTATACTGAATCCTACTTTTTCTGAAGTTGAATTACTGGAAGCGATTTGTGATGAGTTTTCACTTTCCTATACGCAACCCTCCAGCTTAAAACAGCTCTCGCAAGCCATTTATCATTACCTTTTAGACAATCATAAAAAAGGTATTCAAACTTTACTCTTAATTGATGAAGCTCAGCATCTTTCTGCGCAAGTGCTAGAGCAGCTTCGTCTGCTGACTAATTTAGAAACTGACAGTCGCAAGTTACTTA
Source organism: Vibrio halioticoli NBRC 102217 (assembly GCF_000496695.1). GTDB lineage: Bacteria > Pseudomonadota > Gammaproteobacteria > Enterobacterales > Vibrionaceae > Vibrio > Vibrio halioticoli. The sequence continues at coordinate 15,772 of NZ_BAUJ01000027.1, forward strand.
AAGTGTTGCTGGTGGGTCAACCTGAGCTACAACACAAGCTACAAACAATCGAACTGCGCCAATTAGCACAGCGCATCACTGGTCGTTATCATCTACTGCCCTTAGTGGAAAAAGATATCGCCGATTATATTGGATTCCGTTTGCGAGTAGCGGGTGGTCGTGAAGATATTTTTTCTGACAGAGCGGTGCAATTTATTGCTTCACAGTCACAAGGTATTCCGCGCTTAATCAACCTTATTTGCGACAAAGCCTTGTATTACGCCATGTTGAGTCAGCAAAACAGCGTTGACCGAAATATCGCGAAAAAAGCCTGTCATGATGTATTGGCCTATCAAGCCCCGACAGGAAATAAAGCACAAGTTAGTACTCACTCAAGCCGTTCTCATCATTGGCTATCACCGGCATTGCTATCGCTGGCCATCGCTGGGGCGACTTATCTCGGTTTGACTTCTTGGCATCAGTGGCAACAACTGCAAACCCAGTTCAATGAGCAACAAGCTCATACTCAGCAATTACAGCAGCAAATGGCGGAAAAGCAGAGCATAGCCAATCAAGAGCAGCAGCATTTTGCGCAATTGATAGGGCAAAGCCGCTCCCCAATGGGCGCTATGCAGGCGTTGTATCATCTGTGGGGCTTTGATGCCTCAATTGTGGATTCTGACTGTGAATATGGCACTACGCCACCTTTCCATTGCTTCCAAAGCAAAGCATCGCTGTCGAGTATTGTCGCGTCGAATCGCCCTGTGGTGATTACGCTGTATGATGATCAGCACCCTTATTTTGCTATTTTGCAAGGTGTAGCTAACGATAGAGTGACTCTGTTATTGGCAGGCGAGCGAGTACAGTTACCAGTGACTTGGCTCGACCAACATTGGAAAGGGCAGTTTAGATATCTTTGGTATAGCGAGATACTGGAAACAGTGAAAGCAAATAGTAGCGGCCAACAGGTACAAATATTGGATAAGTTGCTGGCGAAAGCGTTGAATGCAACGCCTTTGGAGACATCCATTTTTAATGATGAATTGAAGAAGAGAGTATCAACCTTTCAGGCTTGGCAAGGCTTAGATGCCGATGGCATTGCTGGAAACCAAACATTGCGTCAACTCGATAGACTCACCAGTGATAACGCACCTAAGTTACTGAGTGCGACAGCACAGCTAAGTGCACCAAGTACATCAAGTGTGCAAGCTGATAGCGAGGAGAATCAGTAATGTCAGAGGTATTAAAAGCACTTGAGCAATCTCAAAAGCAATTTGAACAGGCGTCAATACCAACGAGTGGACAGGCTAACCCATCCTCTAGACCACAAGCGGGTAATGGCAAAGTGAAGCTGATGGTCGCGATTGCCGTGGGTTTAGGTGTGGGTGTAGTAGCGCACAGCTTACTGGCTGGCTCAGCAACCACGCGTAGTATCGAAGCGATGCTAAGCCCTGCACTTAATAGTGTGTTGGTTGCCGAAGAAGCGCCTATCGCTAAGATGCCAACTATGGCTCCAAGCTTAGATATTGTGTACTTGCCTGCAACGCCGGCGAAACCGTTACTGCCTTTGCCAAAGATTTTGCCTCCGCCAGTCATTGATGAGACTCAGGCTGTTACTACAACAAGGATAGCGAGTAGCTCTACAACAGCATCTCAAACTGCATCCTCAACACCGGTTAATACCGTGCCGAAGGTTCAGCCAACGGCGCAAAAGAATACGGGTCAGGATGCAACTGACGATGAGTGGAATCTTTCTAAGCTCGATTTATCTCAACTCTCTCCTGAACTGGCAGGGCGAGTGACTCATGCCTTGGATACACCATCATCATTAGATGAACAAGGTGAGCGAAATAGCTTGGACCATATTAAGGTTAATGAGCTAGATAAAAATGTAGACCGATATAAAGGTCGATTACCTGCGCTTAATTTACAAACCCACATGTACGCCAGTAATCCCAAACATCGCTTGGTGAAGATCAATGGTAAAGAGTTACAAGAGGGCGATATGATTAACGATCAGACGAAATTGGTTGTGATTTCGCCGCGCTTTATTGTGGTTGAATTTGGCGGAGAGAAAATCCAAATTCCAGCCTTATATGATTGGCACGGTTAGTCGTTACTAGGGGCGCTATTCAACGTCTACACAAACAAAAGACATAAAAAAAGCTGCCATTGGCAGCTTTTTTTGATTTCGTTATTTCGCGAGTATTACGCCCAGCCGTTTGGAGACTTCTTACGACGAGGAATAACATGCGGAAGCAGTAGACCAAAGATCAAGCCTAGACCTGCAACACCACCACCGTACATGAAGTAGCGCAATAGAAGGTCTTCTTTTTGCGTATCAATGCGAGCTCTTAGCTCACGCACTTCAGTTTGGGCAGAAAGCAGTTGATCACTGACTTTCTTATAGTTAGCTTCCATTTCAGCAATTTGTGTATTGCGAGACTCTAGAGAACGAACCAAGCCTTCTTGTTCTTTGTCGGCTTTCTCGTTAAAGCTAGCAAGTTTTGCTTTAACTTGAACCAGTTCTTTTTCAAGGCGAGGCATGCGAGTAACCATACCTTCAGTTTTAGTTACGTATTTAGATTCAACCCAACCTTTACGGCCACGTTGGTCAACAACCTCTGTATAGCCACTCTTTTTGTTAGATTGGACTAAAGTGACCTTTGTTCCTGCATCAACACTACCGATAATTCGGTACTGAGCACTAGGACCTGAGTGCATATAAGTAAATAGGTTATCGGAGATGTAGATCGTTTGAGCCCATGCGGCTGGTGCAGATAGCACTGCAGCAAAAGCGATCAAAAAAAGTTTTTTCACTGTATGTCCTTCAAAAAATCAGATTCAGGTGAGGAACGCATTCCATCATTGCCTAAATAGTAAGTAGATTATAGGTTGCCTGCAACTAAAAGAGGGGCCAAAGCCCCCCTCTATAACGTCATATTGTCAAAATATGACAGACATTTGACATTTTACTTAGGTGAAAATCACCAACATGATCTCATAGAAGATAATCGCAAGCAGTGCACCCGCAGGAAGAGTCACCACCCAAGAGACAACAATGTTACGAACAACACCTAGATTTAGTGCGGCAATACCACGAGCAAAACCTACCCCTAAAACAGCACCCACAAGTGTTTGGGTGGTTGAAATAGGTAAACCTGTACCAGAAGCCAGAACAACGGTACTTGCGGTTGCAAGCTGCGCTGCAAAGCCACGGCTTGGGGTTAATTCTGTAATGCCAGTACCAACAGTCGACATAACTTTGTGGCCCATAGTCGCTAGACCAACCACGATACCGACACCACCAAGAGGAAGAATCCACCAAGCGATTTGAGTTTTCTCAGCGATGTGACCCATATTACTAATAGTGGCAACGATAGCCGATAGTGGACCAATGGCGTTTGCAACATCGTTAGAACCGTGAGCAAATGCCATCGCACATGCGGTAATTACCATTAGCGTACTAAAGACTTGCTCAACACCTGTAAAGCTGTGCTCATGGTTTTTGCTATCAAGTTTGAAACGTTTTTGGATATAGAGATAACCAATTACCATCACTAATAGTGACAATAAGATAGACCAAATCCATGCTTCAGTGGTTGATAGGTATAAGCCAACGTGTTTAAGGCCTTTCTTAATTGTTACTAGTGAAATCACAATAGTAGTTAAGAACATATAGCCCGGCACATAACGTTTGGCATTTTCTAAGGGATTATCTGTATTAAATATAAACTTCTGCGCACTGATAAAAATAAGATAAGCAAATAACCCCGATATAAACGGCGTAATAACCCAGCTGCCTACAATATTTTGTACTGAGGTCCAATCCACAGCATCAGAACCCACAGAAACAGTGGCAAAACCTATTATGGCACCAATGATTGAGTGAGTAGTTGATACCGGCCAACCCATATAAGAGGCAACCAGTAGCCAAGTACCCGCAGCCAGTAGGGCTGACATCATACCGAATACCAGTAGATCCGGTGTATTAGCAAATAGAGTTGTATCAATAACACCTTTACGAATAGTGTCTGTAACTTCACCACCTGCAAGGTAAGCCCCTGCAAATTCAAAAATCATCGCGATAACAATCGCTTGTTTTACGGTTAATGCTTTAGAACCTACAGAGGTACCCATAGCATTAGCCACATCGTTGGCACCGATACCGATAGCCATCATAAAACCGAATACGGCCGCACAGATAAGAAGTATAGTGCCGTAGTTAGCTAGAATATCCATTAAATATCCTTTGATATTAATAAGTTGAAATGAGGTGGAGAATGATTAGCTACGCGCTATCATCAACTCTAGACGAGCACAAACGCGCTGTGCTTGGTCCGCAATGCCTCCAACCCACTCGAGGATTTTATACAAGAACATCACATCAATTGGATTATATTGATCTTCAATTTCTCTGAGGCTTCGACGCAATTCAATCTGCATTTGATCAGTATCATCTTCTATTCTATCGAGTTCATCGATCATCGATTCAACCAATTCTGCTTCACGTCCTTTGAAGCCTGTTTCTAGCAATTCATCTAACCCATTAATTACCCTGTACATTTGTCCGACGGCGTCTAAGCAACGTTTTACGTACGCTAAGAAGTCTTCGTGCAAAGCTTCAGGTATAAGTAGATTTCGGCCTAGAACGCGGCCACAGATATCTTTAGCAATATTTGCTACTTTATCTTGCTGAGTTAATAATTCCAGCAGATCACCTCTATCAAAAGCCATAAATAGGCCTGTTGGTAGATGCAAGCGAATCTGACGTTTGAGGGTGTCAGCTTCTTTTTCTAGCGTAGAAATTTGTTGACGGTATTCTGCCGCCTTTTCCCAGTTGTTAGCATTTGACGCAGCAAAAAAGTCAGGCAAAAGTGATGCACACTCTTGGACCTTTGCTCCGTGTTGCTGCAACGGTTTTATTGGCGATTTTGCGAATAAACCAATGATGGTATTTACTGGCATATTTGTATTGTCATGTGATTGTCATGCTGGGGTGTAACTATAATAGGTTTTTTTAGTATTAAAAGGGGTTATGTGATTTAAAATTGCACAAAAGGCATTTTTTTTGTGATTTAGATCAGCTGAATGCTACTTGCTGACAAACAAAATTCGATTTAATCTGCTAACGACAGTCGATTATGAGTGATTTATGGAAACTGAAATAGAGCTGAAATTTTTTGTTTCGCCACAATTCTCTGAAGTTTTAAAAGAGAAAATCCCACACAACAAAATTCTTCAACACAACAGTCGTGAGCTGGGAAACATCTATTTTGATACCCCAGACAACTGGCTACGAGAGCATGATATAGGCATGCGCATTCGTCGCTTTGATGATGTTTATGTGCAAACGGTAAAAACCTCTGGCCGAGTTGTGGCCGGTTTACACCAACGCCCAGAATATAATGCGGAGCATACCAGTAATGATCCTGACCTTCATTTGCACCCAGAGACCATTTGGCCGGAAGGGCGCACTGTCGAAGAGTTAGCATCACAGCTACAACCTTTGTTTGCCACCAACTTTACTCGTGAGCTTTGGCTGGTGGGTATGCCTGATGGCAGCCAAGTAGAAGTGGCTTTTGATCAGGGCGAAGTGCTTGCTGGAGAAAAGCGCTCTGCTATTTGCGAAGTTGAGTTGGAATTAAAGTCTGGTCAAACAGATGCTTTATTTACCTTAGCAAGGCAATTATGCGAAGACGGAGGCATGCGTCTTGGCAATTTAAGTAAGGCGGCCAGAGGCTACCGACTTGCGCAAGGCTTTACCGGTAGTAAAGCTAAACACTTAGGCTTAGTGGATGTCGCGCTGCAAGATAGCGTAGAAGAGTGCTTTATTAAGTCATTAGAGCATGCGTTGTCGCATTGGCTTTATCATGAGCAAGCCTATGTTGAAGCGCCTTCAATGGACTGCTTAAATGAGATCTGCTATTCGTTGAGCTTTGTGAGACAAACTTTAGCGGTATTTGGTGGAATTGTTCCTCGCCGTGCCAGTGCTATTTTACGACAAGAGTTAAAATGGCTAGAGCAAGAGCTGATTTGGGTGCAAGCGGCCGACTACCTAGATGACCTTACCGAAGACAAAGGTCATGCACTGCGTAAGCTTGATACGCAAAAGACGCTAGTGAAACAGCTAAAAAGAGTACGTGCTGAATTATCCACAGAAGAAGAAGTGTTACAACTGCTAGAGTCTGCTCGATATACCGGTGTTATTCTCGATCTCAGTCGTTGGGTACTGACGAAAGGATGGCAACCTTTCTTAGACGCTAAAGCGAGCAAGAAAATGTCTGGAAACTTGGTGTCGTTTGCCCAAGATCAACTGGATCGCACGTGGGCGGAAATGGTCAGTGCATTCCCTATTGAGCAAACCCTGACATCGAAAGACTATGTAGAAGAGCATTATCACCTAAAACGGTGTCTATTTTCTGGGATCTGTTTTGCTGCGTTGTTTGATCAAGAGTCTCGCCAAGCGTTTCGTTTGCCGTGGGCGGATTTAGCGCAAGGGATCGACGATCTGCTGATGCTTGATCCTGTGTCGCAATTGGTTGATCAATTGCAAGGAGAAGAGCAAGATCAACTGCAACGTTGGTTAGAGCGCCAGCAAGCTTCTATTTTATATGCCATGGAACAAACCAGAGCTATGTGTATGGAAGCAAGACCCTATTGGAAAGGCTAATAGATAGAGTATCTATCATTGCACGTCTTATTTCAGAGATTGAGCGCTTGCCCTTGGGTTAGCGCTTTTTTATGCTCTATACATGCCCCTAATACCCTGAACGCAAGAATGGACTTTTATGCATCTTAATTCAGAACAAGCCACAGTCGCTAGAACTGAGCAACTTATTAGTAAGTTTCCTTTTATTACAGAGCAATGGTCACAGCAACATCTCGATGAGTTAAATCGAGTGGTCAATTTCAGCTCGTTTATTTTTAATCGACTGCTTTGTGATGAAGCCTTGTTATTGAAGCTTCCAGATATGTTGCAAAGCGAGCAGCGTTGCTGCAACTATCGAACAGACTTGCATGCGTTATTAGCGACTTGCCAAGATGAAAATAAGGTTATGAAAGTACTAAGAGACTTTCGTAACCATGAAATCATCACTATTGCATGGCGAGACATTGTGGCGAGTTGGTCAGTAGAGCAAAGCCTTGCGCACGTTTCTATGCTTGCTGAAGCGATGATCTTTGAAAGCTATGCATGGCATTATGCCGACTGCACTAAATTGTGGGGCACACCGAAAGGTTCCGATGGCGCCGATCAGCCCATGCTCGTGATTGGTATGGGTAAACTGGGTGGGGGCGAATTAAATTTCTCTTCCGATATTGACCTTATCTTTACCTATCCTGAAAACGGCGAAACTGTGGGTGCAAGACGTCCGATTGCCAACGCGCAATTTTTTACCCGCTTGGGTCAGCGTTTAATTAAATCCTTGGATCAAAATACGCTAGATGGTTTTTGCTATCGAGTCGACATGCGTTTACGTCCGTTTGGCGAAAGTGGCCCGCTGGTGATGAGCTTTGCCGCACTGGAAGATTATTACCAAGAGCAAGGGCGTGATTGGGAACGTTATGCGATGGTCAAAGCTCGGGTGATGGGGCGAGAGATGTACCCTCAATACCAAGAGCTTCGCCAGATGTTGCGTCCATTTGTGTTCCGTCGTTATATCGACTTTAGTGCCATTCAATCATTGCGCCGTATGAAAGCCATGATTCGCAGTGAAGTGCGTCGTCGAGGGCTGACCAATAATATTAAGTTAGGCCCTGGCGGTATCCGTGAGATTGAGTTTATCGCACAAGTTTTCCAATTGATTCGTGGCGGGCGTGAGCCAAGCTTGCGAGGTCGAGGTTTACTTGAAACCTTGCAAGCCATCAAACAGCAACAGCTATTAGAGCCTAGCGATGTTGACGGCATGATGAGCGCTTATTGCTTCTTACGTCGCCTTGAGAATCTATTGCAAGCAATGGAAGATAAACAAACTCAAACTTTGCCAGAAGATGCGGATAATCAGCACAAACTGGCTGTGGTGATGGGCTTTAATCAGTTTTCAGATCTACAAACTGAATTAAGTCAGCATATGGCAAATGTGCACCATGTCTTTGAAGAATTAATTGGTGATGAAGAAGAGCAGGGTCAAAGCATAGATGCTGCCTATATGGAATTGTGGAGTTTGGCCAAAGAGCCAGAGCAAGTACAGACGATTTTGCAGGAGCTGTCTGTTGACGTAAAAGAGAAAGAGCTTTCTGAACTTTCTAGCAGTTTGTGTCACTTTAAGTCTGAGCTAGGCAAGAAAACGTTAGGGCCAAGAGGGCGAGAGGTAATTACGCACTTAATGCCTAAGTTACTGCATACCGTATTATCGCATCCAGAAGGTGAGTTTGGCTTAGAGCGAGTGCTGACGGTACTGGCGAAAATTGTCACTCGAACCACCTATCTCGAATTGCTCGATGAGCACCCAGCCGCATTAGAGCAACTGGTGAGATTGTGTACAGCCAGCCCTATGATCACAGAGCTATTAGGGCGTTATCCTATCTTGCTCGATGAGCTGCTTGATCCGCAGCAGTTATATAAACCGGTTGAGCTAAGCAGTTACAAATCTGAATTGCGAGATTATTTGGCTCGTATCCCTGAAGAGGATATGGAGCAACAAATGGAAGCTCTGCGTCAGTTTAAGCAAACCTGCATCTTACGTATTGCTGCTGCTGATATCGCAGGTGTATTGCCTGTAATGAAAGTAAGTGACCACTTAACTTATTTAGCCGAAGCTATTGTCGAGCAAGTCATCAACCAAGCATGGCGTCAAATGGCGGCAAAATATGGCGAGCCAAACCATTTAGAAGGCAGAGAAGGTCGTGGCTTTGCAGTATTGGGTTACGGCAAAGTGGGTGGTTGGGAGTTAGGCTACAACTCAGATCTAGACATAGTGTTTGTGCACGATTGTCCTATATCGGCGTATACCGATGGTGAGAAATCCATTGATGGTCGACAGTTTTATCTGCGTTTGGCGCAGAGAATTACCCATTTATTCTCTACTCGCACCGCCTCAGGCATCCTTTACGAAATTGATACGCGCCTAAGACCTTCTGGCGCCTCAGGGTTAATGGTGAGCCCGATTGATTCTTATGAAGAATACCAACTGACAGAAGCATGGACTTGGGAGCATCAAGCGCTAGTACGTGCTCGTCCTATATACGGAGATGCTCTGCTGGTGGATGCTTTTGCCAAGGTGAGAAACAAAGTGTTGTGTCTCGCTCGTGAACCGCAACCGCTGTGCAGTGAAGTGGTAAAAATGCGTGAGAAAATGCGCGATCACTTAGGCGGTAAAAAGAAAGATCGATTTATGCTCAAGCAAGATCCTGGCGGCATCACTGACATTGAGTTTTTGACCCAATATTGGGTGCTTAACTATGCGCATCAATACACTAGCCTGACAAAATGGTCTGATAATGTCCGTATTCTCGACAGCCTTGTGGAAGTGGATTTACTTTCAGCCGAGCAAGCTAAAGCATTAGCCGAGGCGTACACCACGATGCGAAATGAAATCCATAGACGAAACTTACTCAATTTAGACGCCAATGTGGCGCAAGATAAGTTTATGGAACAACGTAAATTTGTCAGTGAGATGTGGTGTGAGTGGATGAAAGATGGGCAAGTGAGCAACGAACAATGTTAAATTGCTCAAACGCTTAGCATTACTTTGATATATCTTTAGCTATGCTAGAATTGACAGTGAAAATTAAAGCAAAAATTATTATGTGGAGTCGTTATGAAACCAATCTTGCCTGATTATAGCGAGGCAGATGTCCTTATTGTCGGTGATGTGATGCTAGACCGTTATTGGTACGGTCCTACAGGTCGAATCTCCCCTGAAGCACCAGTGCCGGTCGTTAAGGTTGAAAATAACGAAGAGCGTCCAGGGGGCGCAGCCAACGTTGCAATGAATATTGCCGCTCTAGGGGGCGCTTCGCATTTGATCGGTTTAACTGGGGAAGATGAACCTGCACGTATGCTGACTGAAAAGTTAAGTGCATTGAACGTACAGTGTGATTTTATTTCTCTACCTGACTATCCAACCATCACCAAGTTACGTGTGATGAGCCGAGGTCAGCAACTTATCCGTCTAGATTTTGAAGATAAATTTGAGAATATCGATTCTGAAAAAGTGCTTTCACGTCTCGATAACTCTTTGCAAAACAGCAAAGCTATTATCTTGTCTGATTATGCCAAAGGGGCGTTAGAGCACTCTAAAGCCATGATCGAAAAAGCCAGAAAAGCCGGTGTGCCGGTGTTTGTTGACCCTAAAGGCGCTGATTTTGAACGCTACCGCGGCGCAACACTATTAACGCCAAATATGTCTGAGTTTGAGTGTGTGGTTGGTCCGATTAAAGATGACCAACAACTGGCTGAAAAAGGCTTGGAACTGATTGAAAAGTTCGATCTTGAAGCTCTGCTGGTCACACGTAGTGAAAATGGCATGACGCTACTGCGTCGCGGATTAGACCCGTTCCATTTGCCAACTCAAGCGCAAGAAGTGTATGACGTGACCGGTGCCGGTGATACGGTAATTTCGGTATTGGCGGCTTCTGTTGCGGCGGGTAAACCGTTAGACGAAGCATGTGCTCTTGCCAATGCAGCCGCTGGCGTTGTTGTCGGTAAACTAGGCACTTCAACGCTATCGACCATTGAGCTTGCCGAAGCAATGCACGGTTCACAAGATACTGATTTTGGTGTGATTGGAGAGCAAGCACTGATTGCGGCTGTGAAAAAGCTACAAGCGAAAGGTGAGCGCGTAGTAATGACCAACGGCTGTTTTGATATTTTACATGCAGGGCATGTGTCTTATCTTAACCATGCGGCAGGTCTTGGCGACCGTTTAATTGTCGCGGTAAATACCGATGACTCAGTTAAACGTTTAAAAGGCCCTGCAAGACCAGTTAACCCAACGGATCGTCGTATGGCGGTTTTAGCGGGCTTAGGCGCGGTAGATTGGGTGGTTCCATTCTCTGAAGATACTCCACAAAGATTAATCTCTGAAGTATTGCCTGATTTGCTGGTTAAAGGTGGTGATTACAAGCCGGAAGAAATTGCAGGCGGAGAAGAAGCTATCGCCGCTGGTGGCCGAGTCGAAGTACTTAACTTTGAAAATGGTTGCTCAACAACAGAAATTATCGAAGCGATTAAAGGCGGTAAAGAGTAATTCTTTCGCCTGAGTAACTTGCCTTGTTTTACATTGGCGAGAATGGATAACAAAAGGGAGCCTAGTTGGCTCCCTTCTTTATTTAAACAGCTTTTCTTTAAGCAACTTGTTCTAAACGATTAGCTTAGAGACTATTTACGAACCGCAATAGCTTCGATTTCAATGCCAACATCTTTTGGAAGACGCGCAACTTCAACACATGAACGAGCAGGGTAGTTTGCTACGTTGTGCTCATCAAAGAATTTACCGTACGCTTCGTTAACCGTCGCAAAATCGTTAAGATCTTTTACGAATACCGTCATTTTAACGATATCAGTAACGCTCAAGCCTGAAGATTCTACAACCGCTTTTACGTTGGCTAGAGATTGCTTCGCTTGCTCAGCAATGTCAGATGGCACTTCGCCTGTTTCTGGGTTGACAGGGATCTGTCCAGAAGTCATTACCATGCCGCCTAGATCAACACCTTGTACGTATGGGCCGATTGCCGCAGGCGCATTTTCAGTATGAAGAACTTTAGTCATTGTTATTCCAATTCCATCTTAATTTTAATTGTATAAAGTCTATTTATAACTCAGTGACCACTTCACGTGAATACACTTTTTCACAGTATTTACATTTTAAGCGAATACGGTCCTTCTTTTCGATGACGCTAAAGTGACTTTCTACCGGTTCACCGTGGGTAATGCAGTTGCTGTTTGGACACGCAAATACACCTTTAACCGCCTTTGGTAGTTCAAGCTCTAGCTTCTTCACTACGCGGTAATCTTCAATTCGGTTCACGGTCGCACAAGGGGCATACAGGGCTAACTTGCTGGCTTGCTCTTCGTTAATGAACACATTTTCAATTTTTAGAATGTCTTTTGCGCCCAACGCTGATGAAGGCAGGTTAAGACCGATAGTGACACGTTCATTCGACTTGTGCATGGCGAACAGTTTTAACACTTTAGTGCCAACGTGCGCAGGAATATGGTCGATTACAGTGCCGTCTTTGATCGCTTCAACTTGTAATTGAGTGGGTTTAGTCATGGTTAAATCTCCTCTATTACAGGGTTTGGTTTAGGACAAGAGCCAATAAGGCTTCACGAGCGTAGACGCCATTTTCTGCTTGAGAAAAATAGTAGGCATGTGGCGTTTTATCAACGTCTACCGTGATTTCATCAACACGCGGCAATGGGTGCAGCACTTTTAGATTTTCACGAGCATTGGTAAGCAGTGAAGCAGTTAGGATGTACGCTGATTTAATGTGTGCATATTCTGAATCATCGAAACGCTCTTTTTGCACGCGAGTCATGTACAAAATATCCAACTCAGGAATCACGCTTTCCATATCAGTATGTAAGCTGTATTGGATACCTGCGTCATCTAACTCTTCGCAGATATAATCTGGCATAGCAAGTGCTTCAGGGGCGATGAAATAGAAGCGTACATTGTTAAATTTAGCCAATGCTTGCGTTAGTGAGTGCACGGTACGACCGTATTTAAGGTCACCCACAAATGCGATGTTGATGTTATCTAAACGCCCTTGAGTTTCGTAAATAGAGAACAGATCAAGCAAGGTTTGTGTTGGGTGTTGGTTTGAACCGTCACCAGCGTTAATAACTGGCACACCATTAGAAAACTCTGATGCAAGTCGCGCAGCGCCTTCTTGTGGATGGCGCATAACAAAGGCATCAATATAGGTTGAGATAACCTGTACTGAGTCGGCCAATGTTTCCCCTTTTTTCGCTAGGGATGTATTACCTGCATTATCAAAACCAATCACACTACCGCCAATGCGTTGAATTGCGGTTTCAAAAGAGAGACGTGTTCGGGTTGATGGCTCAAAAAAGCAACTCGCAATCACCTTATTTTGTAGCAGTGTCGGCATAGGGTCTGATTTTAATCTTCCTGCCGTTTGAACAATCAGTTCAAGCTCTTCACGGTTTAGCTCAGGAATGGAGATGATGTGCTTTTTGAAAAGCGTGTTTTGCATGGTTTCTTCCCCTGGTCGTACATACAAAAAAGCCCCCCTAAAAAAGGGAGGCTATAGAATTCTAATTAAATAGGAGTTGAACACGGCATTGGCTGTGTTTTGTTGTCATGTTTCGATTGCCACGGTGCAGCATACAACCCTCCTATTTATCGTGTGGGATTATACTCACTAGTGATGTTATCGCAAGTCTCAGGAGCAGAATTAGTGACCTAAGGTCGCGACCATCACTGCCTTAATGGTGTGCATGCGGTTTTCAGCTTCATCAAAAACAATCGAGTATTCTGACTCAAAAACTTCGTCAGTCACTTCTAGGCCTTGCATACCAAATTTTTCAGCGATCTCTTTGCCCACTGTGGTTTGATCATCATGAAAAGCCGGTAGGCAGTGCATGAATTTCACCTGTGGATTGTCGGTGGCTTTGATGGTTGCCATATTCACTTGATAAGGCTTCATGATAGCAATGCGCTCTTCCCATGCTTCTGCAGGCTCTCCCATAGAAACCCAAACATCGGTGTATAAGAAGTCACAACCTTTAACGCCAATCGCAACATCTTCGGTAAGAGTGATGCTAGCACCTGTTGCGTGTGCAATTTGCTGACATTGCGCGACCAACTCTTCTTCTGGCCAGTATGCTTTAGGGGCGACCAATCGAATATCCATGCCCATTTTAGCCGCGCCAACCAGCAGGGAGTTACCCATGTTGTTGCGAGCATCGCCAAGGTAGGCAAAGCTGATTTGATGCAATTGCTTGCCTCGTGCATGCTCTTGCATGGTCAGGAAGTCAGCCAGTATTTGAGTAGGGTGGAATTCATCGGTTAGACCATTCCAAACCGGGACACCAGCATGCTCGCCTAGCTCTTCGACAATCGACTGACCAAAGCCGCGATACTCGATGCCATCGTACATACGTCCTAGCACTCTGGCTGTGTCTTTCATGGACTCTTTATTACCAATTTGAGAGCCTGATGGACCTAAGTATGATACTTGTGCGCCTTGGTCAAAAGCCGCTACTTCAAATGCACAACGTGTTCGTGTTGATGATTTTTCAAAGATCAGCGCAATGTTTTTTCCCAGTAAACGCTTTTGCTCTGTGCCAGCATATTTTGCTTTTTTTAGTTCGGCGGCAAGGTCGAGCAAGAACTGAATTTCCTTTTGACTAAAGTCCAAAAGTTTTAGGAAATTTCGATTTTTTAGATTATAAGCCATAAGGATTCTCTCATTTGATTCTATTCTGATTTTATTGCATAGAAATGCTATAAAATCAAATATCAATTCACTTTTATTGAGTTAAGTCTCTTTTGATTAGGTGATTAATGCACTCGTTTTTATCGGTCATGCTTGATTAATATATCATTATCCATAAAAGAGATATTGTCATGACGCGCTTTTTGGATGATTAGCTCTGCATGGAATTGGCGTTTCACTTTAGCGATGACACACCACTCACTTGTTATGCACCTATTGGCACTCTGATTTTCTATTTACGCCCAAGATAAGGGCTACTTGCAAGTAGTACGTATTATCTAAGCCTCTGAATTAAGAAATCTATCCTTAGATTGAGCCTAGATATGGTATTTCGCGTCGAACCGTGCCATATTTCGTCCGTATATAAATCCTTTATTTTTACCTGTTCGGGAGCGCACCCATGTCACAAGTGGAAGAGTATCTATCAGTCGAAGAACTTATCGAATTTCAGAAAGAAGAGACGCGTGACATTATCGCCGCTCTGCTTGAAGACGGTAGTGAACCTGATGCTTTGTATGAAATTGAACATCACCTTTTTGCTGAGAATTTTGAAGCTTTAGAAAAAGCGGTTGTGGAAGCTTTCAAAATGGGTTTTGAGGTTTTAGAAGCGGAAGAGTCAGAAGAAGATGAAGAAGGCAACAAGCTATTGTGCTGTGATGCAACAATGACTTGTACTTTAGATCCTGAGTTGATTGATATGCAGGCTGAAAAGTTGATCAATCTCGCTGAAAAATACGACATTATTTATGACGGTTGGGGCACTTACTACGAAGGTGAAGACGCTCTACCGTTTGATGACGAAGACGACGAGGAAGAATAATCGTTCTGTTCTTTGTTTGAATACTGCTTCATAAAATAAAGCTCGCAATTGCGAGCTTTATTTTTTTGTGTCTGGCTTAATTTAGTGTTTAAGCATGATTTAGTTAAGCATGGCTTAAGGTAGCGGTAGGTTGCTTGGCAAAGTACTTTGTCCATACACGCTCATGGAAGTAGTAAGCACAGGTATTAATTGATGGTTCGATTAGTGCTAGCAAGCCACCGGCAAGTGCATCACCAGAAATTAGGTACACAACCGTAAACGCAACGCTAAAGTGTACAACCGCAAAACTGACTGTTTTGATGCGAGAAAATGCTTGTTTTGCTTTCAAGAATGGAACCGAATTCCATACTTTTTCGTGGAAGTAAAATGCCACAGTATTTACGCTAGGTTCAATCATCGCTATCAAGCTACCGATAATTACATCACCGGTAATAATGTATGCCACAGTAAAAGCGATTGAGAAGTGTAGGGTTGCAAAGCTCATTGTTTTTTTCATGACAGATACCAAAGTTTGTTGTAAGTAATTTGTTTTGATGTAAATAGTATTGATAATTATTCTCATTTGGTCAATATCTTTTTTACTATTGCTTTGATAGGTATTGTCTATAGAGGTGAACTGAGTGAGGGGTGTGCTTTATTTGGCTTTAATTTCAATGGTTTATATTGTGATTGATGAGTTGTGATCGGGTTAGCAAATACAAAAAAAGGGCTGACTTTCGTCAACCCTTCTAAGTGTTTACGGCTAATTATAGAGCGGCAATTGTTGCTTTTTGCTCTGCAAGTTTAGCTAATGTTTCTTTGTATCCATCTAGCTTTTCACGCTCTTTAGCAACCACGGCTTCTGGTGCTTTCGCCACAAAACCTTGGTTGTTTAGCTTGCCTTCGATACGCTTGATCTCGCCTTCAGTTTTCTTGATTTCGCCAGCTAAACGGTTTAGCTCAGCGTCTTTATCAATCAGGCCTGCCATTGGGATCATTAGCTCAGACTTGCCAACAAGCGATGTTGCACAAGCTGGAGTCTCAGCGCCGTCTTCTAGCAAGGTAATGTTCTCAAGCTTCGCGAGAGACATTAGCACGGCTTTGTTCGCTTCTAGGCGAGCCGCATCGTTATCGTCTGCCGATTTGATCATGACATCTAATGGCTTGCTAGGGGCGATGTCATATTCTGCACGTAGATTACGAATGCTAGTGATGAACACTTTAACCCACTCGATATCATCGAGAGCTTGTTGGTTAAAGTTTGCTGCATCGTATTGAGGTAGAGGCTGAGTCATGATGGTTTCGCCATCAACGCCTTCTACTAGAGGTTTCACGCTCTGCCAGATGGTTTCTGTGATGTATGGAAGCACAGGGTGAGCAAGACGTAGTGTCTTTTCAAGAACCGTGATTAGAGTGCGACGAGTCGCGCGCTGTTGTGCTTCAGTGCCTTTCCAAAGAACCGGTTTAGTCAGTTCTAAGTACCAGTCACAGAATTGGTTCCAGATGAATTCATACAGAGTATTAGCCGCCATATCTAGACGGTAAGTGTCTAGGTGAGCGTTAAACTCTTTAGCGGCTAATTCAAACTGAGATTCAATCCATTTGTCAGCGAGTGAATATTCTAGCTCAGCATCAGCGGCAAAACCGCAATCTTGATCTTCTGTATTCATTAGTACGTAACGGCTGGCGTTCCATAGCTTGTTACAGAAGTTGCGGTAACCTTCTAGGCGTTTCATATCCCAGTTGATGTCACGACCAGTCGATGCCATTGCCGCTAGAGTAAAGCGTAATGCGTCCGTACCGTATGGTTCGATACCATCTTCGAAGGTTTTACGAGTGTTCTTCTCGATTTTCTTCGCCAGTTGCGGTTGCATCATGTTGCCAGTACGTTTAGTCACTAATGACTCAAGATCAATACCATCGATCATATCGATAGGATCAAGTACGTTACCTTTTGACTTAGACATTTTATCGCCGTTTTCATCACGGATTAGACCCGTCATGTAAACCGTTTTAAATGGTACTTGTGATTTGCCGTCTTCGTCTTTCACGAAGTGCATGGTCATCATGATCATACGAGCAACCCAGAAGAAGATAATATCAAAACCAGATACTAGAACTTCTGATGGGTGGAATGTTTTCAGTGCTTCAGTGTCTTCAGGCCAGCCTTGTGTACCAAATGTCCATAATGCAGAAGAGAACCAAGTATCCAATACATCGTTGTCTTGGTTAAGAACAACTACTGGAGCAAGGTTATGTTTCTCACGCACTTCTTCTTCACTGCGGCCAACATACACTTTGCCGTCGTTGTCATACCATGCTGGGATGCGATGGCCCCACCAAAGTTGACGAGAGATACACCAGTCTTGAACGTCACGCATCCAAGCAAAGTACATGTTTTCGTACTGCTTAGGTACAAATTGAATTTCGCCGTCTTCAACCGCTTTTACTGCAGGCTCCGCTAGAGGTGCTGTGCGCACATACCATTGGTCAGTCAGCATAGGTTCGATGACCACGCCGCCACGGTCACCATAAGGTACAGTTAGGTCGTGATCTTTAATTTCGTCTAGAAGACCAAGTTCTTCAAATTCAGCAACGATAGCTTTACGAGCTGCAAAGCGTTCCATACCGTGGTATTTCTCAGGTAGGTCAGTGGCGTATACATCGCTTTCTTCACCGTTAGTCGTGAACACTTCTGCGGCATTACGGATATCCGCGTTGAAGGTTAGAATGTTGATCATTGGTAGGCTATGACGTTTACCAACTTCGTAATCGTTAAAGTCATGCGCTGGAGTGATCTTCACACAACCTGTGCCTTTTTCCATATCCGCGTGTTCATCACCTACGATAGGGATCAAGCGGTTAACTAAAGGCAATAGGATGTTTTTACCGATAAGATCTTTGTAACGAGGATCTTCTGGGTTTACCGCTACGCCAGTATCACCAAGCATGGTTTCTGGACGAGTGGTTGCCACTACGATGTAATCTTTACCATCAGCGGTTTTTACGCCATCAGCAAGAGGGTAGCGGAAGTGCCACATGTGGCCTTTTTTATCTTTGTTTTCTACTTCTAGATCAGAAATCGCAGTGTGCAGTTTTGGATCCCAGTTTACTAGGCGTTTGCCACGGTAAATAAGGTCTTCTTCGTACAAACGTACAAACACTTCTTGAGTGGCAGCCGATAGGCCGTCATCCATAGTAAAGCGTTCACGATCCCAATCCACAGATGCGCCAAGACGACGAAGTTGTTTAGTGATAGTACCGCCTGATTCGCCTTTCCACTCCCAGATTTTATCAATGAAAGCTTCACGGCCGTAATCGTGCTTAGTTTTGTTTTCTTCTGCGGCAATCTTGCGTTCAACAACCATTTGGGTTGCGATACCGGCGTGGTCGGTACCCACTTGCCAAAGGGTGTTTTTGCCCTTCATACGTTCAGCACGGATCAGCGTATCCATGATGGTATCTTGGAATGCATGTCCCATGTGTAAGCTACCTGTGACATTCGGCGGCGGGATCATGATGGAATATGATTCTTTCGTGGTGTCACCGTGTGGCTTAAAGTAGCCTTTTTCTTCCCAAGTCTGATACAGATCTTGTTCGATAGATTGTGGGTTATATGTCTTTTCCATAATACTCTTACATGGATAATTGGTTGATGGCAAACTGCATAAATTAAGGGTTTATTAACGATAGATTAATAAATGCTTTAGCTATGAAGTTTGGGTTATTTGTTTAGTTCTGTTTGTTCAGTTCAGCGATGGATACGGTTTGCATTTGATACCCAGCGTGACGATAGATTTTATATCTTTCTCGGGCAACATGCTTCGCTTTTTCATCACAAGGGACGAAGTCTACCACTTGAGAGACTATTCCCGCAAAGTTTGTATCATCTTCCGCCAGATTAATGACGATATTACGTGTTCTATGTAGCCCTGTTGTGCCGCTCCCTATTTCAACTTGGGTGCCGTTAACGGGCCCTTCACCACTAAGATTATGTGCGATAAAATCAGCATTATCGAGTTGAAACAAAACATCATCCCATAGCTGGGCATGCGGCTTATCTTGGGTGTTGAGATAAATGCGCGCACCTTGCCGAGTAAAATGTCTAATTAGGTAGCAAACGTATTGTTGAAAACCTAGCTCAGAATCTACGGCGCTGTTAGGTTCGATGAGATAAAAAGTGGCGATAGACATGTTCTTTCTCAATAAAAGCGCCTCCCGAAGGAGGCGTAATATAGGTTAGGTTAATTGCCGTAGGCGATTAAGACTCTACCGCTTCTTGTCCGCTACGGTTTAGTAAGAACTGAACCAATAATGAAACAGGGCGACCTGTTGAGCCTTTAGCTTGACCTGATTTCCATGCTGTACCGGCGATATCTAGGTGAGCCCAGTTATACTTTTTGGTAAAGCGAGACAGGAAACAACCTGCGGTGATAGTACCTGCAGGGCGACCGCCAATATTTGCCATATCAGCAAATGGGCTGGCGATTTGTTCTTGGTATTCATCGGCCATTGGTAGGCGCCAAGCGCGATCTCCCGATTGCTCAGAAGCGTTTACTAGCTCATGAGAAAGCGGGTTGTGATTTGATAGAACGCCACTGATATGGTGACCAAGTGCAATCACACACGCGCCAGTTAGTGTTGCTACATCAACTACACAATCAGGTTCAAAACGCTCAACGTAAGTCAGTGCATCACACAAAACTAGGCGACCTTCAGCATCGGTATTTAATACTTCTACTGTTTGTCCTGACATCGTCGTTAGAATGTCACCTGGGCGATAAGCATTGCTGCCTGGCATGTTTTCACAGCCAGCAAGAATGGCCACCACATTGATTGGCAGATTCAATTGTGCCAAGGCTTTCATAGTGCCGAACACACTGGCCGCGCCACACATGTCGTATTTCATTTCATCCATGCCATCGCCTGGTTTTAGTGAAATACCCCCTGAATCAAAGGTTAAGCCTTTACCAACAAGCACAATAGGTTTAGCGCTTGCGTCTGGATTGCCTTTATATTCAATCACAGACATCATGGATTCGTTGTGTGAACCACGACCTACAGCAAGGTATGAAGTCATACCCAGTTTTTCCATCTCTTGCTCACCGATAATTTTAGTGGTGACTTTCTCATAGTCATCAGCTAAACGGCGCGCTTGAGAAGCAAGGTATGCTGGATTTGCCACATTCGGTGGCATGTTGCCTAGGTCTTTTGACGCTGAAACACCTGATGCAACCGCTAAACCATGATTGATCGCTTGTTCGCCAATGTTCAGTTCACGACGCGTTGGTACGTTGAACACTAACTTGCGTAATGGGCGACGTGTTTCTGGCTTATTGCTCTTAAATTGGTCGAAAGTGTACAGACCGTCGTTCGTCGCTTCTACAGCTTGACGCACTTTCCAATAAGTATCGCGACCTTTTACATGCAGTTCTGTTAGGAAACAGACCGCTTCCATAGAGCCCGTTTCGTTTAACGTGCTAATGGTCTTTTGAATGATTTCTTTGTATTGACGTTCACCAAGCTCTCGCTCTTTGCCACAACCTACCAGCAAAACGCGCTCAGAAAGCACACCAGGTACTTGATGTAACAACAACATCTGCCCTGGTTTACCCTCTAAATCGCCTCTGCGCAGTAGGGAGCTTAGGTATCCGTCACTGATTTTATCTAGTTGCTCTGCAACTGGTGAAAGACGACGTGGCTCGAACACCCCAACAACAATACAAGCACTGCGTTGCTTCTCTGGGCTACCACTTTTTACGCTGAACTCCATGCCTACTCCTACATCGTGAAGACAAACCACAATAAATGTTAGATAATGCCTGCTTAACTTGTTGAATCTTGGTCAAGAGCTATGTTTACTCAATGAGTATAAGCAAGTTAATTGATTATCGATTAGTCAGTAAATTTGAAAAATAAAAGGTTCATTCAGAAATTATAGCGATTCCTGTAAAAATACAAGTTTTGCATCCAAGCTTATAGGGACTTTAGCGTGATTATTGTTAGATATTTGATCCGCGAGACAATCAAGAGTCAGCTGGCCATCTTTTTCGTACTGTTTTTAATCTTTCTAAGCCAAAGGTTTATCAGTGTGTTGGCCGATGCCTCAAATGGCGATATTCCCGCCAGACTTATTATGACTGTAGTTGGTCTAAACATGCCCGCCATGGGCCTGTTGATGCTACCACTGAGTCTATATATAGGTATTTTACTTACTTTCGGACGTTTATATGCTGAAAGTGAGATTACAGTAATGAATGCAACTGGGATCGGAAATAAATTTCTGATTCAGGCTGCGTTGTACCTTGCACTGATCACTTCTGGTATTGCTGCATTCAACTCATTGTACTTTGCGCCTTGGTCTCAAGATAAAGAAGCACAGATAATGGATAAGTTGGCCGCAGAAACTAGCGTAGAGTTATTGCAAAAAGGTCAATTCCAAAGCACGCCAGACGGCACCGCTGTGGTCTTTATTGACGATTTAAAAGACAAAAAATTAACCAATGTATTTGTCGCACAAACTGTGGGTGAAGGTTCTATTCGTCCAAGTGTGGCGTTTGCAGATTCTGGAGAAGCAAAAGAGTTATCTGATGGTCGTCAGATTTTAACTCTGTATAACGGTACCCGCTATGAAGGGATTCCGACTCAGCTGGATTACATGAAGACCAATTTTGATGAGTACGATGCACTCATTGGTCAGCGAGAAGTGAAACCTAAAGGTCGAGACTTTGAAGCGATTCCAACCATTCAGTTGTTTAATAACCCAGATCCAAAAGCGAAAGCAGAGCTGCATTGGCGCATCAGTTTAATTATTTGTATTCCATTATTAACCTTGGTGGTTATCCCCTTGTCTGCGGTAAACCCAAGGCAAGGGCGCTTTGCTAAAATGGGACCTGCTATCTTGTTTTATTTGGCATACTTTATGGCAATCAGTGCCGCAAAATCCGCGATAGAAGAGGGTAAAATCTCCGATGTTGTGGGGATGTGGCCAATGAACATAAGTTTGCTCCTTGTCGGCATTGTCTTAAACTCAATAGACAGTCTGCCAGTGCGACGTTGGAAAGATAAGATTCGCCAGAAGAGGGCTTCTTAAGTGTTTAAGATTCTAGATTTATACATAGGCAGAACTATCATTGCGACCTCTAGCATATGTTTAGTTACCCTAGTTGGCCTATCTGGCATTATCAAATATGTTGAGCAGTTACGAAAAGTAGGGCGCGGCACGTACGATCTGTTGCACGCACTGTATTTTGTTCTTCTGAGTGTGCCTCGTGATATCGAAATGTTCTTCCCTATGGCTGCGTTGCTAGGAGCCTTGATTGCTTTAGGCACATTAGCAACCAGTTCAGAGCTGACAGTTATGCAAGCGGCGGGCTATTCCAAAGTTAATATTGGTATGTCAGTGCTTAAAACCGCTGTGCCATTGATGTTGATGGTTATGCTATTGGGCGAATGGGGCGCGCCACAAGCGCAAAAAATGGCACGAGACCTTCGTACCGCCTCTATTTCTGGGGGGCATATGGTATCGACTCGCGCCGGCGTTTGGGCAAAAGATGGCGATGACTTTATTTATATTGGCCGAGTGAATGACGGCAAGCTTCAGGCGGTTAATATCTGGGAGTATGACCAGAATAAAGAGTTGGTCAGAAGTATGTTTGCCAAAGATGCCAACTATATTGGCGATAAAACGTGGCAACTTAACCAAGTAACCACCACGCTTTACACCAACGAAACTCAGGTGAGTAAAGAGAAAGAAGCCAGTTTAAATTGGCAGACCACCTTAGTGCCAGAGCGGCTTGAGATAGTTACGGTTAAGCCCGAGGAACTCTCTTTAACCGGCTTATACAGTTACGTCACCTATCTGAAAGATTCAGAGCAAGATGCCTCACGCTATGATTTAGCCTTTTGGCGTAAGATCACTCAGCCATTGTCCATCGCAGTAATGATGATGTTGGCACTGTCATTTGTGTTTGGCCCATTGCGTAGTGTTACTATGGGGGCAAGGATACTATCTGGGGTCATTGCCGGCTTCTCGTTTTATATCTCATCGGAGTTTTTTGGCCCGTTGAGCGTGGTGTATCAAGTGCCGCCTATGTGGGGGGCCATCGCACCGAGTATTGCCTTTATGTTAGTGGCGATCATCTTGTTGCGGCGTAAGTTGTAAGCGAGTACAGCAGTTAAAACAGAAAAGGAAGGCATTGCGCCTTCCTTTTTTAATGAGGGTAACGTTAAGTCGTAATTATACTGTTGGCAGTACCACAACTTCGGTTTTTGCCCACACATCATGGAAACCACGCTTTTGGTTATCCAATGGAACAGATAGGTTACTTAGACCAAATGCCGAAGTTGCAATGCGAATGCAAGCCTGAGTGACACTGATGAGGGAGCCATCGCTATTTTGTACTCGTAGTTTCCAAGCTCGCATCCCTATAGTCTGCCCAGCTCTTGTCCAGAAAAACACAAAAAAGCCAATCCAAACAGCCGCCAAGTATAAGGTAAACAATACGCTCCACAGTGGATGACGGGTTAGATAATCACTAGCATCGAGATATTGGCCATAGTCCATTACGCCTGCCGCCACTAAAGCCTCAAAGATGGCCACAACAAGCCCTGCCGCCATCATTTCAATAGCGATAATGATAAATGCATCGTATAACCACGCACTTAAACGTCGAATCAAACCTGCTTTAGGTAAGGTATTTTGTGAGTTCATTTTCCTGATATTCTAATAATTGTATTTTGAGAGTCAGAATAGCCATTTGCCCGCTCCGTGCAAAGCAGTACAGTGTAAAAAAGTGCACTTCATGTTTAAAAAATATGCGAACGAATCATAATTACTATTTTTATCCTTGCGTGACGGGTTCGGTTACGTATAATGCGACACATACCTTCAAGGTATGCAGTGCCGGTGTGGTGAAATTGGTATACACGACGGATTCAAAATCCGTTGCCTTCGGGCGTGGCGGTTCAAGTCCGCCCACCGGTACCATTATTTAAATGATAAAGCCTCGACGAAAGTCGGGGCTTTGTTGTATCTAGCGTAATCAAATGCTTAGCTCGGCTTCTTCGCTTTATTTTCTGTACAACTCTCTAGTAAAAACACTCTTCCATTATTTTTTTGCATCGTATTTAGCCATGTCAGTTTTGCTACTGAGGACAAATATGGGCAAGTGTCGTTTTTGATGTGCTGTAAAGAGTCAATTTGCCGCAAAACTATCGTTAAATCAGCTTGATTTGATATCGAGCGTCAGGTTTTGTCTGTATACCGTTATATAGTATGTATTGAAGGTTTCCATTATAAATTTGAAGTATTTGGTCGTAACGCTATGAATAAATTAATTTTATTAACTCTGTGTTTGTTTTATGCAGGCTCTGCTTTGTCTGCTGAGAAAGCCCATAAAGATTGGGTGATTGATACAGATGGTTCTGAATATTTTTATGCGGCGACGCTAAACAACAGCGGGCATGTGTTTGGTAAGTACTGTTACTTTGAATCCGAAAACTGCATGTACATCACTGGGGTTGATATCAAGTGTACCAATGGGAATAAGTATCCAGCGCTTGTTAACTCTGATTCGGGTTCGATGAATACTACGCTGCATTGCGGAGGTCGGGTTGAAGGTCAGAATGTGCTGATATTTGAAAACTTTGATGATATTGAAGCGACCGTTAAAAAAAGCAAGCAACTGGGTATCGCTATTCCTATGGAAAACGGCAAGTTTAAAGTGTCTCGCTTTAGCATGTCAGGTTCAACTTACAGCATAGATAAAATGACCAAAGAAGCAGAAAAGCATTTGGCTTTATCTAATGCTGATAGTGAACTCTTGTAGTTTATACCAATCGTACTTAATAACTGGTGCGAATCAATATTTATATGTGGATTTTGTATGCAATCAAAGTTATACATATTAAGTTAAATTGTTGATACGTATTAATAAACATGGATGTGTAGTAATGGAACAATCGGATGAAATCTCTCAGTTTTTAGACTTTTTGGCAGATGCAATTTTGATTGTGGATCAGCATTCCAATATTGTATTTGCGAATAAGTCCTGTGCTCGGTTATTTGGTTATGAAAGAGAGGTATTGCTGACCTTAAAACCGAACGACTTGATGCTACCGGATGCGACCAATCATCACGATGCCAAAGTGAGTCACTTTGTACTCAACCAATCACAAGCTAGAGCCATGATGTCTAGAAGCATTATGCCTTGTCGAAATGCCAATGGTGATGGGTTTAACGCCCGAATTTCTATAGCGAATATTGTGTTTAATGGTAAGAGGTGTGGAATCGCAACCCTGCAAGATTACTCAAGGGTTCAACAGCTGATAGATGAGCTAAAGGATGAAGCCAATACTGATGCGCTAACAGGCCTATTTAATAAGCGACACCTTGATAATGTACTCACTAATCAGTCATTGAGAGTGCTTGATTCTGGTTGTTTGGGAGTGGCCTATCTGGACTTAAATGGATTTAAGTTAATCAATGATACCTATGGGCATGACATTGGTGATCAGCTTCTGCTAGAGATATCTAAGCGTTTGACAGGGCGGTTGCGTAGTAGCGATATTTGTTTTCGAGTTGGTGGGGATGAATTCTTAATACTGTTTAATATTAATGACCACAACAACTATGAAAAAGAAGGCAAAGGTATTGCGACTAAGTTACATCAATTAATTTCTGAGCCTGTTTCGATAGATAAAGTCGATGCTGACCTCACGGTTGGAGTCAGTATTGGAATTGGCATTTATCCCCATGACGATCGTGAATTATCAGCGTTAATAGAGAAAACAGATAGGGCGATGTATTTAGCTAAAAAGCAACAACTACCGTATGTGTTTACCTCAACGTTAAGTTGATCGGCGTGAGTAAAAAAGTGATTGTAGGTTTTGATTGGGAGCTTAGGCTCTTACCATCAAAGTCTACAATTCAATAGTTTTTACCTATCAAAACAATAATTATTACTGAATTCTTTTACTTTCGTTAGCCCTTTATTCTAGCCCTAGTTAAATTTAGGGAATGTATTGTGGATAAGAAAGCATTGGTTGTTGAGGGCGGGGCAATGCGTGGCATTTTTGCCGCGGGTGTACTGGACGCTTATTTAGATTGCGGGCATCAGCCTTTTGACTTTGCGATTGGTGTGTCGGCGGGGGCTTCTAATTTACTGGGCTATTTGGCAAAGAAAAGACAGCGCAGTTATCAAGTGATTACTGAGCTTGCCACTTCTAAACATTTTTACAGCTTATCTCGCTTTGCAATTGGTGGAAACTTGACCGATGTTAAATGGTTAAGTGATGCTTCGATGGAGCAATACCCAATTGAGCTCGATACTCTTTTCAATTCTATTCCTCTTTACGCCGCAACAACTGATATTGAGTCTGGATACGCAAAATATTTTAGAGTCTCTAAAGAAAATATGTCAGGGGTGATGGAAGCGACCACAGCATTGCCGATTGCCTACAAACATCCGCCTTGTTTTGCTGGTGGCTGTTTTACAGATGGCGCAGTGGCCGATTCTATCCCGGTAAAAGAGGCTTATCGTCGCGGTGCTCGAGATATCACAGTCATTCTCTCTCACCCCCTTTCTTACAACATGCCGGAGTCTAGCTCTTATTGGCTGATGAAGCGTCTGTTACGTGACACGCCTAAAGTGGCTGAAACGCTGGCCACTAGAGCAAAACGTTATAATCAAGCGTTGCAGTTTATTCGTTTTCCACCCAGTGATGCGACGATTCGGGTGATAGCTCCACCAGAGAACTTCCCAGTTAAGCGCTTAACACGTAAGAGAAAATTATTGGATATTGGTTATGCAATGGGAGTGGATGCAGGTAGACAGCATGTTGCTAGTTTGCGAGGGAAAGAGCGATTCTCAAGGGAAGAGTGTACCGCTTGTTTTGCTGTTTGAGGCTGGCTTATCAAATTGAACCACCAGCAATCAATATTCTTAAAACCTGTATAGCACTGCAAAAAATTTAGTTGTTTCTAAAGGCTAGTCTTTGTTTTTGCTACCTAAATATGTAGCGTAACTGTAAGTAGCTCCAGCGAAACATAAAAGGATTGCCATCCAGATTGTTGTATCAAGATCCATATCTTTATTCTCAGTTGTTGATTTTGAAGCGACAATGTCACCTATTTTGTGATGAAGTTCAAATATTTATTTGTGTTTGTAATGATTTGAAGGTTTTTTTTTAGATAAAAAGTAAAAAAAGCCAGTCATACGGGGTATGACTGGCTAACTAAATGCTCAGCGATTGTGTTAGTTATTATTTTCTTTTGTTATTGCTCTTTATTATCGCTTTCACAATGATGAGCGTAGCGCATAGCAAACAAGTAGAACACCACACCAAAGACGATGATTCCGCCCATCCAAACTTGTGTAAATCCATCTAATCCCATTATTCTTCTCCTTTCTCGTCGCTACCAATTAATCGTGCAATTACGGAAAATACAATCACAATCCCCATAATCGTTGCAAATGCGGTTAGGAATAGTTCAGTTGCTAAGTTCATTAAACACGTTCCTCTTTCAAATTAAGTTGGGCTTTTTTCGCCTCTTTATTTAGTTTTTGTTCTTTAAATAGAGCAGGTCGCGAATGCTTGACTACGCTGTTACCTACAACCGTTGTCACCAGAGCGACGATAGCGACGATATGAGCATTCTCAAGCATAGATAGACCTAAAGTGTGTTTGATATCAGTGAATGACCATACTAGGTTGATAACCCACGAAGACATCAGCACAGTTTGAGCAACCATCAAGTTACGCTTCCAAAACAGTCCAGTGATAATGATGAAGAAGAAAGGCACTAGCCACGCAAACAACCAAGTGATCGCAAGGATAACGTTTGGTTGTAGGAACAGAGTCATTGCCGCAGCAAGAGCACCGATGATCATAATCACTTTGCGGATAAGCTTTTTCTCATGCTCTGGAGAAAGTCCACCTTCCACATTGGCGCCGATAATGTCTTTTGCAAAAATCGTGGCCGGAGCGAGTGCTGACATTGCGAAAGTAGAGAGTAGAGCGCCTAAGAAACCCGCTTGCAGAAGGATAACCAACCAAGTAGGTAGCAGTTCAACAATTAGGGTGGCACCCGCAAGTTTAGGACCCAGCTGTGCAAACTCAGGAATCGTTGCCGCTGCCAAGCCAACCAGAACGGGGAATACACCAAATAGACCATTTACTGGAGCGGCAATCCATAGTGAGCGCTTGATAACTTTCTCATCTTTCGCTGACATTGCTGCCTGCATACCTTGTTGGTTTACTGACTGGGCAAACACCACAGAGAAGATAGCCGCTAGCGAGAAGCCAACAAGAATGTCTGGCGTTGCTAAGATAGACAGTTTGAATTCTTGGTCGTTCGCAACGTAGTACTGAGTGACACCTTCCCAACCATTTGGCAGAACAAAAGCTAAGTAGATACCGGCAATGATAATTGAACCATACATAACCACGGCATTGATTAGGTTCACCCACATTGTTTGCTTGATGCCACCCATAGTGACATAAGCGGTACCAATTGCAGCGCCCAATACAGCAGACCAGCCTAGAGACCAGCCAGACATTGCAGAGATGCCTATACCCAGCGTTTGCGTCTCTAGAGTCACTAGCCCAAAGACAACCATTGCCCCAACACACGCGGTATAAGTACGAAGTTGCTTGTTGTACAGTTGGCCAATCAGTTCAGGAATAGTTGAACAACCAATGCGGCGAATCCAACGTCCTGTACCTAAACAGATGACACAGATAAGAATGGTGTGAGCGAAACAGAACCATAGAGCGACCGCACCAAGTACGAAGGACATCTCCATAAGACCATAAACGTGGGCAGAGCCAAGATAGGTGATTGCAAGGGTCACTGAGAACATTGCTATGTTCGCATCACGACCGCCAAGGGCCATGTCAGTGACTTCGTTAGTTTGAGATTCTTTCCATTTTAAATACCAACCGATACCGCCTATAACAATTGCGTTATATATCAGTACCATGAGTAATATATTGCTCATCATTGCCTCGAATATTATATGTAGGGTTGGTCTAATTAATTAACGGCCGTTATTTTAATGTCGACTTATTATTAAGAACAGAATAATAATACGTGCTTTTATATTATAAAAATAAGAGGAGGCTCACTCTAAATAATAATTAAATTTGCACTGAAAGAAATAAATTTCCCATTGAAGGGATACATTTTAATTATTATTTTGAATGGTGATACTAATCAAATATTTTCACTTTTTCTCTATGATTTGATAGTAAATGTTCTTTAAATGCGTTGACTGTGCTAGTCATAAAACGTTGTGGTGGGTAATAAAGGTTTAAGAACCAATCGTCAGTTTGGTAGTCGGTTAATAGCTCAACTAAGTCGCCATTTCGAATGTGTTTTTTTACCAAAAACTCGGGCAGATAAGCCACGCCACCGCCATTTACCGCGCCGCTAGCAATCATTTTGGCATCGGATAATTCAATGGTTTTGTTTACAGTGATAATGCGTGCTTCATTGCCTTGTTTAAACACCCAGTTGTTTTTTCCGCTCAATGATTTTGAGTATAAACAGCGCAGTTCTGTGAGATCTTCTGGCACTAAAGGCTCTGCATTGAGTCGAATAAACTCTGGTGATGCTACCACGACAAAACGCTCTGAAAGCAAGCTACGACGCACTAAGTTAAGGTCGCCTTCTTTAGAGATAGCCGAACCTGCAATGGCAGAAATAATGAAGTCATTGTCTTTGTGCTGCTCTAAACCACGCGGTGAAATGGTCATCTGAATATTCACCATAGGGTTGTCTCTAACAAACTCAGACACTAATGGCAGGATGACATTTTCGGCATACACTGGGCTGCTACAAATGCGCACCGTACCGCGTTTCTCCTTGGTGAACTGGGTCAATTCATTCTTCAGGATCTGAATCTTAGAATTGATGTTCTTGAAGTTCTGATAAAGGTGATCACCCGCTTCGGTTATACGATTGGCTTTGTCGTTACGGCGATAAAGCGTCACACTCAACTCGGTTTCAAGGTCTGCTAGCCAGCGAGAACCGGTAGAGGTTGATATGTCCATAATCTCTGATGCTTTGGTCATCGAGCCAGCTTCTACTAAAACAGTAAAGAACATCATCTGGGCTACAAGCTGTGGATCGACGGGTTCATGAGAAGCAGGAAGTATGTTGGGTGTGTTATTCATAATATTTGCATATGGTGATTTTAGGTAAAGTTACATTGATAGAATAAAAATGACAAAAATATAAAGGTATTGTGTGATCAAACTAGAGTTTATATTGATGAAGAAGAATATATTTTTATTTGCATCACAAATACCATATATAAAAAAGGAGCCCATTAAGGGCTCCAAGGTAGGTAAATCATAGTTACTTAATTATTATAATAATTATATTTTATTCGTATGACTTCCAAGTCGGGAAGTTAGCTTTATTTAGTTTAAGAATTTGACGAGTTTCATCTGGCGTTGCAATTTCTAGGTCGTTCAGTGCAAGCATTTGCTTAGTACGTTCTACAAACTCAACGTTCGATTTTGCCAACTGACCACGACGGAACAATACGTTGTCTTCCATACCTACACGTAAGTGGCCACCAAGAGCGATAACCGCGTTGATCATTGGCAAGTGGTTACGACCGATACCTAGCGCACCCCAAGTAAAGTTTTGACCCCAGAAACGACGTACTTCATCTAGCATTTGTAGAAGAATGTGTACTTCAGCTGGAGAACCACCCGCTGCACCTAGTACAAACTGGAAGTGAGGCGCTGTGAATGGGTTTGGAATTTCTGCTGTGCCTTCTTCGCGCTTAGCATTCGCTTTGTTGATTTGGTCACGATAGAACCTAACGTTGTGAATCATACCAATATCGAAGATTTCGATTTCTGGTGTCACGTTGTGCTTAGGCATTTCAACCAATAGCTTGCTTAGGAAGCGAGGGCTGTTTTCAAAAATCACAGAGTGCATCCAGTTCATTGTACCCGCATCACAGGTTGCGATTTCTGGACGTAGCTCTTGGAATGGAAGCATACGGATTTCGTCAGTCGCGCTTAGGTCGCCTGATGTGGTCAAGTTAAGCACGATGTCACACTCAGCTTCGCGAACATAACCCACTACTTCACGGAATTTAGCGATGTCCATTGATGAGTTAGTTTCGTCATCACGCACATGGATGTGTGCAATTGAAGCACCCGCAGCATGACACGCAATAATTTCGTCAGCTTGCTCACGTGGAGTCAAAGGAACAAATTCTGATTGTTCTTTTTTAGGAAAAGCGCCAGTACATGCAACAGTTAGGATACGTTTATTTGCTAGAGACATAATAGAACCTCTTATATTTTTATAATGTATTGGGGAATTCCCCAGTATTTGTTTTATGTGCCCTGCAAATATTATTTAAGCAGGGCGACCTTAATTACTTTTAAATAACGTTATGGATTAAATAGTTATTTATGCGTTTTCATTTTCAACGACTAATGCAACACCTTGACCGCCACCGATACATAAAGTTGCTAGGCCGTAACGTTGGTTACGTTTAGTCAGTTCATGAACCAGTGTGACTAAAATACGTGCGCCACTTGCGCCAATTGGGTGACCGATAGCAATTGCGCCGCCATTGACGTTGGTAATTGCTGGGTCTAGGTCTAACCCTTTCACTACAGAAAGTGCTTGAGATGCAAATGCTTCGTTTGCTTCAACCAGGTCTAAATCGCGAACTGAAAGACCCGCTTTTTGCAGCGCTTTTTCAGAAGCAGGTACAGGTGCGTAGCCCATAACGTCAGGATCAACACCGGCAGCGCCTTGTGAGCGAATAGTGACCATTGGTGTTAGGCCAAGTTGTTGCGCTTTGTCTTTGCTCATCAACACAATGGCGGCTGCGCCATCGTTTAAGCCAGATGCGTTTGCCGCAGTTACTGTGCCGTCTTTTTTGAAGGCTGGGCGAGGCTTGCTGATGGTCGCTAAAGTTGCGCCAAAGCGTGGGAATTCATCGCTATCAACGATAGTGTCACCGCGACGACTCGAGATAGTGTGTGGTGCAATTTCGTCTTTAAATTTGCCCGCAGTAATTGCCGCTTCTGCGCGGTTTTGTGATTGAACTGCGTAAGCATCTTGCTCTTCACGAGAGATCTCGTATTTGCTAGCTAGGTTTTCTGCGGTGATGCCCATATGGAAGCCACCAAACGCATCCACCAAGCCATCGTTTAGCATGATGTCGGTAAGTTGAGAGTGTCCCATTTTCACGCCAGTGCGGTGTGAACCAAGGATGTGGGCGGCGTTTGACATTGATTCAGCGCCACCTGCGACAACGATTTCAGCTTCACCGGTTTGAATTTGTAGAACCGCATCCATTACCGCTTTTAGACCTGAACCACATACCATAGAAACCACGTTTGCCGTTGCTTCATCAGGAATACCACTAAATTTAGCGACCTGGCGCGCAGGGTTTTGACCTAGGCCTGCTGACAATACGTTACCAAAAATCAGGTTATCGACTTGCTCAGGTTTTACGTTGGCGTCGGCTAAGGCAGCTTTGACAGCTGTTACACCCAGAACGATAGGAGAGATGTTGGTGAAAGCACCTAAGTAGGCACCGATTGCAGTACGTTTTGCGCTTACAATTACTACTTCTTTCATGGGAATCCTTTTGTTTCTCACAGTGATCATTGCCACTGATGTTTATTATTCTTTATGACCGGGTATCTCGCCGACCAAGGATATAAATAAAATAATGTGTTGCTAAAAACGCCATTAGTATCGATTCATTTATATGGGTAATCCGTAGGGATAAAACCGATATCAATGGAAGCTATTGTGCTTAATCATTTGTTTAAATAAGCCGGAGTGTTTGCTCCGGCTTGGAGCTAATCAGTGTATTTGTTCAAGTGTATGAACGGGTGATTAGTGATCACCGTATGGGTATAGACGGTCAGGACATTCAACAACTTTGTCTGCGTCGATAACCGCCATTAGGCGAGTCATAGAACCATCACCACAGTAAAGGTTCAGTGGAGCACCAACGATATCGAAACGACGGCCTTTTACTTTCTCAACTTGGCCACCTACGTTTTCCCAACCTACTTTACCGTTACCCAGTAGCAGCTTGTGACAAGGTTCCCATGTACCGTTGCTTAGGCCTTTTTCTTCAACCATGCCGTACAGTTCCTTGTAAGCTTCTTCGCCGTGAATTTCTTTGTACATGTCACGATCAAAGTGTGCGTATTCTGCTTCACCAAACTTGTCGATGAATTCTTTCTTCAGTGGGTAACCAGAGTAACCTTCAAGGTTCATTGATAGACGTCCCGCTGATTTTTCACCGATAGATGTGTGTAGAGGGTGGTCTAGTGCTTGTTGGTCTACGCCTAGTGCTTTGATGTCATGCTTCATACACCAGTGACCAACAGAAGCGCCAACGCCAGTTGCGTAGTGGTAGTACTGCTTGCTGTCATCCCAAAGTTTGCACATGCCAGTGTAGATAATGACGATCATGTCTTTTAGGTCAGCAAATTCTAGGCCTTCAACCGCTTCTACTGCTGCATCCATGTCTTCTGCTTTGATCAGAGACCACTGAGGTAGGTGTGAAAGGTCAAGACAAACTGCTTTACCACAGTAAGAGTCCAGTTCCATTTCGTGAGTGTAACGAGCACGACGGCCGTCAAACTCAGTTTCAATGACGTGACGAGGAGAATCGGCGTGAGTACCACAGTGCATTGGCATTTTGAAGAACTGAGTCAGTACGCCTGATTTTGCTAGGCCGTGTGCACGAGTGATTTCAGGTTGTGGGAAGTAAGGCCACTGTGGAGATTGAGAACCGATTGGGTGCGACAAATCGATGATTACTTTGCCTTCAAAAATAGATGTCATAGTCTTTTACCTTTAAATTTTTTAATTAGGCTTGCGCTGGTAGCAAGCCTTTTAGGGTGTTTTTAATACCGAGAATTACGCTTCTTCTAGTTGCTTACGACGGTATTTAGTTTGATCAATCAGATATTTAAATAGATTGGTTTTTGATTCAGTTGCTTGTTCTGGTGTCCATGTTTGGAAACCTTCGCCTGTTGCAAAACCGCTTTTGCCGTCTTCAACCAACTCTTTAAGCTTGCTGCTTGGCTCAGTACCAGAGTAAAGGTGCTCAAACATGTACTTATGAATGTTTAGGCTAAGCTCTGTTGAAACCATGTCTGCGTTTTCAAACGGTGCAAGTTGAGGAACGCGGAAACCAAATGAATTTTTAATGCAGTCATCAATGGTTTTCGGGTCAGCAATACCTTCGTCTAGCATGTAGAACGCTTCACGCCATAGGGCATGTTGTAGACGGTTTGCTAAGAAACCTGGAACGTCTTTCATGCATTTAGCCGGTGCTTTGCCACACTCTTCTAGTAAGTCGAATGACGCTTGGAAGACTTCTTCATCGGTGTCTTCTGTGCGAATCACTTCGACTAGAGGAATCAGTACCGCTGGGTTCCAGAAGTGCATGCCAATCACACGCTCTTTCTTCTCAACTACTTCGGCAATTTCAGTGATGGATTTCACTGATGTGCCAGAAGCGAAGATGCAGTCTGGACGTGCGTACTGCTCCATCTCTTTGAACGTAGCGTGTTTGATGTCCATTACTTCAGGTACAGATTCAAAAATCAGATCCGCATTTTCGTACGCTTCAATAGCGTCAGCTGTAATGTTGATGCGGTCTAAAATTTCAGCTTTTCTGTGCTCTTCAAGTAGGCCTTCTTGGATGAACATATCAAGCTGGCTGCTCATATCTTCAACGGCGGTACACTTAGACACGTTACGTGTTTTAATAGTTACGTTACGACCACCCGAGGCGAAGATTTGCGCGATACCCACGCCCATCATGCCCGAGCCACCTACGATGGTGATGTTCTTAATATCTTGATGCTTCATAGTGTTTCCTTATCCCGCTGTACAGCCGCCATCCACATAAATGATTTGGCCGTTGATGAAGTTAGATGCTGGTGCAGACAGGAATAGAACCAAGCCAATCATGTCGTTTGTTTCTGCTACGCGACCCATTGGCAGGCGAGCCAAGAACGGAGCGATACGTGCTGGGTCTTCGCAAATCTCTTGAGTCAGTGGAGATTTAACTAGAGTAGGAGCAATCGCGTTCACATTGATGGTAAAGCCTTGCTTAGCACCTTTTAGAGACCATTCAGTTGAAAGCTGCTTAGTTAGGCTATCTACTGCCGCTTTTGATGCTGCATAAGCAGAGTAACCATCTGGATGACCACAGAAGCCACGTACTGAAGAAGTGTTCACGATTTTGCCGTGACCTTGCTTCATGAAGTACTGTCCAAAAATCTGACAAGGAACAAGCGTGCCCGTTACGTTAACGTTCATTACTTGGTTGAACTTATCGGTAGGCATTTCTTCAGCAGGAGCACGGAAAGCCATGCCAGCGTTATTGACTAGAATGTCGATGCGACCAAAGCGAGTATCGATTTCATCAACCAATTCTTGAACTTTTTGTGGGTCCGTTACATCAGAAGTAATTGCTACACACTCACCGCCAACTTCACGTACAGAGGCTACTGTTTCTTCTAGAGTTTGCATGTTACGTGCAGTGACTACGACTTTAGCGCCGTGCAATGCAAATGCTTGTGCGTAAGCTGCGCCAAGAGTGCCGTTACCGCCAGTAATTACCGCTACTTTGTCTTTAAGGTCAAAAATGTTTTGAGCAAATTCGTTGCTCCACGTTGAGGTCATTGCCATCTTTCTATGTCCTATTAAATTTGGTTTAGATGATTCTTAATTTTTTATTTAACGACTTAACAAGTAGAGAACGTCACCAGTGCCGAAGCCGTTTCATTGGTGCGGTTTTCTAGGCGTCGACCTTCGTTTGGTAGGAAGGCGATAGAGTCACCTTTTTTAATGACGTATTCTTTTTCATCGCCATCAATAACCACTAGCTCACCGCTAACTACGAAATACGTTTTTTCAAATTCAGCCGCTGGCATACCTTCGTCGTACTGCCAATCTGCGCCGCCATTGGGTAGGAAATATGACAACCCTTGCCAAAACTTAGTCACGCCAGTTTCAGCTTCGCCTTGCAGCTTCAAAGATACCGTGCCGTGGTGGCTTGGCGGGTTGTATGCACTCACTTCAGATAATTTAATTGCTTTCATTTTTATGCTCCGAATGTTACGACATTGGTAGGAATGATTAATTCTGTTGCCGTTTTTTGGATAACCTCTTCGATGCTGCTGTGAGGTGCCACTTCTTTTAGTAGTAAGCCTTCTGGCACTACTTCTATAACGGCTAGGTCAGTAATAATTAGGTTTACTTGACCTTTGGCGGTAAGGGGTAATGTGCACTCATTTAAGATTTTGCTTTCACCGTGTTTGTTACAGTGATCCATCATGATGATTACGCGCTTTGCACCACTGACTAGGTCCATTGCGCCGCCCATACCAGCGATAAGTTTTTTAGGGATCATGTAGTTGGCTAAGTTGCCGTGACGGTCAACTTCCATCGCACCGAGTACCGTTGCATCTACATGTCCGCCACGAATAAGAGTGAAAGACAGGCTAGAATCAAAATAAGCTGCGCCTTCGATAGCGGTTTTAGGCGAACCACCAGCGTCAGTCAGTTCCCAATCTTCTTGGCCTTCTTCTGGCGATCCTGCGATGCCAACCATGCCATTTTCAGATTGAAAAACGATGTGTTTGTCTGGGTCAACAAAGCCAGCAACTAAAGTTGGCATACCAATTCCCAGATTTACCAAGTCGCCAGTATTGAGCTCTTGAGCAACACGTTGTGCGACTAGGTTTCTCATTTGCTTTTTGTCCATGTCGATTACCCTACGATGTAGTCAATTAGTACAGATGGTGTAGTAAATGCATCCACGGAGTATTTACCCGCATCAACCACTTCTTCAGGCTCAACAAATACTTGGTTTGCCGCTGTTGCCATTACCGGATTGAAGTTCTTGGTGGTTTTGTTGTAGAGCGTGTTACCAAACACATCACAGGTTGATGCTTTAAGAAGAGAAACGTCAGCTTTGCGTGGTAGTTCAAGGAGGAACTCTTCGCCGTCAATTTCAATAACGCGTTTGCCTTCTTGAACTAGAGTACCAACACCCGTTTTAGTCAGAACGCCACCAAGGCCAGCGCCAGCAGCACGAATCTGCTCAACCAATGTGCCTTGAGGAACCAACTCAACTTCCATCTCACCAGAGTTCATTTTGTCTCCAGCAATTCGGTTTAAGCCGATGTGAGAAGCGACAAGTTTACTAACTTGGCCAGTTTCAATTAGCTTGCCCACACCTTTACCTGGTAGGCCGGCGTCATTACAAATTACAGTTAGGTTTTTTACGCCACTTTCAACAATCGCATCAATCACCTTTTCTGGTGAACCGATTGTCATAAAACCACCAACCATCAAGGTCATGCCATCTTCAATTTTGGCCGCTGCTTGCAGTGGTGATAGAACGGGTTTTAATAACATTGCCTCATCTCACTTTCGCCTCTATGGGCGATTCTCGTTTCGTTGCAAATAAGATTACGCCTGAAGAAAAACCAAAAGAATGGCACTAATGAGAAGAGGCGTTTCATGGGTGCAAGGGATTATTAGAGCAAGATCAAACAACGATAAATTGCGTGAACAGAGTCACTGAACTAAGTGCTAATTTCTTAAATATAAAAACCGCAATTTCATAGATAGGAATTAATTTTTAACAAACTACTTTTGTGTGAATTAGCGCAGAGTTTTATTTCTCTGATAGGAAGGTAGATGCGTATAGGAGGGAAATAAATTTTGTGAAAAGTGGGGCAGGGAGCTTAGTGGTTGAATTTGTGGTGTTTTATTGGTCAGTTTGGGAAGGGAAAGTAGGCGGTTGGAGTAAATTGACGAGCGTTTTCTGACTAGATGTGGGGAATTTTATTTTTGATGAGCGCTGAATGGAAAAGGCTGAGCAGGAGTGATTGGTTGTGACGCTTAATATTGAGTGAAAAGATGAACCAATTTGGTTGATTTCGACATCTTTTATATCATTCATTACGCATAAAATGCGTTGCTGATATTAGGGGTAGGTAGAAT
Source organism: Vibrio halioticoli NBRC 102217 (assembly GCF_000496695.1). Taxonomy (GTDB): domain Bacteria; phylum Pseudomonadota; class Gammaproteobacteria; order Enterobacterales; family Vibrionaceae; genus Vibrio; species Vibrio halioticoli. The sequence continues at coordinate 53,997 of NZ_BAUJ01000027.1, forward strand.
ATCTATCTTAATATTCAGTTGTTTATGACTCTCATAAAATTAATACGCCAATCAAAAAAGCCAGTGAAGAGAACGTCAGCTGGGTTAAATAAGGTCACAGCTATGAAAAAAATCATCCTTTTGCCTGCGCTAGCTAGCATTGCTCTGTCTGGCTGTACGACTCCAGCTGTTCAAGCACAAAATGCTTTTGCTCGTGATTTAGCTGAGGTCACTAATGTTAAGCAAGCAGCAGACATACTTGGCATGCCTACGGGTAAACGTACCCTTCTAGGGAAGGATGTTTATACGTGGCAATCAAGCCGCAACTCGCAAGCAATCAAGTTTGGCTTTAATGACTTTGGTAACTTGCGACCTGAATCTCAGATCATTAACGTTCGTTGTAAAGTAGAGTTAATTACAGTTGAAAATTCATTGGATGTAGAATCTCGTACCTATGATGGTTCAGTCGATGGATGCCAAAGTTACATCAGATTATTGGATAACTTCTATTACAGTAATCATCCAGCAGAAGACCCTAGAAAAGACCTAGCTACATATACCAACGATGACTTTGATCCAGACTTTGATTGGTAATTGCCTTTATTTGCAATCTAGTTACATAGGGTGATTATTGAGGATAACACGCAGGTACAAAAAAGGGGCTAGAAGCCCCTTACAGATTGTGGGCGGATAATAAAGTTTGATCATTTTTTGACTAACGTACTACTTCAACGCCTGCCGGAGCTGTTTTCTTCTTCAGTGCTGATTTCATACCCTCACCTACACCATCTCGTCTAAAGTCAAACATATTCATTTCAAGCGTGTTTATTGAAACCTGATCATTACCGTGAACATGGGCAATTAGACGTTTATGAGCATCTTTGTAAGGCGCTTTTGCATACGAGCCACCAAATTCACCAGAGTTAATCAACGTAACGTGTTGGTACATATGGTAATGCAATGCTTCCACCATCGAATCAAATGTATTTACATCTTGGTTCAGAGCACTAATCACATATGCGTTAGATTTGTTTCTAAGATCTGAGCTTAAAGCAATGTCAGTTGCGTCGTAACAAATAGAGCCAGTGATAACAAAACCTTTTTCATCTTTGAAAGCGGGGTGAACAAGCTCTAGCATTAATTGGTATGGTCGCCACGGCTGAATCTTACCTTTTTCAACTGTCGTCATATTATGCTTGCCTTGAAGACGCACCATCTCTCGCTGATTTGTATTATGCTTTGTCGGAATAATCCAAACAGCGCAATTATTCGGTCCTTTAACGCCATCTTGATCGATAAAGCCAAGCCCTGAAAATATCATCGCTTTAGTTTTCTGAGAAAGTGCGATGAGTACATCTAGATCATCATTATGAACAGCAAGCTCCGGCCAAATTATTAGGTCAGCATTCAGCTTTTTATTACCTATTTCAACCTGCTGTGCTTCAAGATGTTTCAAAACTAGCTCTGCCACCTTTGCTACGTGCCTACGATGCTTAGCACGATAGTCCGGCTTATCAAGCATTAAACCAGCTTCACCAAAGTCTTTTAGAGCAGGTAGCTTAGATTGTACCATTACAACAGAGAGGGATTCTTTACCATCATTCCAGTCTAGAGCTTGCTTCTCAAGTAAACTTGGAATGCCAGACTGGATGCAATAGGCCGTTTTTAATTCATGCAGTCGAGCGTTAACCAACTGCTTAACAGCTGCCACCGACCAGTTTATCGGCCAATCGTAACCATGGTCATTAACTCGAATACCTGGCCACTTCAATAGCTTCGATAGTAATCCTGTTAACCAACCTGAAACTTGAGAACCAACTCCAGAGATAGACTCAGGACTTGTCATTAGTCCTAATTGCCGCTTATAGAAGCTAGAACGAATACCTCGATATCCTGGTTTAGGTACAACCCCAAAACCGAATGAAGTCCAATCATGATTACCTACTAGTACTGCCCTAATAAACTCCCCTACGTTGCGTAACATTCGCACATCATCAGATACAGTGGAATTAAAATCATCCCAGGAAGAAAGTAAGTCACTGTTATCGTTAAACTCAAGGGTTAGCTTTAGATCTTTATCAAATACAGAAAATGCTACCGGAGAACTAAAACCATCAAATTCGATTGTAGTTGATGCAAGATCAATACTTTTATCTCGATGCTTCGCAAGCAACTCATACTCGCTCAAAATAGCTTGCAAGAGTTTCAAAGCCATTATTTCATTTGCGAACGGATTATCATCACGCAAGATAAGTCGAAGAATGCTAACTTTCGTGCTTATCTTATTTAGAGATTTGCTGTATGGCTTCGTTTCAAGGTTTAGCGGTGTAACTAACTCCCCTTTGATTTTACCTAGTGTAGCCCAGTGATGCTTTACTCCTCTTGCATGGCGAACAAGAGCAATACCCAGAGCTCTATCTTGAACAAGAAGCAACTTAAGGGTATCAAACAGTAGGTCAATATCGTCATGAACTTTCTCAAGCAAACAGGAACAAGCTCTAATGCAGTCTTTGCTCATATCCGATACTTGATTTGCCATAATAATTGCTACAGCTATATTTTGAGAGCTCCAATCATCTGGAAGTGTAATCTCCCTAAAGCCATGCGTTAACTTAGAAATGACATCGAACTTTGATTCACCAACTTCATGCTCTAACATAGTATCTGCTCGAACGAGCATCAAGAATCTTGCTTGTTCAGAAAGTAAATTAAAAGATTGGTCTCGAGGGATGCTATGTTCTGCTGCTGAGCTTTGCAATCTCTCAAAGTACGCATCTAAATCCGCATGTGCTGGAAATGCGAGAGAATACTTTTTGTGGATAACAGTAGCAGAATGGCGGTAGATCTCCGCCAAACAATATTCTGCTACTGCAACTTGCTTATCATCTTTTTCATCTAACAGCATTTCAAGCTGAACTAGTATAGGATCTAACAACTTGGTACTAGGAAACAGTTCTACCCCTTTCTTAAGTAAAAGCACTAAAGACGGGTCATAACTCCAGCAAGCTATAAATCTTCTCGCTATTCGTTCTTGAGAGTAGTCCCATTCTCCAGGTTGTAGCACCCCATTTTCATCTGGTATTTGTGTGGCGAAATGTCGTTTCTCACGCAATACTTTAGATAGTTTATTCGCAGCAAATCGTTTAAGCGTGTCCTCTCTAACATCAAATCGAGTTGCCTCTATTGAGGCTAATCCATTGACTGAATAAGGGTTCTTGCTTGCAGCTACAACGGATTTAGGTGGTGCTTGTAACGATAGCAATGACTCTAGTTGTCCTAGCTGATTATCCGCTTCTTCCAAAGAAATAGGTCCACTCAACCTACTTTGGATCTCATTCAAATTCTTCGAAATACCAACTTTAAGCCCATGAAAAACATCAACATTAGTTTTATCTGATTGGATAGATAATCCTAACGTTTTGTATGAGTCTAGCCCGCGAACCAACTCTACAACTTGTTGGGTTACCTGTTGAACTCGATCGAAATCATCAAATGATTTAGGGCCTATGATAACTAAACGAAAATCATCAACGTAACGGCAGTAATCAACTAGTCGAAACTGTTGATTTTCACCAAACTCAGTTCCAATTTTGCCACTAAATTCACGATCAAAATCCAGCATATAGAGATTTGAAAGAAACCCTGAGGCCACTAATCCTTGAGGCAAGCCTTTTGGAGCTGTGGGAACCTTCTCCGATGCACACAAGTTGCTATATTGCTCTTCAGCCTCACTAGACCATTCCCAATCATTAAATGCCACAAGTAGTTGAGTGAGTTTGTCGTAGTCTTTATCAGAGGACTTTCGTTTAATGACCTTGTTAATTTGTTCAATTAACTGTTGACGACTAATTCCATCAAAAAATTTCTCTAAATCGAGTTCAACAATGTAAACCCTTTCATCAGGAGATATTTCGCTTAACTGCTCAAGTGCAAAGTGATGTGGTCTATCTAGAAAACGGCGATAATCAACAAAGTACTTGCTATAGATAGTGCTTGAGCCATAACTATGTTGCGCGTTGTCATCGGCATCATAAGTGCAATAAAGTCGATTGCCGTAACTCACAACTCCTTGCTTATGCACATGCGTAAACTCGGTACTAGGATTACCTTGTATAGTTTCAACTTTGTTTGCCAACCCCATCATCAGCAATGACAACATTGACTGTTCACGAATAGGAATATGAGCAAGCGGTCTCAGTTTAATTGGGCTTTCTGGAAGCTCTGAGGGAGCGTTTTTTTTAGACTTTTTAGCGGGATCTTTTTCGCACTCAACAGACTCTGGTTGCCATTTGATTTTATAATGTCCATCGCTATCATCTTGGACAAACTCCCAAGTACAGGTCTTGGGAGCAGGCACTAACTCTAATGGTTTGAATACGACCTTATCATCCAACTCATCAGCCCAAATTTTACACTGCTCAACCAAGTTTAGTGCTGACAAATCGAGTTCGAAATTATCTGCGTACCAGTTAGTTGTTCGGATGTATTGGTGGCTTTTCTTCCAAGCAAGAGCAATGAGCAGAGGGTCATTTAAATGCTCATCTTTAAGTGATAATTCTTCGTATTTTTTGTCGATAACCGGCATAAATATCCTTGGGGTCAATATATTTGACCTTCTTAAAATTTTCTAAATAAGGAACTGATTTCTAAGTACTCTTACTCTCTTCAACCACAGAATTTGCATTTACTTTGTGAATCACTCCAAACAGCTCGACCACAGTACTTTCATCGAAGAAGCCATAAGCGCTTTCGCCTTGGTTATCTGTAAACGGTGGTTCGAAGAGTGGTGACATATCGAGAATGCCGTTGTTAATTAAGTAGTCGATCACTTGATCGACGAATTGAATCTGTTCAGCGTTGTATGACTCTTCATCAAGGAAGCTGATGAATGCTTCTTTGGCTGTATTCATGTCTAAACCGATGAGTCCACGGGTAAATGGTTTCTCTTGTAAGATCTTCTCACGGTAAGCTTCCACGTCACTCATTCCGCTTGCATCCAGCAATAAGCCTTCTAGGACGTCTAAATTGACTTGAGTTATGGATTTATTGCGCTTGAGCTTTTGAATCGTTAGCTGATCTTGGTGAACTTGAATATAGAGCTCAATTTTCTTGCGATACTGGGCTAAATTAACGCTTGGATTCTTGTACACGTTTATCACGTCATGAACCCCTTGGAACTCATCTGCAAAGTTCGTGTACACCTTTTCTTTCTGTTCTTTATCTAATACGAACATCAATTTTGTAGTCGGCGACGGATATCTTTTAGTGTCACTAGGTGGATATCTTACCAAAACTCTTGGGTCTGGATGTCTTGAATCAGTTGTAGTTGCGCTTGTACTGTTGGGATTGTTGATTTGGCTTCTAACTGTTTCGCTAATTTTCCTACACGACTTCGGCTCGTCTCAGAAATCATACCTTTTTCCAAAAGGTCTAATTGCACAGTCAGCACAAGGCTGTCAAAGCGGTGTGATAGATGGTTAAATTGCTCATCTGAGTTAAAAGCCTCAGCTTCAGTTGGTAGCGCAGAAATTTGGCTCTCTAGCTTTGTAAGCTTGGTATCGTCAATATCGTCCCAATGTTCTCTTTCTAAGAAGGGCTCTACTGTTTGGCGCTTACGATAAAGTTATCGAGATTTATGCCACTCACAAGGTGGTGCAACATGTCTAATTGATAGCGGTTTAGCTCTGTATGGCACTCACAGTCTTCTGGCCTTTCTTATTAAGTGGCTTGTCTGCATCTGGCATAAAAAAACCTCCGACTAAGCTAAACTTAGCAGGAGGTTGAAAACCGATCAATCGTTATTGTCTGCCGACAAGAATTGTTTGCGAATTATTGAACTTTACTCAACCGTTACCGCTTTAGCTAGGTTGCGAGGTTGGTCAACGTCGGTACCTTTGATCAGTGCAATGTGGTACGACAGCAATTGCATTGGTACTGTGTAGAAGATTGGGGCAATGATTTCACTAACGTGAGGCATTTTGATGATCTTCATGTTTTCGTCGCCTTCAAAGCCGGCTTCTTCATCGGCAAAGACATACAGTAGACCGCCACGGGCACGTACTTCTTCAACGTTAGATTTTAGCTTCTCTAGTAGGTCGTTGTTTGGTGCAACGACGACTACAGGCATGTCAGCATCAATTAGCGCTAGAGGGCCGTGTTTTAGTTCGCCAGCAGCGTAGGCTTCTGCGTGAATGTAAGAGATCTCTTTTAGTTTTAGAGAGGCTTCCATTGCGATTGGGTAGTACTCACCGCGACCTAGGAATAGGGTGTGGTGTTTATCTGCAAAATCAGGTGCCAGTGCTTCGATTTCTTTGTCGAAGGCTAGGGCTTTTTCGATAGCCGTTGGTAGCTCGTGCAGTGCTTTAACGATTTCACTTTCTTGAGCTGCGTCTACGCGACCTTGCAAGCGACCAATAGACACGACCATCATTAGCATTGCAGCAAGTTGGGTTGTGAATGCTTTAGTAGATGCTACGCCGATTTCAGTTCCCGCGCGGGTCATGAAGGCGAAGTCTGATTCACGAACCAGTGATGAACCTGCCACGTTACAGATGGTCATTGCGGCCATGTAGCCTTTCTCTTTAGCTAGGCGTAGTGCGGCCAGTGTATCGGCTGTTTCACCTGATTGAGAAAGTGTCACTAACAAGCTGTTAGGGCGAGTCACGAATTTGCGGTAGCGGAACTCAGAGGCAATTTCTACGTCACAGCTTACGCCAGCGATAGATTCAAACCAGTAACGAGCAGCCATACCTGAGTTGTATGAAGTACCACAAGCAATGATTTGTACGTGTTCTACGTTGCTTAGAATTTCTTCTGCTTTTACGCCAATCGCGTTAGTGATAACAGAATCGGCAGATAGACGACCTTCCATAGTGCTGATAAGCGCAGCTGGTTGCTCAAAGATCTCTTTTTGCATGAAGTGACGGTATTTACCTTTGTCACCGGCATCGTGTTCTGCGTTAGATTCGTGCTCTTCACGTTCAACAGCGTTACCTTCGGCATCAAAGATAGACACGTCACGACGAGTGATTTCGGCAATGTCACCTTCTTCAAGGTAGATAAAGCGACGAGTTACGTTAAGCAGTGCTAGCTGATCAGAGGCTAGGAAGTTTTCACCCACACCTAGACCAATTACAATTGGGCTACCAGAGCGAGCAACTACAATGCGGCTAGGATCTTTACGATCAACGGCTACTGTGCCGTAGGCACCTTCAAGTTGTTTTGCAGTTTTTTGTAGAGCTTCAATCAATGATGCAGAAGTTCTTAATTCCCACTCAACTAGGTGAGCGATAACTTCAGTATCCGTTTGAGAAGTGAACACATAACCACGACCAGTTAATAGTTCACGTAGTTCTTCGTGGTTTTCAATGATGCCGTTGTGTACAACCGCAATATCGCCAGACATGTGTGGGTGAGCATTTGCTTCACTTGGTTCACCGTGAGTTGCCCAACGTGTGTGTGCAATGCCTGTACCGCCCGCAACGTGCTGCTCGTTTACGGCATCAGCAAGTTCTTGAACCTTACCTAAGCGACGCACGCGAGTTAGGTTTGATTCACTATCTACTACTGCAACACCGGCAGAGTCATAGCCACGGTATTCAAGACGGCGTAAACCTTCAACAAGGATTTCAGCTACATCACGTTGTGCTACTGCACCAACAATTCCACACATTTTATATTCTCCAGTTTGTCTTCTTTACCTGAGAGGAAGACCATAAGTACTAATTTAATTTTCTGCTCGTATGACACGAACAGATTTTGATTCGATAATTTCTTTATATTCGTCAGACAGGCTTTGATCGGTAATGACAATATCTATGTTGTCCCAAGCCAGTTCTAGGTTGGGGATACGTCGACCAATTTTATCTGACTCGATCATCACGATCACTTGGCGCGACACTTCGGCCATGACTCGGCTTAAACCAATCAGTTCATTAAAGGTGGTGGTGCCTCGGTCAAGATCCAGACCGTCAGCGCCAACAAACAGCTGATCAAAGTCATACGATCTTAAAGCGGCTTCTGCTACTTGACCTTGAAATGAGTCTGAATGTGCATCCCATGTTCCGCCTGTCATCAGTAAGGTTGGCTCACTTTCTAATTCGTTCAACGCATTAGCTGCGGTTAATGAATTAGTCATAACCACTAAACCTTTTTTGGTATTGAGCATAGAAATCAGAGCGCCAGTGGTGCTGCCGCTATCAATGACAATACGGTTGTGGTCACGGACAAGGGATACTGCAGTGGCAGCTAAAGAGCGTTTTTCTTCCGAGACAAGAAGGCTGAGTTCTTCAACCACGGTTTCGCTAGGAATAGAAACTGCGCCACCGTATCGACGTACTAGTTGTCCGCTTTGCTCTAAAGAGGCGAGGTCTTTACGAATAGTGACTTCAGAAGTGTCAAAGCGTTTTGCTAGTTCTTCAACCGTCACTTCTCCTTGTTGTTCAACTAAGGAGGCAATAGCACTGCGTCGAATTTGTGAGTTTCTCTTAGTCATGGGGATCTGAGTTTCGTTTTGATTGCTTAATTGTTTCACATCGAAAGTATAATGCCTATAAAACGAAACGCAAACGAAACTGAATATTTATAGGCTAATGAATGTGAGGTATTACGGCTTATGAATCGAAGTAGATAATTTTCATCGAGAATTATTAGGGCAATTCATGGCATAAACTTTCACTTTGAAGTCAATTTTAAACAGAGAATGGGTGAGTTAATTTGCTTGATTAGCGAATTTTTGTACGATCTAGGTCAAAAAATCTCTAATTTCTATTGGATAATATTCAGACTTATTTTACACTACAAAAAAACATTCAACCCTAATCGTTAGAAAGGTAGATTTATGAGACTGATTCCGTTAAGCAATGCTGAGAAAGTAGGTAAGTGGGCAGCGCGTCATATTGTTGAAAGCATTAATAAATTTCAACCAACTGCTGAACGACCATTTGTACTTGGTCTACCAACAGGTGGTACTCCATTAACTACATATAAAGCTCTTATCGATTTGTATAAAGCGGGTGAAGTTAGCTTTAAACACGTAGTAACTTTTAACATGGATGAGTATGTGGGTATTGATCCTAACCATCCTGAATCTTACCGTTCTTTCATGTACAACAACTTCTTTAACCACGTTGATGTACAAGAAGAAAACATTAATCTACTTGACGGTTTAGCGGATGATATCGACGCTCATTGCGCGGCATACGAAGCGAAAATGAAGTCTTATGGCAAGATTAACTTGTTCATGGGCGGCGTAGGCATTGATGGCCACATCGCATTTAATGAGCCTGGTTCATCTCTATCTTCACGCACTCGTATTAAGACGTTAACTGAAGATACTCGTATTGCTAACTCTCGCTTCTTTGATGGCGATATCACGCAAGTGCCTAAATACGCACTCACTATTGGTGTTGCGACTTTGCTAGATGCTGAAGAAGTGATGATTCTGTCTTTAGGTCACAATAAAGCACAAGCGCTACAAATGGCGGTAGAAGGTTCTATCAACCACATGTGGACTGTAACTGCACTACAACTTCACAATAAAGCTGTGATTGTTGCTGATGAACCAGCACAACAAGAGCTTAAAGTGAAAACAGTTAAATACTTTAATGAGCTAGAAGCTGAGAACATTAAAGGTCTATAATTAAACTGATTATAGTAAAGCTAAAAAAACCACCGCAAGGTGGTTTTTTTGTTTTAAGAGGTGAGGTCATTCTCTTGGCATAGCTGAGCGACGATATCAGTGACCGCTAACACTAAAGTGGAACGCACCCTTTGAAAGTGACGGGTTAAAAACATATCTAATGTTGCACCGTTCATGCCTTCAAGGAGTGTGGCATCAAACTCTAATGGAGTAATGCCTTTAATGGCGTTAATTCTATTTAATTCAAATAAAACATCGACTTCAGTAAAGCTAACATCATCCCCTTGAATTTTTGCCCACTCTCTTAGAGTGACGAATATTTCGATATCGTCATACACTTCTTTGGAGATACTTCCTAACCCTAGTAATAGCTTGGTACGAACTTGAATTTCGCCAAGAGGACCGTCGTTAGTCAGTAGTGGGTCCACCACAAACTTTACCGCATAGTCATCTTTGAAAAAGATGCTTTTTAGCAATGCATCAACGGTGTCGTCTAATACATCATAAGCGGTAAACAAGCACTCATGGGCGCTTTCTGCTTCAGAAAGGGCTTCGAGTAACTCAGTTTCATTTTGCGGTGTTATGGGCATACTGTTCTTTATACTATGAGAAATAAACCTAAAAGGTGCTTCGTTTGAAGCACCTAATTTCGATGGTCATTTAATGGCTAGATAAGCTTGCTCTGCAAGTTTAACAACTTCAGCGTCAACATTCAGCTCAGAGTAATGAGCGAGTGTTTCGGCAAAACCTTTCTCGGCGAACATAGCTTGAAGCTCGACAGCTTGTGGGTCATCGTCATTCTTGTAGTGGAATGCAGCTGCAATACCTTTCAATAGATGTTCGTTAGGTAAGTTGTACTCTAGAGTACCATTTAATGGTTTAATTAAACGGTCTTGAGGACTCAATTTTCGAATTGGTTGACGGCCTACACGGTCAACTTCATCGCGAAGATAAGGGTTAGCAAATCGACCTAAGATTTTTTCAATGTATGCAGCGTGTGCCTTTGGATCAAAACCGTAACGACGGATAAGAACTTCGCCACTTTCTTGCATTGCTGCTTTTACTTCAGTACGAATTGCTTCATCTTCGATAGAATCTTTAATGGTTTCATGGCCGGCTAAAACACCGAGATAAGCTGTGATTAAATGACCTGTGTTCAATGTAAACAACTTACGTTCAACAAATGCCATTAAATTGTCAGTACATTCCATACCTGGAATATTAGGTACTTCTCCTTTGAATTGTGTACGGTCAACAATCCATTCGCTAAAGGTTTCTACCGTAACAGCTAGTGGGTCAGTTTCCCCTTCTTCTGCTGGTGGCACAATGCGATCGACCGCTGAATCCACAAAGCCAACAAATTGGTCTGCTTGTGCTTTTACTTCATCACTAAGGTGGCCGTACACCGCTGTTTTTAGCTGGCTAGTACCACGCACCATATTTTCACAGGCAATGATGTTAAGCGGTGCTGTGTTTCCTTGTGAGAAACGCAGTTCAATACCTTGAGCAATGGTTTTAGAGATAATGTTTAATACAGTTGGACCAACTGCTGTGGTGACCATATCTGAGGCTGCAATACAATCAATTACTTCTGGGCTAGTTGAATTTACAGCAGTGACGTTGGACACTGTGTCAACAACACAGTCAGCGCCGACAACTTTCACTGGATATTCATTGCGCTCGATCAGAGCATTTACCACAGTTTCATTGACGTCGGTAAACGTAACGGCAATACCAGCATCCGCTAACAACTTACCAATAAAACCACGACCGATGTTACCTGCGCCAAAATGTAGAGCTTTCATAACAGTACCTAAACAATAAAGATTAAAAATAAAAAAGAGGCCAGTGAAATGCTAGGTAGACTGGCCTCGTCACTTACTTAGGAGCACGATTTAAGCATTACTTTCCGTTAAGAATATTAAGTACATCTTGAGAGTTAGATGTAGTTTTCAATAACTCAACTGCTTTATCGTCATCAAGTGAATTTGTAATAGCGGTAATGACCTGGATGTGTTCATCACCTTGAGCTGCGATGCCAATAACCATCTTAGCTACGTCGTCTTCGTCTTCGCCCCACTGAATACCATCAGGGAATTGGCAGAATACGATACCTGTGTTTTGTACGTATTTTTTCGCTTCTATAGTACCGTGCGGTACAGCGATAGACTCACCAAGGTAAGTTGATACCAACTCTTCTCGAGCTAACATACCTTCGATGTATTCAGGGCTTACGTGACCAAGTTTAACCAGTTGCTCACCGGCAAATTTAATGACATCTTCTTTTGTTTTAACTTGTAGGCCTAGGAAGATATGGTCTTCAGATAATTGCAAAGTACCTTGCGACTTGGGCGCTTGAGATGTGATTGGTGCCGAGCTTGTGCCTTGTGCATCAACGAGTTGTTCTACTAATTTGTCGTACACACCACCATCTAAGAAGTTGGACAGTGAGATGTGATGTGCGCTTGATACTACAGAGCGAGCACGGTCAGTCAGATCTCTATGTGTCACAACAATATCAACGTCTTGTGGAAGGTTGTTGATTGCTAAGTTGATAACCGAAATATTTAGACCAGCAGCTTCAACTTTCTTGCGTAGTAAACCCGCACCCATTGCGCTTGAGCCCATACCCGCGTCACACGCTACGATGATGCTTTTCACTGCAGACATGTTTACAGAACCAGCGTCTTGACCTTTAGAAGACGCTTTCATGTCTTTCATTTGGTTAGCTGCTTTTTCTAGAGAGTCTTCACTATCATCGTTATTTGCTTGAGTTTTCATTAGTAGCGAAGCGACTAGGAAAGAAACAACCGTTGCTGCAATCACAGATAGGATTACGCCAACAAAAGAATCTTTAGGTGTCATGATTAGGACAGCAAAGATTGAGCCCGGTGAAGCTGGAGAAATCAGACCTGATTGGAAGATTACGTTAGTGAATACACCTGTCATACCACCTGCGATTACAGCAAGCACTAGACGAGGGTTCATCAATACGTATGGGAAGTAGATTTCGTGGATACCACCGAAGAAGTGGATAATAGAAGCACCTGCTGCAGATTGTTTAGCATTACCTTTACCAAACACCATGTAAGCAAGTAGTAGACCAAGACCTGGGCCTGGGTTTGCTTCGATAAGGAAGAAGATTGAACGACCTAGTTCTTCTGATTGCTGAACACCAAGTGGAGTAAAGATACCGTGGTTAATCGCATTGTTCAGGAACAAGATTTTTGCAGGTTCTACGAAAATAGACGCAAGAGGAAGTAAACCAGCGGTCACCATAATATCTACGCCAGCGGCAAGGGCTGTAGATAGAAGTTTTACTGCAGGTCCAACGACCAAGAAAGCTAGAATTGCACAAATCATACCGATGATGCCGGCAGAGAAGTTATTCACTAGCATTTCAAAGCCACTTTTCACTTTACCTTCAATGGCTTCATCAAATTTCTTAATGGCTAGACCACCGAGTGGACCAACAATCATTGCGCCCATAAACATTGGGATATCAGTACCAACGATAACACCCATTGTAGTGATAGCACCTACAACTGCTCCGCGTTCACCGCCGACCATTTTACCACCGGTGTAACCAATCAATAGTGGTAGAAGGTATTTAATCATCGGACCAACCATAGCGGCTAACGTATCGTTAGGAATCCAGCCAGTTGGAATAAATAGTGCAGTAATGAAACCCCAAGCAATGAATGCGCCAATGTTTGGCATAACCATGTTGGAGAGGAAACGACCAAAGTTCTGAACCTTAATCTTCGCTTCGGGAGATAGCATAGGTGACCTCGTTTATTATTTGAGCCAAATGGCCCTGTTGTTTGTTTAACGTTGAGAAAAATCTAACACATAATTTTGAAAACGCATTACTAGCCCATTAAGTGTGATTTAAATCACACAAAGAATCCGAGCAAACTTTTAACTTAGTGATATTCGTCACAATAAACACGTGTCAATAAATTACACAGCACTTTAGATGATATTGATTCTCAATTAAAGGTGATCTACATAACGTTTTATGTCTTGGGTAGGAAAAATAAATAGTGACGCAGATCGCGTTTTATAAACTTTGACTTAAATTAGCAGCAACAATTGCTCGGATAACCGCTGTTTTTTGATTGCATAGTGAACAAATAAGAGGGTTTTACATGATCTGTAATTAAATTACATTAATTGTGTAAGGATATTCATCTGTTGATTACTGTGTACTTGTTAGCCATTAACTTTATTAATAATTCGGGATAGGAATAGCACCTTTATCTTGACGCTAAACCACCATCTATAGGGTTGGTGCGATATCAGTTGTAGTTGTAGTTGAAGTTGAAGTTGTAGTTGAAGTTGAAGTTGAAGTTGAAGTTGAAGTTGAAGTTGAAGTTGAAGTTGTAGCTGTAGTTGTAGCTGTTCAAGTGAAATGTTGTTTAATTCGCTCTGTATCGCTTGGTAATGGTTTAAAGAGTCATATGACATAGATAATCAGATAGAGCGTCTTGAGCGCTTGTAGTGAGCTTAGTGGAAAGAAGAGGGGGAGTTCACGTTAACCTTGTGGCTTGAGGCGTGGGAATACCAAGAAATAAGATCAGGCAGAGACAGAAATAGAGGCGGGCGTGCAGAAACAAAAAAGCCCCAGTCCGAAGACTAGGGCTTATAATGTGGCTCCCCTTGCAAGACTTGAACTTGCGACATACGGATTAACAGTCCGCCGTTCTACCAACTGAACTAAAGGGGAATTACTTTTAAACTAATAAATGGTGCCGACTACCGGAATCGAACTGGTGACCTACTGATTACAAGTCAGTTGCTCTACCTACTGAGCTAAGTCGGCGCCTGATCAACAGCTTTTGCTATTGACTATAATGTGGCTCCCCTTGCAAGACTTGAACTTGCGACATACGGATTAACAGTCCGCCGTTCTACCAACTGAACTAAAGGGGAATTGTTTCAAACTAAATAAATGGTGCCGACTACCGGAGTCGAACTGGTGACCTACTGATTACAAGTCAGTTGCTCTACCTACTGAGCTAAGTCGGCACACTATATTCTTTTACTTCATTGACGTTCTTTGAACACCAACAATAAATTGTGGTGCCCGGAGGCGGAATCGAACCACCGACACGAGGATTTTCAATCCTCTGCTCTACCGACTGAGCTATCCGGGCGACGGGGGGTATTAAACGGTTTTTCGGTTTTAAGGTCAACAAAAAAATGCAAAAAATCTTCCACTTGGCGAAATTCTAGTCCGAAGTGTATGTTTTGTGTATAAAAGAGCGGTTTTTTCATCAATTAATTCATGATTACGTTTTCTCTATTAGAGTGCTTGCATACCCTGTGTTGAAGATATGCGGCTAAATGTGTGACTTTTCACCCTCAGTATTGAGATCTAATTGAGTAATCACTAATTAACGGCTGGCTTTGCTGATTAACTAACAATAGAGGGGAGATAAAATTCACGCTGCTGAATTGTTGTGCACTAGGTTTATTAGCCATTCTTGGTTTTAGAAGTGTGTTTAGCTAGCAAGCAAATAGGGGTAAGAATAGGGGTAAGAGTAGAAGGTATTGTTTTGTTTTATTGTTGTGATGAGGAATCATGCAGATA
>NZ_BAUJ01000026.1 GCF_000496695.1 Vibrio halioticoli NBRC 102217
AACAAGCTAGAATGAGCAGTTATTTAGTACGATTGGTATTGTATCAATCACAGAAATTAAGGCTTGGAGATAAGGTAAAAAAGACGTGTCATAAAAAAGAGGAGCATAAAGCTCCTCTCCTATCATTGATTCTGATGTTAATAAAACGAGTTAATGCTTAGTGCAGTTTTAGGTTTGGACGTAGTGCTCGGTTAATGCGTCCTACAAGCATCATTAACGCAGTTTTAAACATGCCGTGTAGCGCCATCTGGTGCATGCGGTACAGTGAAATATACACCACGCGAGCAATGCGACCTTCAACCATCATAGAGCCTTTAGTCAGGTTACCCATCAAGCTTCCTACGGTTGAGAAGTTACTTAACGAAACCAAAGAGCCGTGGTCTTTATATTCATAAGCAGACAAGGCTTTGTTGTTCATCATCGCCAAGATATTTTTAAAGGCATGGCTCGACATTTGGTGCGCTGCTTGTGCGCGAGGCGGTACAAACTTACCGTCTTTTTGCGTGCATTGCGCCAAATCACCAATCACGAAGATATGATCATCACGCGTGGTTTGTAGCGTATCTTTAACCACTAACTGATTAATACGGTTGGTTTCTAAGCCGGCAATATCTTTGATAAAGTCAGGGGCTTTAATGCCAGCCGCCCACACCATGATTTGTGCTGGGATCTTCTCGCCATCTTTGGTTGTTAAGCCGGTTTCATCGGCTAAAGTCACCATAGTCGCGGTGCGTACATTAACGCCAAGCTTAGTCAATTCGTGATGAGCCGATTGTGAAATACGCGGTGGTAAAGCCGGTAGAATGCGCTCACCTGCTTCCACAAGGCTAACATTCAATTTACTTGAATCTAGGTCACCAAAACCGTAGTTACGTAGCTCTTTAATGGCATTGTGCAGTTCAGCAGATAGCTCAACCCCAGTTGCGCCTGCGCCTACAATTGCGATATCAACCTGACCTTCACCAGAGTGTGCGTGCAGTTTTAAAAACTGGTTGTTCATCTCTTCACGGAAACGGTGCGCTTGCTCTGGGCTATCAAGGAAAATACAGTTATCACGAACGCCAGGAGTATTAAAATCGTTTGAAGTAGAACCAATAGCCATTACTAGGTAGTCGTATTCTAACTCACGCTGTGGGATCAACAGTTCGCCAGCGGCGTCTTTTAGCTCTTCTAAAATGATCACCTTACGTTCACGATCAATGTCGCTCAGGCTACCCATTTGGAATTCAAAACCGTGGTTTTTAGCATGTGCGCGATAGCTAAGTGCATCTACACCTGCGTCTAGAGAACCTGTTGCTACTTCGTGCAGTAACGGTTTCCATAAGTGACTCGCTTTGCGGTCAACCAATGTCACACTGTGGTTCTGGTTACGTCTGAACTTACGCCCCATTTTAGTTGCGAGCTCTAGTCCACCGGCGCCGCCGCCTACAATAATAATTCGTGCCATTTCAACACTCCTTGATTCAAATAATAAATTTTTTGTTGCAAGACCGCTTACGCCATCTTGTGAGAATTTAGTGAGTATCGAAAACTCTTACTGTCCACGTTCTAAGTTTCTTGGAGCGATTTTACTTCGCTTCTCATTTTTCTTTGATCTAAATCAATTTATTAACCGCATTATATCCAAATCGTCTTACTGAGCAACCTGCAATAACGAAATAACCTTAATTAAATTGCTGATATTGCAAAGATAGAGGGAATATAAGCGAAAAAAAACCTGCACGAGGCAGGTTTTAGCAAATGGGTTGTTTAAAAATTCAGCTATATGAATACTTTACTCAGCGTTTTTAAATGCTTTAATGCTTTGTAAGTGTTGCGAAATCTTTTTAAATTTATGCGGTTCGTGTTCATCCCAAACGATTTGGTAATAGTCTTCAAGTGTTTCAGCCGTGACTTGATTATCATGCACATCGTCGTTTCTAGACAATATCACCATGCAGCGATCTTTGTTTTTGATGCGGTACTGTTCTACGCATTTTGTTGCGATATCGACATACTCTTCCGGTCGGTCGATTCGTCCTTGCATCGTTAATTCAGGATGAAGATTAGGATTCAAGATCACCTGTTTAATGCCACATAAAAATCCGATACGTTCAGACCAAAATCCGCCTAAGCCAACTCCGCATATAATAGGGTTTGGATCATTTGAGCACTCAATCGCTCTATGAACTTCTTTTAGAAGATGCGCCATATCGTGCTTAGGATGCAAGGTGCTGTAGTTAATAAAACGCACGTCTTCATCAATGAATTGAAGCTGCATCACCTTCTCGTGGTTACCAGGGCTAGTCGAATCAAAGCCGTGAAGATAGATAATCATGAAACTTTCCTTGTAAATACTGGCAGCCAGTAGTTGAGACTTTTTGTTGCTGCCTAGAATCGTTACTACTCATTTAAATTTAACACGTATTTGAGCAATAAGAAGTTTTCCGGCAATATTTGTAGTCAGCTTTTGTTGAGCCACATCAAGTATTGAATAAATTGTTGAGCGTTATCCAAGCGTATTTAGATTCTATTAAAAAGGCCAGTAACGACTGGCCTTTTTACTTATAGACTAAAATTACAGTCCTAACAGACTTTTAGACTGTTGTTTACGAATCTCTGTTTCATCAGCCCACTCAAGTAAGCCCGTTTTAAGATCCATTAAACGCATGGTCATTTTGTAGTACACATCTTTGTCGCTACCGTCTTCTTTAACGATGCTAGATAGGTTGCCGTACAACATGTATTGCGCGCCGACCATGTTACCAAACTGAATCGCGCTGCTTTGGTCAACTAGCTCGTCATTGTTTTGGAAGTTAAGTTGTTTGCGTACAGACTCAACACGGTCCATATCAACAAAACGGAACTTACCTGAATTTAGCATCTTAGTGCTGACAGAATCGGTAATAGACTCTGTATCAATGTGCTCACTGGTTTTGTTTTTAATACGCTCAACAAAAACAATCGGACGCTGATTTTGGGTGATTGCACCTACAGAGCCAGAGCTAAGCATGCTATCTACCATTTCCGCTGCAATTTTTTGCAGATCCGTAGAACCGAAATCAACTGTTGTTGTTTCTACAGCTTGCGCATCACCATAGTTCACTTTATTTGAACAGCCACCTAAAATGACAGCTAAGCCCAGTAACGCAATTACACTTTTTTTCATTTTATTTCCTTAGTTGTCCGACTCTCGGATTTGAACTCTAAATTGGGTGCCTTCTGGGTTGATTGAAACTTCTGAGAATGTTCTCGTTTCAAGCCCGCGCACAATATCTTGTCGCCATGCCGACGGTTTCGCATTCACTTCCAACCCACTGTCATCGTACCAATAGAATCGGTATTGAATGCGTAGATCACCTTTGTAATGGCTACTTACCGTCACCACGCCTCGGGTTCGGCCTTCTTTTTCTACCGTTGCAATATCATCAACGATCAAACGGCTACCCAAAACATTGTCACCAAAAAGCACTTTTTGACTTTTACCGTCTATTCCTAAGCCTGCTGTATTTTGAGAACAACCAGCTATCGCC
Source organism: Vibrio halioticoli NBRC 102217 (assembly GCF_000496695.1). GTDB lineage: Bacteria > Pseudomonadota > Gammaproteobacteria > Enterobacterales > Vibrionaceae > Vibrio > Vibrio halioticoli. Next base: position 3,513 of record NZ_BAUJ01000026.1, read on the forward strand.
ACCAGTGTGACTAGGAGTAACGCCAGTTTTTTCATTATTCTATCGCTCCCAATTGTTTATGCCATATTGTCACGCTGCTTCCTTGTCTAGAAAGCCATACTAAAGTGGTTTCTCCATCTCGAACATCAAACGGATACACCTTTGAACCCGCCACTAATTCGTGTGTGCCTGCCTCAAGTGTAGCACCTGAACTGTAGACCTTTTCAGGAAGCGATTGCCAACTGCGAGTATCGGCCTGTTCCGTTAACGTATTCAGCACACTAAACAATATGCTGCCTACATCATTACCTTTAGTGGTCTCTTTGCGCACCAGATCTTTTGTTACGACCCGTAAAACTTGTCGTAATAAAATACTTGGCATTTTTTCAGTCAGTTGGTTACTTGCCATCAAATTGACGTCCACCAGCTCATCACCACTGATACCTCGACCATCAAGTTGCAATGCGCCAAAGCGTTGCGCCTCGTTGTCGTGATAATAAGGAAGTGACACGGAATATAAAGCTAAGTCGCCACGACTGTCATTGACAGGAATGGTCAATTGCCAGTCATCCATTGCTTTTACTACGCCACGCTCATCAATAATGATGACTCGACCTTCACCTTTTGGCAAAGGCTTATAAGGACCATATTGTTTAGTCAGTAACGCTAAATCTTGACGCATTCCAAGTAACGTTGCCACGCGCAAAGTGCCGTCGATAACTTGTTTGTTATCGGGTGCTACTGCTAAAGCGCGTCGATAATCCACATAAGCACTGTTAGGATCGCCTTGCGTCTCGTAAAGTAGCGCCGACAAATACAGTAGATAACCGTTTTGCACCGCTTTTAACTTATCTCCTGCATCAGGATAGCGCGACAATACGCTACCTAAGTTAGGACTTAAACCGCTTTTACGCATATCAGTTTCAGCGGACTTCAATTCCGCTTCTCTGGCTTTACGGGCACGCTCTTGCACTTGGTTAGCACGGCGCATTTCAACTAATGCCCCTTCCAAGCTATTAATTTTAATGTAGTTCAAACCAAGATAAAGGTGTAAAAAGCCCAGCTCATAGTCAGCCGGTTGATAAGCGGTGAGATTATCATTTACCGCTAACGCTCCCGCACTGGTGGCGGTTTCACTGACTGAGATAAGCGGTTGATCTTGCCACTTACGCACCGCTTTATCACTGAGTTCAAAAGAGGTTTTACTGGCAGGATAAGCCGAGGCAAGGAAGTTCACTCGCCCTTTTTCCATATTATCTAGGATGTCGCCCGCTTGATAATCCGGTAGCTTTTGCTGAGCTTCGACGTAATTACCTTGCTTAACTTCTTGATAAACAGGTTTATTTTGTGCGCTATAGGTACTAAACAGATTACCTGCAGATAGCGAAGAACAGGCGGTAATCACCACACTACCCATCACTACCAAAGCTATACGGCACGTTTTATTGACTGATAACATTAATCGACCAGCATTGGACCTAGTGGCTTACCACCGACAAGGTGCATGTGAATATGGTAAACCTCTTGCCCACCATAAGAGTTACAATTGACGATCAATCGATAACCGTCTTCTGCAATGCCTTCTTCTTTCGCCAGTTTAGCCGCCACAGTAAAAAGGCGACCTAAGGCACGCTCATCCGCTTCTGTAGCGTCATTAACCGTAGGAATGACATGGTTAGGAATAATTAAGATATGCGATGGAGCACGGGGGTTGATATCACGAAATGCAGTCACAAGATCATCTTGATAAACAAGGTCCGTTTCTATCTCTTGACGTATGATTTTACTAAAAATAGTTTCTTCAGCCATGGTTTACTCTGGTCTGTTTTATAGATAGTTAAAGATTGCATCATGACCTGCACAAATGCAATGTTCCAAATGCTTAAAAATAAAGAATGTAATTTTAAAAATGAAAACTAATATTAGTTCAAACAACCACAATTTTTAGACGCCCCCCTCATCTTTACGAGATAAGATATCAAGCGCATTCGTATCTACGAACTCTAAAAGTGAACAAGAAGGACACTGTATGCCAATTCAACTTGGTATTATCGATAAAGATCCGATCAGACTCGTTACCCCTTTACTCGATGATAGAGCTTCATGTCGCCACAGTATATTTATCGGCGACTCAACACAAAAACCTATGTTCGATAAGCTCAGCATAGTACTTGATATGCGAGGCATCAAAAGCGAGTTTTTTGAAATCTCAAATGTTTCAGATACTGCGATAATAAAAAGAGAAATCAATCAGTTAGCCGAGCGTCTTGTTGTCTCTGGTGAAGAAATAAAACTTAATGCCAGCTGCGGGCTTCGCCACCGTTTACTCTCAGTTTATGAAGTTGTACGCAGCTACAAGTGGCCAATTTTTGTGGTTGAGCCTAACAGCGATAGATTAAGTTGGCTATATCCAAATAGCCTGCAAGACGTGCAAGTTCAAGACCGTATCACGATTGCTGATTATCTCACTATTTTTGGCGCTCAAGCACAATTCCCTGATCCTAATGAAGCGATTCAAATTGACAGTTCATTGCTGAAAATTTGTGAAAAATGGGCCAGTCACGCGCTTGAATTAGGTCCAGGCCTTGCTACCTTAAACTTCTTAGCCACTACTTGCCGTAAAGAACAAAAACTCGATGTTGCCCTGTCTGAAAAACAACAAGGCTACCGAGAGCTGAATATTTTGCTACAAGATTTGGTGGATGCAGAACTGGCAACCTACCATGACGGCATCTTAGTGTTTCGCTCAGAGCAAGCTCGCCGCTTCTCCAATGGCGAATGGCTTGAGTCTTACGTGCACACCCAAATCAAGTCAGTAGAAAAAGAGCTCAGCACCATTCAAGATTGCTCTTTGAACGTACAAGTGACACGTAAAATTGGTGAAAAAGAAGTGCGCAACGAGCTTGATGTGGCCACTGTGGTGAACAACAAACTGCACATCATTGAGTGTAAAACCAAAGGCATGCGTGACGATGGCGACGATACTCTGTACAAACTAGAGTCTCTTCGCGACTTACTTGGTGGATTACAAGCAAGAGCCATGCTGGTAAGCTTTAGACCGCTACGTTACAACGATATCACTCGCGCAATGGATTTAGGGCTGGGGTTGATTGGCCCTGAAGAGCTGAAAGATTTGAAACGACACTTGAAAGAGTGGTTGATTCAAGCCGGTGGCATCGACGTTATTTAATCAATAACTTTATTGGCCAAATAAGTTGACCAAACACCCGTAAATAAAAACCCCAGCTGGAACTTTAGCTGGGGTTTTTTAATGATTCTATATTGTTCTTACTAGCTCAACACACGTCGCGCCGCTTCAATAACCGTGCGGATAGACAAAGCTTCAATTTCTTTCATTTTGCTTTGCTCAGGGATTTCTTGCTGCGTACGATTAATGATCACACCGGCAACACAGCCCGCACGCAAACCAGAACTGGCACACATGGTTAATAAGGTTGCTGATTCCATTTCAAAATTAAGCACACCCATATCTTGCCATTCCTGCATGGAACCTTGGAATCGCTTCACGACGCGTCCGCTAAAGGTATCGTAACGCTCTTGGCCCGGATAAAAAGTATCGCTCGATGCGGTTACCCCAGTATGGACGGTGGCGTTTTCACTTACCGCCGCTTCTTTCATAGCTAACGCGATATTAAAATCAGACACCGCAGGAAACTCCATAGGCGCAAAGTGCAAACTGGCACCATCTAAACGCACCGATGCCGTGGTCACTATCATATCGCCGACATTCACATCAGGCTGAATCGCCCCTGTGGTGCCTACGCGTAAGAAGGTGTCCACGCCAAGCTGTGCTAACTCTTCCACTGCGATAGAGGTAGATGGGCCGCCAATACCCGTTGAACACACCACAACCTTGTGTCCTGCAAGCTCGGCTAAATACACAGTGTACTCACGGTGACTGGCAAGGAATTGAGGATTTTGCATACCTTCAGCAATGCGCTTCACACGATCAGGGTCTCCGGGGATAATCGCTAATGTTGCGCCCTGCAGGTCATTCTTATTTACACCAAGATGAAATACGTTTTGTTCAGTAGTCATGAAAATATCCTTCTAATGCCGTCACAGTTAAGGGTCACTCTTATAGTGATTCACTGTAAATAAAGTCACTCTAGCCTATTGTGATTGGATTCACATGTTTTACGTTGCAAACCCTAGCCGTTTCAAGGTTAAACGATTGCCATCACACTAAGTGCTATTTCATTTGTAAATGGCTTACAAACAAAAGCCTCGAACAAGTCGAGGCTAGCAGCATGTCACTTTATAAAATAAGCCATGTGATGAAAGTACACGATGGTAATAAAGTAAAAAGCGTTATATCGGATTTTTAAAGCATGCATCAATGGATGCACCCACAGCCCTCAAAACATCACTACGAGAAATTATGCCCACCAGCTTACCGTTATCAATCACCGGATAAACTTTAGGTTTGCCTACCTTCATCATATCTGCCAGTGCAATAATAGAAGTATCTGGTGAAACCGACAGCACCTCTTTGTACATACAATCACTGACGATGTGTGTGTCTTGGCAGTGATAGCTGACCTTAATCAGTTTATCGAGCAAATCTTGCTCTGATAAAAACCCGACTACTTGTTCATTACTGTCAATCACAGGCCCACCTAGATGAGCAGAATTTAATACTTTTTTTAATGCGACCGATAACGACATATCCGGGGTGAAGGTCACCGATTGATGATCCATATAATCTTTAACTTTTAATGGCTGCATACTGTACTCCTTAACAGGTAATGCCACGCTATGCTTTAAGTGTCGACCATATTTGCAAATTTACTAAATTGTTTTTCTCTATTTCATCAATCAGATATTCCAATCAATGCCTCTATTGCCTATTGTCATTGATATTTCCTAGGTCAATTTGCAAAAATATAGCCACAAATTCTGTCTCCATATTAAAAAGCCTTAGCCCAACGCGAATACATAACCTCCCTTTATACGCAGTAAACCCACCTCAAGACTTAATTTGCTGCTTCAGATTACATTTTTTGTTAAAAAACCTCAAAGCCACTGTTTTTTAAAGAAAAATCGACTACTTTTTAATGAAGCAAACGGATTTGTTTTGGTTATGACAAGAACTTCACTCTTAATACTTAGTTTCCTTATTAGCGCTATGTGGGCTTTTCCTAGCAGTGCTGATGAAGCAGTGCTTGCCTCTGAACCTCTTCCTATTCAATTACCTGATCGAGAATCCATCTCATCGCCAATAGACAATGCAGAAACCACTGTGCCACAGACAAGTCCGAACGACACCGTAAAGCAAAGTTCCGGCAGATGGTGGGTTGAAATCCCTATGGATTCCTCGAGATTTGATTGGATTGTAGTAAACAAAGGAGAAGTGTTAGGCGGCGATATCATAGCGATGTACGACGAGCGCGTTGAATTTGATAGTGATGAAGTAGGTATCCATAAAATCAAAATGTCTGACATTCGAGAATTACGCACCAAACACATCATGCAAGTGCGTTTTCTCAGTGGCGCGATTATTGAAGGTCACATCGTAATTGATGAAAAAAGTGTCTATGTGCGCGAGCAACCGGCCATTACTTACCCTAGAGAAAATATTCTTTCCATCACCCCCTCAATTAAAAGTGGTGACAGTTTATGGATAGGCGAAATCAGTGCCGGACTTAACTTTAAGTCAGGCAATACCGAGAGTTTCGATTATTACGCCAGCGCTGACCTGCGCTACTTAATCACCACTGGCCGTTTTCAGGTGACCTATCGTGGCATTTACGAAGAAGTGCGCGACGCCAACACAGAGCAAACCATTACCACCGAAGATAACCATAGATTTACCGCCAAATACGACTATTTTTATTCACACAAGCTCTACTTTACTCTGCCTAACTACGACTTGATTTTAGATGAATTTCGTAACATCAAATATCAAACCTCTATCGGGGTGGCCGCAGGCTATGAAGTGATCGATATCAAAGGCATGGATCTTGAAGTGTATATGGGCCCGAGTATTCAAAGGACACAATTTATCAATGTCGAGCCCGGCGAAGAACGAAACGTACTCTCTCCTGCTCTAGCCTTTGGTTTAGATTTTGAATATGACATCACCTCGGATATTGAATACGTATTTATCTATGACGCCAAAGTGGTCAACGAACAAAGTGGTCAATTTATTCAACGCATTGAATCAGGCTTTGATATTGAACTGATTAACGATTTTGACTTGGCGCTGATCGCCGTTATCGATAACACCGCCAACCCGATTGCGAATGAAGAGGGTGTGCAGCCACAATCAACGGATGTTTTATTTACCGTTGGTATTGAATACGAATTTTAAACAAACCAATTTAAACTTACCTAAAATGGATTTATGAGGTAATCATGACTAACCAGAAAACCGAAACGGACAACGAAGAGCCAATTGAAAACAGCCCACCAACTGAAGTGGCAAAACAAGATAGCAGTGCGGATAACAGCAAAAATGATCCCGTAGAGCCCGACACTAGCGAACCACACGATCCAGTGAGAAAGCTCACTCGTTACGTATTTACTTTGGTGGCACTAATCTTTACTTGGTACCTATTTGCCGATAGACATACGCCATGGACTGACCAAGCTCGCGTGCAAGCCTATGTGATCCCGATTGCCGCTCAAGTCCCCGGCAGAATACTAGATGTCAATGTAGCTCAAGACCAAATTGTACAACGTGGCACTTCCTTATTTAAAATTGACCCTTCTGACTATGAGCTGAATGTAGAACTGGCTCAATCTGAAGTGGAAATTGCTGGGCAAGAAATTGGCGCAGGTATGGCGAATGTGGTCACCGCTCAAGCAAGTTTAGTAGAAGCGCAAACCAACTTAGAGCACGTCAACGTGCAAAGTGCGCGCGTATTTGAGCTAGAGCAGCGCAAGCTCTATTCAAAATCTGATGGCGATAAGGCGCGCGCCGCCATCAAGCAAGCTAGAGCGCAGTTACGAATTGCAGAAGCCAACCTAGACAAAGCAAAGCAATCGCTCGGCGCAGAAGGTGAAGCTAACCCAAGAGTCAGGACGGCTATGGCGAAGTTAAGGCAGGCACAGCTTGATCTCAGCCGCACCGAAATTTTTGCTCCAACCACGGGCGGAATCACCAACTTACAAATTGATATTGGGCATTACGCCAAAGCAGGCTCACCTATCATGACTTTTGTTGATGCCGACGACATATGGATTGAAGCCAACCTCAAAGAAAACAACTTAGCTAACCTCAACATCGGCGACCCGGTCGACATCTCACTGGATATTACTCCGGGGAAAATCTACAAAGGCAGCGTGCGTAGCATTGGCTTTGCCGTTGCCAGTGGTTCAAATGATGCCATTGGCGGTTTGGTCTCCGTCAAATCCACCTCTGGTTGGCTAAGAGATCCACAGCGTTTCCCTGTCACTATTTCCTTTGAAGAAGAGATCCCGCAAGGGTTACGTCGCGTAGGAGGACAAGCCGATGTGCAGTTTTATACCAGTGATAACCTGCTACTCAACGGCATTGCGAAAGGGTACATTAACCTAATTAGCTGGCTGTCGTATGTTTACTAGCAGCGCGTTTCTTACCCTCAAACATAATCCAGCTATGGTGCGGCAATTACGCTTTGCGGTAGGGGTTGCCGCCTCTGCCACCCTGGCTTACACCTTTAACTGGCCATTGGCATTTTTGTTCCCCATATTCACCACTCTATTACTGTCTATGCCTTTGCCACAAATGACGCCAATAGCTTTGGTCAATGCCCTATTTAATACCGTTAAAGGCTTTTGTTTCGGTTTGTTATTTTCGGTTTTACTGATCAAGTTTCCGATTATATTTTTACTGTTGCTGTTTATTTCGCTGTTTTATATTTATTACTACCTAAACCGTGGCGGTTCATTTTGGCTAACGTTAATGCTGATGTTATCCATGCTCATACTGCCCATGCTCAGCACTATGTCAGAAGGTCTGGCGATCGGCTTTTCTTTGGGCTTTGTCGCCTCAGCCTGGGCGGCCATTTTGTTTGTTTTCAGCATACATTATGTATTGCCTGACCCCAATAAAGCGCCGTTTCCGCCACCAGCAAAATTAAACAACAGTTACGTGCCAATCGCCGCCAAGCTAGCACTAAAAAGCACCTTAGTGGCCTTTCCTATTGCCGCGTTTTGTATTTCGTTTGCTCGTACAGATTTACTGCTCACTATGGTGTTTGCCGCCATGTTTACCATGAAACCAGAACTAAGCGCAGGTAAAGAAGCGGGGAGAAATTCTCTAATTTCGACAATATTAGGCGGCGTTGTGGCCTTAGTCTTTTATTGGGCGTTAGTGGCTACGCCTTTATTTGTGTTCTTTATCTTGTTGATGTTTGGCATTGCGTTATTCATGGGCATGAATATCTTTTCGGCAAACCCACGAGGTCAATATTACGGCTCAGCAATGACCTGCATTATCGTGTTGATTAATGGCAATATGGGGGCGGATTCTGACTTTATGAGCGCCTTAGTATCAAGGATTCTATTTATCTCATTAGCCATACTGTACATCGTGGTTGCGCTGCGGGTACTTGATACTTTTTGGTTTAAGCAAAAAGCATAAAGCACCGCTAGAACAACAGCAGCAACAAACAAAGAGCCTTTGTCTGTTGCTGTTCTATTCGTTTTTTACTAAAGAAGAACTCAAAACAGAGCGTTATTGATAAGGTGCTTCTACCACCACCTTAACTTGCTCGTTGTTTGTAAGACGTTGATTTTCATCCAGTGCGTTCATCACCGCCAATAGTTCAATAGAACGTTTACTGTGATTTTCAGCCAGCAGTGCTTCTAAGGTTTGCCCCTCTTTCGCCTTAACTACTTTCAGCTCGAGTTGTGTCATAGAAGCAAGCTCTTGCTTGGTTATAGGGCGAAAAGAGTACGCGCTATTATCGGCTGATTTTTTCTTATCCTCACTGGCAATAGTCACTATCTGGTAGGTATCTACACCTAAGTTGACCCAACCTCGAGTCATATAGCTTTTTTGATCTTTTTTATCATTGGTCAAGGTTACGCTATAGATAGAGTGCCCCCACGCTAACGGTTGCTCGTCAATACTAAGCTCCATTTGGTAGCGTCGTTTCAGCTCGTTTTGAAAGCGTATGGCATGTTCTTTGGCGCTAAACTCATTGGATGCAAGGCTGAATACCACAGCTGCATCTTGTTCTTTATCGACCGCAGCCACGATAGAAGCTTGATTTAACGTCGTCCATTGCTCAGGGAAATCAATGGCAAACTTCAGATCCGGTTGCAAAAACAGTTGCTCACGAAACACACCTTTACTCGGGTTTTGCCCCACTAATAATCCATCAATTTGCGAAACAAAGTCTTTGTGAATCGGTGAGATTTGCGCAACGGTTAGCTTTTTAGCTTCTTTGTTTACATCCGCTATACGATCGGGCGTGTACGGGTGAGAATCAAAATAACTGCGCTCTGAGGCTTTTTTAGTTTGTATCTCTACGGTTCGATTTAAGCGCTCTAAAATACTGTTCATCGCTAACGGTTCATAGCCCGCTTTTGCTGCTAAATCTATGCCTAATCTATCCGCGTCACTTTCATGACTGCGACTGTAGCCTGCCATCAACAAATGGTTGCCTGCTGAGATAGGAGCATTAATAAGATTACCCAAATCTTCATTGATAACGCCACCGACAATATTGCCCGGCAGTTCCACAATGCCCGGTAAGATCCCTGATTTCATCTGCTTCACGCCATGACGTTCGGTGACATGGATAATTTCATGCGCCATTACACAGGCCAGTTCATCTTCACTATTAACTAGGCTAAGTAAGCCGCGAGAGACAAAGATATAACCGCCCGGCAACGCAAAGGCATTTGGCGTAGCGTCATCGACAATTTTAAAATGAAATTCAAATTCAGGATTGTCGATATGGCTGACCAAACGTGCACCAATTTGCTGCACGTAGGCTTCCATTTTATGTTTGTCGTAAGTGCCCATTTGCACTTCTACTAGCGCCGCGTTCTCAGCACCAATCTGTTTATCGTAATCAGTGCTCACACTACAAGCAGTTAAACCTAAACTGAGTACCGTTAAAATACCGTTTCGCAGGGTATTTTTTGTTATGTCCTTTTTCATATCATCCTTGACTTAAAACTTATCGCATATGCATCAATGATAACAAAACTACAGCTTTCAAATAGTTAATCAACGCACTATTTTTCCAAGTCCGCTTTAAATGCCATCAAATTGCACAAATAAACGACCGTAATGATAAAAAGATCTAACAATTCATAGGCGCGTGTTGACTCACACTGCGCAAATTCCTAGCCTAAAAGAAACACCTAATGAGATTTATCATGACCGACACTAACCAAGATATATTTGACGCTGATTTATGGGACCTTGTACCTGGCTTTGACTTTGAAGATATTACTTATCATAGAAGCAAAACTCAGGGAACGGTACGTATCGCTTTTGACCGTCCTGACTGTTTAAATGCTTTTCGTCCCCGCACTGTCGATGAACTGTATACCGCTTTAGATCATGCTCGTCAGTGGTCGGATGTAGGTTGTGTATTACTGACTGGGAATGGTCCATCGAAAAAAGGCCAATGGTCGTTTTCTTCTGGTGGCGATCAGCGTATTCGCGGTAAAGATGGTTACAAATACGAAGGTGATGGTGAAAACGTTGCTGATGTAGCGCGTATGGGACGTTTGCATATTCTTGAAGTGCAACGCTTAATCCGCTTCATGCCTAAGGTGGTAATTGCCGTTGTACCGGGCTGGGCGGTAGGTGGCGGTCACAGCTTACACGTTGTTTGTGATTTAACTCTAGCCTCAAAAGAGCATGCAGTCTTCAAACAAACCGACCCTGATGTTGCTTCCTTTGATTCAGGCTACGGCTCGGCATATTTAGCGAAAATGATAGGTCAAAAACGTGCCCGAGAAATTTTCTTCTGTGGCTTTGATTACACCGCTCAAGAAGCTTTTGATATGGGTATGGTCAATAAGGTCATAGAGCACGCTGACTTAGAAACCGAAGCTCTGCGCTGGGCAAAAGAAATCAATAGCAAATCACCAACAGCAATGCGTATGCTCAAGTACGGCTTTAACCTACCTGACGATGGTTTGGTTGGACAACAGCTGTTTGCCGGAGAAGCGACTCGCCTAGCCTATGGCACTGACGAAGCGCAAGAAGGCCGTGATGCGTTCTTAGAAAAACGTGCCAAAGACTTTACTAAGTTCCCTTGGCACTACTAAACAAAACCTAAGTCAGTAAAAACGAGCCAGGTTACTAAACAAGTCATTAAACGAATGGAGAGAAGATTAACTAAATTTAATCTTCTCTCCATCTTGAGTTTACCTTGCCAAGTTATAGTGGTTACATCTTGATAAACATGGAAATCACCCAATGAAACTGACACTACCTACCATCGGACTATTGAGCGCAGTTCTTATCACTATGCCCATCGCTCATGCCAATGATCAACAAGATGCGGCCATCGGCCTAATGGCACTTAATTCTGGTTCTGCCACTATCACCACTCTGGCACCTCAAGTACGTACTGTATCTACTGGCGTTATCACAGAAATAGAGCTTGATGACTACAAAGACACGCAAATCGCGTATAAATTTAAAGTTATCGATACGAAAGCAGGTAAAAAATTCAAACTTACCTATGCCATTAATGATGGTAGTTTACTAAGAGAAAAATCTGAAAATCTAAGTACATTAGGCTTTAGTGATTTAGATAGAGAAGATCGCAACGCTATCGAACAAGTTGAAAAAGCACAGTTTGATATCGTGAAAAAGTTGATTGAACTTGAGACAAAATATTCAGCAAAAACACTAGAAGCGGAACTGGAAAGCAAAAAAGGCGTCGTTTTTTATGAAGTCGAGTTAGCAAGTACAGAGCGTGGTATGCAAAAACTGCTGATCAACGTCGCCACCGGAGAAGAAATCCCAGTGATGCATCGTCAAAGTCATAAATAAGGTAAGCCACTAAGTGAAAGTACTGGTCATAGAGGACGACAAAGAGACCCGCGAGTATCTGTGTCAGTCCCTAAAGCAACAAAGTTGGGAAGTCGATAGCGCTGATAATGGCCAAGATGGGTTATTTTTAGCTCTAGAGGGTGACTATCAGGTCATAATCCTAGATCGCATGTTACCCGCCCTCGATGGATTGACCGTACTTTCAACCCTTAGAGCCGCCAATAACGCAGCACGAGTGTTGATACTCAGTGCTCTCGATAGTGTCGATGAGCGAGTGAAAGGGTTAAAACACGGTGGTGATGATTATCTCACCAAACCCTTTGCACTTGCCGAGCTAATTGCGCGAGTAGAAATATTGGCCAGTCGAACTACCTCGAGTAATACCCATGCGGCGCAAAGCCAATTGCGTAACGGGCATATTCAGTTAGATCTGTTGTCACAAGAAGTGCTGGTTGACTCAAAAAAAGTATTGGTGCAAGCCAAAGAGTTTAAACTACTGCGTTATCTGCTTGAGCATGCAGGACAAGTGGTGACTCGCTCACTGTTGTTTGAAGCAGTATGGGATTACAACTTTGACCCGCAAACCAATGTTATTGATGTGCATATTGCTCGGCTGAGAAAAAAACTGGAAACAGAAGGTCAACCCAATTTAATTGAAACGGTACGCGGTGCGGGTTATCGAATGGTTAAAGTGGCATGAATTCCTTGCTTAATAAAAGCAAACAGCAACTCATCGGCTTATGGCGTCGTCACTCCTTGTGGCGTCTTTCTCTATCCATTGCGGCTATGCTGTGGCTCGCCGTTGCTGTGGCTCTGTTCACTATTTATCAGTTAAGTATTCAGCCGTTAATTCAATCTCGCCAGCAAATCTTGTTGCAACATGCCCAGCAACTGCAAAGCGCCAGTGAAACCAATTCCACCAATACACTGCCGCATATTCTCGATGATACCCTTTACAGCCCGCAAGGCATCATCACTGTTTTGCGCAGCGATGGCGGACAACTCTATGGATCGCTTAATCACTTTCCCAGTTCATTACCGCAATGCCCTAACCTTGCCCCTTTCCCTGTAATAAGAGGCCACGGTACTAACATTGTATTATTAGAAGGCTGTCAGTTTGATATAAAAGGTTATTCAGTATTAGTCGCGACCGACAGTGAATATCTATGGCAAGTACAAGATAACTTTGAAAATGCTGCCATTGTAGTGCTGATCTGTACCTTTTTTATCGCCCTCATCCCAAGTTGGATCATACGCCGAAAAATGAAATTACAGTTATCTGGCATACATTCTGTGGTATCACAAATTGAGCAAGGTCATTTCAATGGACGTATCCACACCAATAATTCACATGATGAGTGGGACAATATTGCGCACTACATCAACGCCATGTTGGATAAAATAGAGTCCTCTATTACCCAGATTCAAAGTGTCACTGATGCCATCGCTCACGATTTACGTACGCCTTTGACGCGGATAAAAAATCGAATGACCACCTTACAACACCAATCACAGCAACACCCTTTACCCAGTGAGCAAATCCAGCAACTGCAAGATGACTTTGACCGATTACTGCAGACCTTCAATGCCATGCTAGAACTGAGCAAATTGGAATCAGGTAATGACATCAGTCGCTTTGTCGATATCGAACTCTCACGCATCATTACCGATGCTATTGATTTAATAGAGCCTCAATTTGAAGATAAGCAGCAATCACTAATAACACAGCTTGAAAAGGTGCAGTTTAAAGGCGAGCCTTCACTACTGTTTCGCTTAGTGTATAACCTACTGGATAATGCGCACAAATATTGCGATGAAAACACACAAGTTCGGCTGTATCTTACGCAAAATGCATTGATCATAGAAGATGATGGGCCTGGAGTCAGCGCCGATCAACAACAAAAGATTTTCCAACGTTTGTATCGCGCCGATAAATCTCGCACTACCCCCGGTTTTGGACTGGGTTTACCATTAGTCGCGGTTGTCGCACAACTGCACGGCATGCATATTGATGTTCAATTTACTCATCCACAAGCTGCAACAGGTTTTAAAATAGTCTTACACCTCTCAACCATAAAAGTGTGAGTCAAAGCTAAGTAAAATTGTTATACTTGTGCGCTGAACCACTGTTTTAAATTCATCGTTTTAGATGTTATGGCTTCAATTATTGGTTCAACTTCATTTTCGGCGCGACACTAATCTGTGCACACCGTATTGGCTATCGAATACCCATCACAGTCATCACCATTATGGGTATAAAACCAAACCGGACATTCATGACTCAAGCATTTCGAAAAAAACCTATCTTACTGGCATGCATCATCATTAGTATTGGTCAATTGAGTATGGGACTGGTCTATCCTTCACTGCCCTGGATTGCCAAAGATTTCTCCATCTCTCTAGACCAAGCTCAGCTGCTCGTTAGCGTCTATTTGCTTGGCTTTGGCCCCTCTCAATTTATCTATGGTCCTTTGTCTGATGCGTTGGGCCGAAAAAAGATTTTATTAAGTGGCTTAGTGATCGCTATGCTCGGCCTATTATCGATTATCTTCTTATCCGAGTCTTTTCATGCCATGGTGCTGGGGCGATTTTTACAAGGACTGGGGACTGGCTGTTGTGCGGTGTTAGCACGCGCTTCAACCCGAGACAGTTACACCGGAAATCAACTGCCAACGGCCCTTTCTTATATCGCCATGGCAGCTTCACTCACCCCACTGGTAGCTCCCGTCATTGGGGGGTTTATTAACCACTATTTAGGGTGGGGAATGGTCTTTATCTCATTGCTCGGTTACGTTGCTTTTGCTTGGTTAGTGCTACTGGTTGGCTTTAAAGAAACTATGCACGACAAGAAAAAGATCCCGTCACCGCGCACCATGTTCCATCAATATTCAGAGCTATTAAAATCTCGTTATTTTGTCAGTTTTGCTAGCGTGTCTTGGCTGAACTTCAGTTTGATTGTCACAACCACCTCTTTAATGCCCTTCATCATGCAAAATCAAATTGGCATGACATCCGATCAATACGCATTATGGGCAATTATTCCTACCGCCGGCATGTTGCTTGGGACATCACTGAGTAACCGACTTCGTCCTAGAATTGGTATTCACAGAGTATTAAAACTAGCGCCATTTATTCAAATTACTGGTGCTATTTGGTTGATTCTATGCCCTGTAGAGCCTTTATGGTTGATGATAGGTCAGTTTTTTATGGTACTAGGTAATGGTTTTGCCATGCCTTGCGCACAAGCTATGGTGATGCAACCTTATAGCAAGCGTGCCGGGGCAGCGGCGGCCATGCAAGGCGGCGGGCAAATGGTCGTATCATCGATTGTCAGTATGATCTTGATGGCGATGGGACTTCGTCATGCATGGCAGTTAGGTTGCGTTATTATTGTGTTTGCACTCATTACCTACGCCAATATCCATCGCGGATTTAAGGCCGAAGTGTCTAAAGTAGAGCAATTATCAACATAACGGCTCATTTAATGATTAAGCAACTGAGTCATCGACGTTAGGATTACAGGTATTCGAGCACCACTGGCACAATAGAAAGCACTAGCAATATTGCCATACACACATTGAATATTTTTTGATGCTTTGGATCAGAAAGAAAAAGGCGAACTTTTGATCCAAAGACCAGCCACATCCCTACGCAAGGGAAAGCCACCAATAAAAACAGCCCTGCAATTAACCCTACTTGAGTATAGATATTCATTGCATCACTGGTAAAAGCCGCCACAGCTCCCGTTGCCATAATCCACGCTTTTGGGTTCACCCACTGGAAAAGCGCCCCTTGCAAGAAAGTAAAAGGTTTGGCCTTTTCGCCAGAGAGAGAATCGGTTTCTGCCGATGCTATCTTCCATGCAAGATAGAGCAAATAGACGATGCCCAACACCTTGATAATATCATGCAAAGTTGGAAACCACTGGAACAACGAACCTAACCCAAGCCCAATCGCCACCACCATAGTTGGAAAGCCAATGCAGATCCCCATAAAATGAGGAAGGCTACGCTTAACGCCGTAGTTCATCCCCGAAGTCATCATCATGATGTTATTCGGGCCGGGTGTGATTGTGCTTGAGAAAGCAAATAATAAAATTGCGCTGAAGAGTTCCATTCAGTTACCAAAGTTAAAGCGTAAATCTATACGTCATAAGTCAACGCGTTGTAAGCTAATACATCGTAAACGATTGTGTCGTTAGTCTTTATTTGCGGAGTATACGCCTTGTAGATACTCATCTTTCTCTTGCCAGACACTGTTTAACCAACGATGGAAGCCTCTTTTGAAGGTCTTATCGTTAAAGTAGTCACCGCTCAAGTTTTCATCTATTTCATGAAGCTTGATTTTGACCACAACTTTAGTCATGCGTCCTTTTAGCAAGTCATCGAATGGGGTTTCACGGTTTTCTGGGTATGCCAAAGTCACGTCAACCACACCATTAAGCAACTCATTCATTGCGTTTAAGGTAAAGGCGACACCGCCCGTTTTTGGTTTAAGCAGATGTTGATATGGCGTTTTAGCGGTTGCCATTTTTTCTTGGCTGGCACGGGTACCTTCAGCAAAGCTGATCATAGTAGTAGGAACACGTCGAAACTTTTCACAAGCTTTATTGATAGCATCAAAATCATCATTTCGACGCTCCGGGTGACGGACCAAGTATTCATGTGAGTGACGGCGCATAAAAGGCATATCTAATCCCCAACACGCTAAGCCAACAAACGGCACGTATAAAAGGCTATGCTTCAACAAGAATTTTCCCATTGGGATTTTATCTTTCATTACCGATGACAAAATCACAATGTCAGCCCAACTTAAATGATTGGAAATCAATAGATACCATTGATCTTTAGATAGGTTTTCACCACCTTCTATTTGCCAATCAATCTTGTTGTTCACATTCAACAACCACAAATTAAGGGTTGCCCACAACCACATTTGTTTGTTCGCCAATTTACTCATGGCGACTTTCACTCCCATAAATGGCAAAACAAATTTGATAATTGCCAAAATACTAACCACAAATGAAGTGAAGGCCGTGTTTAACATGACCAGAAAAACATTCATGATCATCTGTATATTTTTAAGCATTACTAAGTCCCTAGCTTGTGATGGCGTAATCATATATCAGAATCGTGAGCAGATTAATCTCAAAAGTGGATTTTCTCGAACGAATAGTAAGTTACTGCGCATTTAGCGAACAAACATTGATAGTTATACAGAAATCTTCCATGTTACTTGTTCGTTACTCAATCAATTACGCTGTGATTGCTGTTCATTTGTCGGGTCATATCCACAAATGCTTGTATATGTTCACACTCTTTATCAGCCAATCTAACGCAAGCGTACAAATGACGACGAATCCCCTCCCCTAAAGGACGAGTTGCTATGAGTTCTTGATTCTCGAAGGTACGCACAGCCCATTCTGGTAATGCCGCAACACCAAAGCCCCCAGATACCATTTGCAATAAAGTGGAAGTATTATCCACTTTTTTCCACTTCAAGGGTTCACAGTTATTCGGCTTCAAGAATAAGTTGTAAACATCCATACGTCGTTTATCTACTGGGTATGTGATCAACACTTGCGAGGTAAGATCGCTCGGACTGATACTTGGCAAAGCAACTAATGGATGATCATTACTCATCACCAATTGCAATTCATAGCCAAACAACGGCAAAAAATGTAAATCCCCCCTCGACTCAACATCGGAGGTGATCATGACATCAATTTCACCGGCCAATAATCGTTCTAGCGGATGTTGATGAAAGCCAGATTCTAAATCTACATCCAATGCAGTAAACGACTTTTGAAATTGCTTGATAGTAGGTAATAACCACTGAAAACAGCTATGGCAATCGATAGCCAATGTAAAACGAGAACTTAATTCTTGTTGATTAAGCTGTTTCTCCGCAGCGGCAATTTGAGGCAATACACTATTGGCTAAGGTAATCACCACTTGCCCTTGCGAGGTAAACTTAATCGGTTTGGTTTTGCGATAAAATAATTGCGCGCCAATACGTACTTCAAGCTCTTTAAGCTGATGGGATATAGCGGATTGAGTGATATGCAAATTTTCTGCGCACGCGGCGATAGAGCCAAACCTGGCTAATCCTTGAATGGTTCTTAAATGTTTTAGCTCTAACATCAGCTACCCTAATGATCTATAACGTCCTTAACATACATTGCTCTCCCGAACATGTAAACGTCTAGATGGCTAAATTAATTTCTCACTTGTGTTGTATTACCTAAAAAGAAAAGATCAAAAAGTCGAAAAGATATCTAAGAGATGAACAAAGAGTGATAACACAAAAAGAGGCAGTGCCCCTTTTTGTTTGGCTTGGTTTAGTTTGTGATAATCACTAATGGATTAATGTTGAATAAACAACGATTGAACACCACCCAACGAGTGCACTAAAAAACAACAGAAATTTTGGCAACGTCCTTGCGTTTTCTCTGCGTTGTTCTTTGGTCATATTGGCATTGTGACGTGCCATCAAACACTTTGCTAATTTCATACTACTTCTCCCTATCAGCAATAGACTCAAATCACACTAAACACCATACCTTTAGTACTGTGAAATCACACGCATAAAATTTAAATTCAGTGAGCAAAGTCAGACTCTAAATGCGCAAAATTTGAGGCCATTTAAAATTATCGTTGACATACTTACCCATGCATATTTGTCCAACATGAAAAAAAAGAGTTTTATTAAAAAAAAGTTCATAACTTGCATCGTTATGTAATTTAAAAAGAAAAAGTCATTGCGTACAGCAAAGCAGATTTGCTTGATTTTTCGACTCTTGAATATACCTGCGGTTTGAACTATTCATTAAGTTGGATGATTTTTAACCAGAATGAGTGTCATTTGATAACAGTAAAGGTGCAGTACTCACCTTAATGTTGAAGTTTATGATCGCACGGGAGCGCACTATGGAGAATCAATCGTGTCCCTTTATCAAGGAGTAAGAAAACAAACCAAACAAGCAGGTATCGCTTTAGTCGAATTCGCTATCGTCGCCACACTGCTGTTCGCTTTACTGTTTACTATCGTCGATTTCGCCCTCTATGGGTACGTAAAATTGACCATGCAACATGCAGTTCGCGAGGGTGCCCGCTATGCGATAACTGGACGAACCGATTTGGACCCAGATGAAGATGAAGACGGCAACCAAGAGCGTGGTAAAGCCATTTTACAAAAAATAGACCTCTCCTCAAACGGCCTTTTATCTAAGGTTGTCACCACCAACGGTATCAAAGTTAGCTCTAACGGCAGCTACATCAATGATGGCACCTTTGGCGCGTCTGGTGATGCTATTGTTCTTGAAATTGCCTGTGAATGGCCAACATTCAGCCCTATCATTTATCCTCTGCTTAATGACGGAAAATACAAATTTGTCGTCAAAACCGCAATGAAAAACGAAGCATTTTAGTAAGGGAATAGCAATGAACAAGAGACTCTCTTATCAAAAAAACCGCGGGCTCGCATCCGTTGAAATGACTTTCCTTGTCCCTATATTACTAATAATAATGATGGGCATATTCGAGCTTACTCAAGTCATTCAGGCAAACAACATTATCATCAGTATTAGCCGTGAAGGGGCTAATCTAATTTCTCGTAACAGCTCGCAAACTCCTGAACAGGTTATGGACACCATCGCCTCCACATCCGACCCTTTAGACTTAAACCAAGATGGCATCATTTACATTAACTTAGTTGTTGGAAGAGAAGATAGCAGTGGTAACCCTCTTGATCCTGTATTAAACCAGCAATATCGCTGGGGTGATTTTGGTTATACCGCAAGCAGTTCAACCTGGAGTGGTTGCACGCAATGGACTGGCGATGATAACGGAGTTTGCGATATGAACTCTGATCCCGTACTAACCAATTTCCCCTTACAGTTAGACAGTGGTGAATCGGTATACGTTGTCGAAGTCATGTACCGCTATTCGCCAATATCGACTCTCATCTTTGATAGTGATTTTACCATCAAAGAAATTACCTATTTATAAGGAGTCATTATGGATAAGACTCGCTCAAACCGACCCACAAGGTATCAGCAAGCAAATAAGTACCAGCAAGCAAATAGGCGCCAGCAAGGACTTGCGGTATTGCTTACAGTAGTGGCACTCCCTTTTTTACTGATCATGGCAGGGTTAGCCATTGATTCAGGAAGAGCTTATAGCATGCAAGCTAAGCTATTTGCCGCCGTTGACGCCGCAGGTATCGCAGCAGCCAGAGCCATTTCATCTGGCGCAAGTCAAACAATAAGAGAGGCCAATGCCATGGCAGCGGCTCAAAAATATTTTGACGTAAATATTTCGCAAGCATTGCAAAGCAGTAACCCTTCCCTATCAACGCCAACATTTACCTATGATAATGAAGGCAATATTTCTATATCCCTTAACGCTAGCGCCGATATGCCCACCTCATTCATTCGCCTGTTAGGCTTTGATAACTGGCCTATTGGCGTTGAAGCACAAACCATTCGCCGTCCTGTTGATATCTCACTGGTTATTGATAACTCAGGATCACTCAGCGACGTATTTGATGTTGTTCAGCAACGTTCTAAAGACTTTTTAAGTAACTTTAACCCCGAATTTGATCGAGTAGCGGTCACCCAATACGGTTATGGGGCAAATGCCGTTGTGCCTTTCAATACAGTTCAGCGTAACTATAACAGTAGCGATGTAGAACAAAAAATTGATGCCATGACCTACAGCACTAGTGGCAGCAACCATTACACCAATACCGCCGAAGGCTTCTATCAAGGCTACGCAGAGTTTGACAGCAACGATAGCTTATCGGCTAATCTGAAAGTGATTGTGATATTCACCGATGGTGCGCCCAATACATTTACTTCCAACTTTGTCGTCGATAATAACAATACCTATCTTGCCGCTATATCAACCACCGGTAGCGAAGCAAGAGGTTTGTGGGCTCCAGACAAAATGCGTGAACGCATGTCTTATGTTTTACAAAATGGCACCACCATGAGTTCCAATAATGATAGTGATGGTGACGATATATATAAATATGTCAGCATCTCGAACACTGACAGCTATCAAGGTTTTTCTTTGCTTGGCGGACCGAGAGCAGGCAACACGACTTACACCTATTCGGGCGACTCCGATGATAAGGGAGATTTTAAAGACGTGATGCGCCATATATCGCGAGATCTTCCCGAAAAAATGGCGTATCAAGCCAGAGAAGATGGAGTGTATGTATTTACTCTCGGTCTTGGGGATGCGCTGTTAGATGATATGGGACACGGCACTGGTGAAGATATGCTCTATCGAATGGCCAATGATCCTAGCATGCAAGGAAGAGCAGCCACCGCTGACGAGTTCCAAGTCGACCAAAAACAAGGCTTATATTGCTTTGCGCAAAATGAAAATGACTTAGGACCTTGCTTTGACAAGATGCTAGACGTCATTATTAGGCTTACGTTGTAAGGTTTATTCGAAATACGACCCAGATGCGCTGCAAGACTATGTAGCGCATTATTCATACTATCCATAACCGCAATCCGCTCGACCATTCGTATCCAATTTCTCTATACACAATATACACGTCAAATATGAGAAGTAAGTTCCATGTTTTCCATCTGTAACCAGACGCCCATTGTAGTGACAATGCAAACTAGGAATGAAGCTTAAGTTAGTTTTACAAGGATGTTTATGTTTGCAAGTATGGCGATTGTATCTAGAGAAGGAATCGATATAGCGCTTATTGTCGCACTACTTTTAGCCGGTACTAAGGCAATTAATGGCGCTAAGAAGTGGTTATTTTTGGGCTGTGTAATTGGCATTATTAGCGCCATCTTATTCGCCACTGTTGCACTTTCAAATATTGGGTTCGCCGCGACATTTCAATCTAAATTAACCCAAGCTTTTCTTCTTATTTTATCCAGTAGCCTGATTGCATCAACCGTAATTGCTATACAGTCAAAATCGATTACAACAGACCAAAAAATCAAGAATACAAAACCTTGGAAAGGTTACTTTCTCCTAGTCTCTTTATTATTAATAGCTATATGCACAATCTTGTGTAACGGATTCGGCGTAGCATTTTTTCTGCTTAACTTAGTCCATCAATCTGATATTACACACGCCTCTATCATCATAGGTAGTTTATTGGGTATGGTGCAGAGTATTGTGGTAGGGGCCGTAGTATACGTAAGTTTACTCCTGATCGAAGCGAATATAGTTGCTAATATCTTTCCTATACTGATGAGCTTTTTAACCGCAGGTATTGCCGCACACGCTGTCGCTAAATTATCTAGCATTGGTATCCTGCCCTCAATCATTCCACAGGTTTGGAACACTGCCCCCTACTTTGATCATCACAGTAATTGGCTAGCATTAATCATGCACGTCATTTTGGGATATATCGAAAAGCCAAGCTTGATGCAGTTAATAGTCTATATAAGCACCTTGCTTTTCTTATTCAGTATTCGCAAAGTTAAGTTCAATACCAATGATGCTGATCCCAATCGAAGCCACTAAGGTTTAATTAATGCAAGCAGAGCAGAGCATTGACAAGACCTCGTACAATGCTACGATTCTTCGTTTTTTAATTACCGAAGACCAATAATATGAAAAAGTTTATAGCCATAATGAGCTTGATGATCGGCTTCTGCGCGCAAGCGGCAACTGAAGCAAATACAAGCTGGCATGAATACAAAGCAATATCACTTCCCGCAGTCACTCAAAGCCGACTAGACACAAAACTTAAGCTGCTGGAACTCGTGTCATTGCGTCAATGGAACATAGTTGATCAAACTTCAGATTCTTTCAAAATGTCGCTAAACAAATGTAATATAAAGATTATATTTACAGATGAAGCGATAACAATTAATCAGGATAATCTTAATCAAGAACCAGTGTATAACGGACAAGCCAAAAGACCGTTATGCAGTAGAAATTGGTTATCCAATATAGCCAAAGATATTAATACCACGCTTAATATTATGTCGATTCAACAGCAAGCGATAAACCTCGAAAAAGCGAATAATACTGCAACCAAGTAAGCTATATCGCATGTGGCGAGGTTCAGGGACTAACCTTGCTATTAACATTAGCTTTCAATCGGCCTCCCACGCCATGAGCAACTGAGCAACTAATACATTCCCCTACCCAAAGTCACAATATGCATCGATACACGTTAAGCTATTGATAAAAAACACGAATACCTTACTTCAAAACAATTGCTCCTGCGCAATATGCAACTACACTAAAGTAGTCTATCTATTATTGAGTACTCAGCAATGGGCATTAAAAACAACAGAGTCATCACCCTTTCATCAGTCCTTTTATTAGCAACAGGCTGCTCTCCATCACCTGACGTAATTGCGAGCAGCAACGTTAATGAGTACAAAGGTTCAGCCAGTATTACCCAAGGACTAGCAAAAACCATCGAAGCGAATCTTTTTGATTGTGACAATGGCAGAAGCCGTGTTGCCGGCGTTGGTGAAATTACCGATGCCGACGGAAAGGTTTGGACTGTGCCAGCCAAAAACCATTTTGCTAGTGCAACAAAAGCGGTCGATCTTTATGAGCAGTGTGCCAACATCACCCCTAGAAGTATCGCCAACGTTGATGAAAACGCAGTGCCTGTTGTGGTTGTTGACCCTGACGGAGAAGAAATTACTGGCTATATTTTTGCCGATAACTACTTTGAGCTATACATAAATGGCCAACTTATCGCAGTAGATTCTGTGCCTTTCACGCCATTTAACTCCAGTATTGTGAAATTTAAAGTCAATAAGCCTTATACGATTGCCGTGAAAATGATTGATTGGGAAGAAAACTTAGGTGTGGGTACTGAAAATAACCAAGGATCATCACATCACCCTGGCGACGGTGGCTTCATCGCAAGTTTTAGCGATGGAACAGTGACCAACTCAAACTGGCAGGCCCAAACGTTTTATACCGCACCTATCTATGATTTAACCTGTTTAAATGAAGTTGATGGCAAACGCCTATCGAATACCTGCACCACCAAAGGCTCCAATAATGGCGAAAACGCCTACGCCGCCCACTGGGAAACGCCAAGTAATTGGATGAATAAAGAATTCGATTCAGCTGCATGGCCTAAAGCCACCCTCTATACCGAAGATGAGATCGGCGTAAATAATAAAAAATCGTACATGAACTTCATTGAGAAATTCAGCGGCGCAGGAGCGCACTTTATCTGGTCAACGAATGTGGTTTTGGATAATGAAGTGTTGCTGAGGTATGAGGTAAAGTAAATACTTCCTTGGATTAACACTTTATTGGGGTATTCGTATCTGAATACCCCCAAGCCTAAATGCGAATTGACTACAGCAGAAGCAAATAGCCAATTACTGTTCCAAATTATGGATAGGCGACCATTTGTTCTTCGCTGGTATCATTAGATTGCGTGATAATATCAGCGACAAATTGGGCTTTTGAGCCAAGGATTATTTGTAAGCCAGTAGAACCAACTCGTATAACACCCATAGCTCCAAGAGATTTAATAGCCTCATCATCAACAACTGTTAAGTCTTTCAACTCTAAACGTAGTCTTGTAATACATGCGCCAATATTGGTGATATTTGACTTTCCGCCAATTAAAGGAATGAGCTCTCGAGCTAATTCTTCGTTTGTAATATTAACGGCTTGCACTTCATTGTCATCTCTACCGACAGTTTTGAAGTTAAATTTGCGAATGGCAAAACGGAAAACGCTATAGTATATCGTCGCCATCACCGCTCCCCAAGCAATGACATAAATCCAGTTTGTATTAAACCCATCCATTGATGGCAATATTCCAAATGAAATAAAGTCAATCACTCCTGCTGAGAACGTCTTACCAATATGCACTTCTAACGCATATGTAACCGCATAAGATACATCTGCCATAATCGCTGAAAATACGTAAAGTAACGGAGCCACAAAAATGAAAGCAAATTCAACCGGTTCAGTAATCCCTGTTACAAATGATGTTAGAGCAGCTGCTCCTAAAATACCGGCTGCAATCTTCTTATTTTTATCATTGGCTTCGTGATACATTGCCAAACAAGCAGCAAGAAAAGCGAACATATAAATAGCAAAGTTAGCAGATAGAAACTTCCCAGCAGATTGATACTCATCAGTAGAGAAGTTTCGAACACCGTCCTCAAGCATCTTGAACCAAATAGTATGGTCACCATTTACGATAGCACCTAATGCAGAAGTATATTCACCAAAAGAGAACCAATAAGGGCTATAGAAGATATGATGGAGGCCAACAGGAATCAATGCTCTCTCCATAAAGCCATAAATGAAAGTAGAGACATACATATTACCGCCATTAGCCATATGAGAAAGAGCGTCAATTCCCGACACCTTGGCGGGGGCTTATGCTTGGATTAAGTTGAAGGGTGCTCTTTCTACCCCTAATGTCGCAACAGAACTTATTGAGGTATAAGTTATTGTGTTAATGGAAATTAGAGTAAAAAACAAATAACAAAGAATTCCGCCTAATATAAAGCCGTGGAATAAATCCCCCCACATCACCACGAAGAAAAAACTATATCCCCATAATAGGCTTCAGCATGTCCGCCACTATTATCCGTATCAGTCATAATCGCCACCATATCGATATAGCGGTAGCTTTTCTGGTTGGCTTTTTTACTGCCTTTGTCACCAAATACAGCCACTAAATCCTGATAGATATTTCGTTTCTGCTGATACCAAGGACCGATATTTGAGCTTTTATCTTGCAGTGACAGCATTTTTACATGACTACCCGCGAAAGGATTATCCCAAATCTGACCTTTTTCTTGGGCACTTGACCATACGTAGCTGATAGATTGAGTGTTCCAAAACATCATTCCGCCGTCGATTACAACGTATATTCTGGCCGCAAAGTCATCACCGTCTTTTTTAGTTTCATCAAGCTTTGATAATGGTGTTTTGATTGCCCAAGACCAATTCATAAAAGGAGTCGCCAATAAATCGATTCGTTTTTTTAATATTAATCCTGAAGCGGAATTGTCGCTGTTGGCAATAATCGCTGGCTGAGCAAGATACTCAGTGACATCGTAACGTGTAATTCCGGACAGCGTTTTTGTGTGCCAGTTTTGAATGCCATTATTGGCAATATCTGTAAGGTTAATCGAGCTATCAGCTAACACATTTGAGCTATTAAGAATAAGTAGAAGCAATAACACATGCTTGACGTAGCATTTGTATTTAATCATCAATTAACCTTTGCTGATCACGATAGAGAATAGAATAAACACGCGTTTTCATCTTGGCTTGAGCAAACGAATAATGTTCATCTTAGGTGAAATGCCACGTGTTTAAAATAGCACCTTATTTATATAGAGCATTAATATACGGATATAAATTGAGGCATGTGACCTGTTTAAAAAAATTGAACGGTGTTTTTGAAATAACTGACTCACCTTACTTTTGTCTGTATACTTTACAAAAAACAATATCAATACAAGGACTAGGATGGACAAATCCACTCGACCTGAAGCCGTATCATCGGTTCTAAAGGTGTTTAGCATTTTACAAGCATTGGCCGAGCAAAAAGACATTAGTGTTTCTGAGTTATCTCAACGCTTAATGATGTCCAAGGCAACCACCTATCGATTTTTACAAACCATGAAAACGTTGGGCTTTGTCTCTCAAGAAGATGAATCAGAAAAGTACGCACTAACACTCAAGTTGTTTGAATTGGGTGCTAAAGCATTAGAGTATGTGGATCTTATTGATATTGCTGATAAAGAAATGCAAGAAATCACTCGCCTAACCAATGAGACCGTCCATTTAGGCGCTCTTGATGAAGGTGCGATTATTTATCTGCATAAAATTGATTCTAGCTATAACTTACGTATGCACTCTCGTGTTGGTAGGCGTAACCCGCTCTACAGTACCGCTATTGGTAAAATTCTTCTTTCTGGTAAAACCGATGAAGAAGCCATCGAGATTTTAAAGCCAGTTGAATTTATTCGCCATACTGAAAAAACTCACCAAAATATTGAACAACTAATGCAAGAAGTGCATCAAGTTCGCATTCAGCACTATGGTGAAGATAACGAAGAGCAAGAACCAGGACTGCGTTGTATAGGTGCTCCAATCTATGATCGTTTCGGCAATATTATTGCTTCTGTTTCAGTGTCATTTCCAACTATACGCTTTGATATCGAACGTAAACCTCAATATGTGGCCATGCTACTCACCGCAGGTAAACGTATTTCTGAGCAGTTGGGCTATCACGACTATCCAAGCATCACGACTCAAGAATAGACGCGCAATAAACCGTTTATACTGACCACATAAAACCAGAGCACAATTTTCAGCTCTGGTTTTTTATGCGGTACGGTTACTCCCCTGCTAGCACACCTCTTGCGCCACTTTCTTCACCACTTTCACCGCAGCAACTTTAAACTCTGGAATTTTTGAGTGCGGATCTTTGGCGGTATTCGTCAGCCTATTTACTGGCGATTCGACAAAGTGGAATGGAATAAACACTACCCCTTGTTGCATTCGCTTAGTGACAAATGCGGCAATATCAATTTCACCTCGGCGAGTTGAGACCGTAAGCATATCGCCATTGCCAATACCTAACGCTTCGGCATCCGCGACACTGATCATGGCTCTTGGGCCCGCAAGCTTATCTAAGCCTTTGGTTTTACGAGTCATAGTGCCAGTATGGAACTGCTCCAAAATGCGCCCTGTGGTCAAAGTTAACGGATACTCCTCATCAGGAAGCTCCGCTGCATAACGAAACGGAATCGCCTCCATCTGCCCTCGCCCACGTATAAATTGCTCTTTATGCATAATGCGAGTGCCTTGCGGATTGTTTTTGTTACTTGGCCAGTGTTTGCCGTTGGCGGGGATTGCATCCCAACCCAGTCCTGCATATTGCGGAGTTACTCGCGTGATTTCATAGGTGATGTCACGGACACTTTGATAGTTCCAACCGCCGCCCATAGCGTTAGCAATTTTTTGGATAATCACCCAGTCTTCTAATGCTTCACCCGGCGGATTGACCACAGGATTTAATCGCTGTACGCGGCGTTCGGTATTAGTGAAATGGCCCGATTTTTCGGCAAAAGAACACGATGGTAATACCACATCGGCATACTCGGCAGTCTCTGTGAGGAAAATATCTTGCACTACTAAGAAGTCTAGGGACTCAAGTCCTGCTAATACGTGAGTTTGGTCAGGGTCGCTCAGCGCAGGGTTTTCACCCATCACATACAAACCGCGCACTTCACGTTTGCACGCTGCATCAATGATTTCGGTTAGAGTTAAACCGGCTTCATTGGGCAGATCAGGCGCATTCCATTCCATCGCAAATTTTTGATGTATCAGTGGGTTATACACCTTTTGATAACCAGGGAAGTTATTTGGCAGCGCCCCCATATCACAAGCTCCCTGCACATTGGATTGACCGCGTAGCGGGTTAATACCGCCGCCTTCAATACCGATGTTGCCACACAGCAATTGCAGGTTGGCAATAGAACGAACATTGTCATGCCCGGTCGTATGTTGAGTAATGCCCATGGCGTAATACACGGCGGTACGTTTCGCCGTTCCTATCATACGAGCCATGGCATAAATATCGCTGGCTTTAATGCCAGTGACCAACTCCACTTTATCTAGGGCGTAACTTGGCGACATCACCTCTTGCAATAAGGTATCAAAGCCGTCTACACGCTCTTCGATATACGCCATGTCATGCCAGCCGTTTTTAATGATCTGTTGCATCACACCGTTTAACAACATCACATCCGTGCCGGGTCTTTGCGCCAGATACAGCTCGGCATGGTCAGCCAAAGCAATTTTCTTAGGGTCTGCCACAATCAAACGTGCGCCTTTATGACGAATCGCTTGCTTGATATGTGAGGCAATTATTGGGTGCGCGGCCGTTGTATCAGAGCCAATCACAAAAATCACATCCGAATATTGAATACTCGGAATATCATTGGTCATTGCCCCGCTACCGAGTGACGCTTCCAAACCGGTAACGGTTGAGGCGTGACATAGGCGAGCACAATGATCCACATTGTTGGTCCCAAGCTCTCGACGAACAAATTTTTGGAACGCATAGTTATCTTCATTGGTGGTTTTTGCCGAGGAGAATCCTGCTAGCGCATTGCCGCCATAAGTCTGTTTAATAGTGCTAAATTTATTGGCAATCAGCGCAATAGCTTCTTCCCATGACGCGGGTTGCAAGCGGCCATCTTTACGAATCAAAGGGGTAGTTAAACGCGCGTCACTGCCGACAAAATCAAAGCCAAATCGACCTTTAACGCACAGCATTCCTTCGTTGACTGGAGAGTTACCGCCTTTCACATAGCGGATCTGATTGCTCTGCTCATCGACATGCATGCTGACTTTGCACCCGACTCCGCAGTAAGTGCAAATGGTATCAACCACTTTTAAGGTTTCGATGCGTCCTTGCGCTCTATCACGCGCATCCATGATTGCGCCAGTCGGACACACCTGCACGCACGCGCCACATTGAACGCAGTTTGAATCGCCCATCAGAGTTTGGTTATCACCAAAATTAGGGCGACATTCAGGACGTGAAGCGGGACGACCGCCCTTGTCGGTCATAAAGCTAAGTACGCCGTGCACCGCTTGATCGCTACAGGCTTGCACGCACTGCCCACAACTGATGCAGCGGTTGGCATCAAAGACAATAAATTCTGAACTGCTATCAACACTGAATTTTTGGCGAGTATCACGAGTGCGAACCGCTTGCCAATCTGCATCTGATTTGATTTCTATCGCGTCGTCAAATGATTGCAACGCGCCATATTCGGTAGAGTAATCACGAAGGTCACATTCTGTATTTGCCTGACAACCACACTCCAAACAGCGCGCCGCCTCTGCCATTGCTTCGCGATTATCAAAGCCTAATTCAACTTCAGCAAAGCTTTGCTCTCGCTGCTCACTGGTGAGCTCAGGCATTATCGAGCGCGCCACTTTTTGGATATTTTGAAAGTGCAGTGAATCCACTTGGCGCAAGTTTTTACCTTTACGCGAGTTAAATGGCGTCACTGGAATGTTGTGCATATCACCGTCAAAAAAACGGTCAATGGCTTGCGCTACAATGCGACCATCGGCCACCGCTTCCACCGCGGTTGCAGGGCCACGACGAAAATCACCAATGCTGAAAATGTTGCCCGTACCGCTATGTAATGTTTTAGGATCCACCTCGGCGGTATTCCAGCGGGTAAGAGGAAGCTCTAGGCTTTCATCGACCATAAAACTAAGGTCGGGTTTCTGCGATACCGCAGCAATCACAGTATCAAACGCTTCGGTAAAAAACTCCCCCGTTGACTGCGGAGAGCGGCGACCGGATGCATCTGCTGGCCCAAGCGCCATTTTTTCCAGTACGATGGCATTAACATGCCCCGCTTCATCGGCAAGGTTTTGCGAAGGATTGGTCAAGAAATGAAACTTCACCCCTTCGTGCTCTGCCTCTTCAATTTCATAATCTTCCGCTGGCATCTCGGCGCGAGTACGGCGATAAATCAAAGTAGTGTCTGCGCCATCGCGAACCGCTGTGCGCGCGCAATCAATGGCGGTATTGCCCCCGCCGATCACCGCCACTTTTTTACCGGTCACATACTGCTTGTCAGTCACGTAATCTTTTAGGTAATCAACGCCCAAGTAACAACCATTTAAATCACTACCGGTGTAATTCATTTCTACCGCTTTAGATGCGCCAACGGCCAAACACACGGCATCAAAATCGGCGCTAAGTGACGACAAAGTAAAATCTCTACCGAGCTTTTTATCACACTCTATCGACATGCCATTGCGACACATCAGCTCAATTTCTTTATCTAAGATATCTTTAGGTAAGCGATATTCAGGAATGCCGTAACGTAACCAACCACCAGCGTGAGGCATAGATTCAAATACGCTGACCTGATAACCCTCATTAGAGAGATAATACCCTGCAGTCAATCCGCCGGGGCCGGCACCGACAATCGCAATGCGCTTATTACGATCTGTTTTTTTTGGCGCAATGTACGCTTGCTGAGCTTCAAGATCGGCATCCGCGGCATGGCGTTTTAATTGACGAATGGCAATAGAGTCATCCACTAAACCACGGCGACATTCAGTTTCACAAAAAGCAGGACACACACGACCAATCGACAAAGGCATTGGTAACGTACGCTTAATCACTTCAATGGCTTTTTGATGATCGTTTTGCGCGATGTGATACAGATAAGATTGAATATCCACCCCTGCTGGGCAAGCCGTTTTACAAGGCGCTTCACAGTCAGCATAGTGATCGGTCATGATTCGATTGAGCGCATCGCGGCGATGTTGGCTAAGCTGAGAAGATTGGGTAACTACGTTCAAGCCAGTGTAAACTTCAAGTTCACAGGCGCGCTTCATACCGCCACTTTCCACTTCAACCACACACAAGTCACAAGGGACTTTTTCACCACTTTTGTTGGCACCGCAAAGCGAAGGGATCTCTACCCCACATACATTGGCGGCTTCAAGCAGTGTAAGCCCTTTTTCAACGACTCGATATTTTCCATCAATGACAATTTGCACCATGCCAGACTCCGTAAGTACTCACCCATTTACAGGGCTCTTATTATTAACACAGAGATAACTTTATTGCTGTGCAGGGTTACTCTATTCCACAATATTACTACGGGAATTAACCAAATGGTGATTTGTAGGACAAATAAGTGACTGGTAAGAGGATCTAGTTGAATATTAGAAAATGAAAAGAGCCAGCAAATGCCAGCTCTTTGTTAGATTTTATTTTGCTTAGTAAAGGTTACGCAGGCTTGGCACGTAAGCGTTTAGTAGCTTCCACTAGGTGCTTAAGTGACTCTTCTGTTTCGCTCCAATTACGTGTTTTTAGTCCGCAATCTGGGTTTACCCACAAGCGCTCTACTGGGATGCGAGTAGCTGCTTTTTCAATCAATTGCTCAATCCATTCCACTTCCGGCACGTTAGGTGAGTGAATATCGTACACACCTGGGCCAATTTCATTTGGATAGTTGAACTCTTCAAATGCGTTCAGTAGCTCCATGTTTGAACGAGAAGTTTCGATGGTGATGACGTCTGCATCAAGCGCTGCCACTGAATCGATAATCTCATTAAACTCGCTGTAACACATGTGCGTATGGATCTGAGTTTCTGGTTTGGCGCTAGCAGCGGACACTTTAAATGCGTTCACGGCCCAGTCCAAATAATGCTGATGATCGCGCGCTTTTAATGGCAGTCCTTCACGAATTGCTGGCTCATCAATTTGGATTATATTGATGCCTGCCGCTTCTAAATCAGACACTTCATCTTGCAAAGCGAAGGCCAATTGGTTAGTGATGGTTTCTCTTGAAATATCTTCACGAGGGAAAGTCCAGCACAAGATAGTAACAGGGCCTGTTAGCATGCCTTTCATTGGCTTATCAGTTAGCGACTGTGCGTAAGTCGTCCAATCAACAGTAATTGGATGTTCACGTTCAATATCCGCCACAACGATAGCAGGCTTAACACAGCGTGAGCCGTAGCTTTGCACCCAACCAAATTGCGTAGTTTGGAAACCCGCTAGGTTCTCAGCAAAGTATTCCACCATGTCGTTACGCTCAGCTTCGCCGTGCACTAGCACATCTAGGCCAATTTTTTCTTGGCGTTCAACCGTATCTTTAATAAAGCCTTGGATAATTTCAGTGTATTGCGCAGTAGAAATGTCACCGCGTTTATAAGCGGCGCGTGTTTTTCTCACATCACTGGTTTGTGGGAACGAACCAATGGTAGTGGTTGGCAATAACGGCAGTTTTAACACTTCTTTTTGGTGATGAGCACGCTCAGGGTACGCCGCGCTACGCTCAGCATCTTTTGCAGTAAGACCGGCAATGCGGCGCTGTACAGATTCTTTATTTACTGACGTTGATTTGCTGCGCTCAATAATCGGTTGGCTGTATTGCTCACAATAAGCAATCGCTTGTGCGTCACCGTCTAGCGCTTTAGCAAGCCAGTTCACTTCCGCCACTTTTTGTTTAGCAAACGCAAACCAATCTTTGGTTTCTGCAGACAGTTTAGTTTCAAGTTCCAAATCAACCGGGCTGTGCAGTAGTGAACAAGAAGTTGCCACCCATAGGCGATCGCCTAGTTTTGCTTTTGCATCTTGCAGCGCCGCCAGTTTTTCAACTAGATTCGCGCGCCATACGTTACGGCCGTTAATGGTACCTGCAGACAACACCCATTGCTCTGGCAATGCATCAATCACAGTTGACAGCTGCTCTGGTGAGCTAGCGATATCGATGTGCAAACCATCCACATTTAACTCAGTGATAGTTGGCAATACATCCGTGATAGAGTCAAAGTACGTGGTCAGTAGCAATTTAACGTTTGTTTGCAGTGTTTGATACGCACCTTTAAAGCTATCTAACCATTTTGCGTCAAGCTCAAGGGCTAAGATAGGCTCATCAATTTGCACCCACTCTACGTTAAGCTGTTCAAGTTTTGCAAAAATTGCTTGATACGCTTCTAACAGTTTCGGCAGTAGTGATAAACGGTCAAAGCCTTCTTCGACTTCTTTACCTAGGTAAAGGTAGCTCAGTGGGCCTAACAGTACTGGCTTAACGGTGTGGCCCTGTGCTTGCGCTTCGCTGATTTCATCAAAAAGTTGTGTCCAGCTTAGTTCAAAAGTATCGGCAGAAGAAAACTCTGGTACAAGGTAGTGATAGTTAGTGTTGAACCACTTAGTCATGTCAGAAGCCGCATGACCTGCACAACCACAGGTTGATTGAGATTGACCGCGACCGATACGAAATAGCGTATCAAGATCCGGCGTGCCATTTTGATGACGTTTTGGCACATGACCCAGTAGAAGGCTGGTTCCTAGCACATGGTCATACCATGCAAAATCACCTGCTGTAGCAAATGACAGTTGATTATCTTGTTGAAGCGTCCAGTTTTTTTGTCGAATCTCAGAAGCAACTTGGCGAAGTTCGTTGACGTCTGATTCGCCTTTCCAATATTTCTCTAGCGCAAATTTCAGTTCGCGTTTTTCGCCCACTCGTGGATAACCTAGAATATGTGTCGTTGTCATGATAATGCTCCCTATAAATTCGTTAAGATGTCCAGACGTCTAAAATATCTCTTGAATAGGGTTTTGATACAACATCGATTTACTCATATAGAGCATGAAGAAATTTCAGTATGGTTTATTGGGTTAGTGCAATAGATTGGTGTTTATGTGGGGGAAAGTGAGTTGTGTTTTCTTAGCTTCTAGTAGAAAAGTTCCTCGTAATGGAGGCGTTATTCTCACGCGTGCTACAAATCGGGCAGAACTAGAGGAAATTCTAAGCAATGACCCTTTTAACATTCACAATCTAGCCCAAGCTTGCTCGAATATCAGATATTGTAATGAACAACTTGTTGTCAGCATCTTGAAATGGTGTAAATCCATAGCGTTCATAAAACTGGGTTGCGCCATCTTTCGCGTCTACAATAACCACAGGAAAAGCGACACTATCGCTAGCGGCAAGTAATTTTCTTAGTGCATCGATCAAAAGCCACTCACCAAAACCTTTACCTTTGTACCGCTCATCAACTGCCAGTCGAGCAATTAAACCACCAGAAGACGATGGCTGATGTTTTTTCTGTAATTTGTCCGGCAATGCTTTTAAATCAATAGGTATCATGGTCAAAGTATAGAAACCAATAATATGAGTATTATCGTTTTCATCCTGCAACACAAAGGTGCGGGTATTGTCTTTTTTAGCTTGTTGGCTAGCCATTACTTTTAAGTAATTATTTAAAGCCTCACTACCACAATTGAAGCGGTTTCTATTATGTTTAGCTTTATCTAGAAGTACTGTGTTCATCATTGAACTTTACTATCGTAACGCTCGGCCGCAGCTCTTAGGTTGCTGTTTATTGTCGCCGGTTTATCTAGTGCATCCATCAACAACATCGCATCAGCTTGACTTAGCTTTAAAGCCTGTTCACGCTCGATAACTTGTTTAGCTTTCTCGACAGCCGCACTCAGTACAAATGAGTTTATACTAGACATACCAGCAATAGCCGCCGCCTTAGTCAGCAAATCTTGTGTATCGGCATCAACTCTAGCTGTGATCCGAGGTAATGTAGTCGCCATAATTTTTCTCCATTTGTGTCAGAGTGTCACACTGCATATTATGGTCTTAAAATGTACAACAAGCAATTCTTGTGTCATTTTGGCACACAAAAACAAAGCAATTTAGACAGATTTGTAACGCTCGACATTTTTGGTTTGAATTCGCTTTTGTAAGCGAACGGCTGTCATCTTTGCCAAGAAAAACCGAACAACGACTTGCCAAAGGCTTACTTATACAACAGTTAACTTTCCTAAAGAGGAAAGTTAAAAAGCGCAAACAGCCTATGGCCCTTTGCGCTTTTATCCATATATTATCGTTGATTTTGCTTAAAGCAAATTTCTCACATCCACCCAACGATCATTCTTACGAATCAAATCAATAATCAGCTGATAGCGACAGCCATCTTCGAAGGTTTGATACGGTTCAACTTCAATACCGCTGACGTCTTTTACCAATTGTGTGGCTAAGTGTGTCCAGCTTCGCTGAGTTTCACATTCAATATTGGGTAATTGCTGATCAATGGCGCTAGGTAATGCCACTTCTTGCCACTCACCATCTTTAAATAGATATAAAGGGCCACTGCCGTAATGGCCTTTAATATAAATAGAGCCTTTACTGCCATGAAACACAATATGGTCTTCATTAAAGCGCGGAGTTAATCCGCCGTGCTTAAACAGTACCGATACTGGATTCGCAGTAGGAATGCGGCTTTCCAATTGCGCCAATACCGTATATGACCATTCTACGTCACAATCGCGCCATTTTAGCTCAGGATCGTTGATATCTTTAGGGATAAAGTTGCGACGCTCCGTGAAGTTATGCACGCCTTCAACCACAGGGGCTTTTGGCATGTCGTTGCGCACTTCGCCGCTGATGGACAAAATGTTTTCGCCAATCACAGAAGTCACGATAGACAAAAGGTGCGTAAAGTTATTGTTTAAACGACCACCGCCCGCTTCAGAGCGATGAGACCAGCCAAACGGAATGTGTCTATCTAGATTAAAGTGAGAAATACATTCTACTTCGGTCGGTTCGCCAATGGCGCCCTCGGCAACTAACTGTTTCGCATGCATGATTTCAGGCATGTAGCGGAAGCTTGAGGCAAAGGCGGTTTTCACGCCTTTGGCTTTGGCTAGCTGGTAAATTTCAAGCGCCGTTTCACCGCTTTCGGTTAATGGTTTATCGCAGAAGATATGACAGCCACACTCAATTGCCTGTTTAATGGCTTCAACGTGTGCGCCGCCAGGAGTTGCAATGGATACGATATCAGGCTGACATTGTTGTAGGGCTTGCGCCCAATCAGTGCCAAAATAAGCAATGTCTAAATCTTTTGCCACTTTTGCCACAACGTGCTCAGTACGACCCACAATTCCGACCACTTCTGCGCCCGCATCACGAAACGCTTTCGCATGACCAATTCCGGCAAACCCAGTACCAAATACCAATACTTTTTGAGTCATTCTCTTCTCCATTCATTCTTTTTATTCTGTTAACGCCTTTTTGTTGGTAGGCGTTATTTTAATGAGATTCGATGTTTAGCTTACCAGTGCCATAAAGTGCCATCTTCGAGGCGACTCACTGGTAAGTAAGAGCGTTTGTATTCATACTTTGCTGCTTCTTGCTCATCAAACTCTACGCCTAACCCCGGTGCATCGCTGACCAAAATCATGCCATTTTCAAGTTTCATGTCGTGTTTGAAGATGGATTGACACTCTTCATTGCCAAAACCAACAAACTCTTGAATGCCAAAGTTATGCGTTGAGATATTAAGATGCATGTGCGCGGCAAAACAGATTGGTGATAGATCTGGCGCGCCATGCGGCGCGGTGCGCACGTTATACACGGCGGCAAAATCGGCAATTTTTTTCATTCCTGTTATGCCACCAGCGTGAGTCGCGGCGCAACGGATAAAGTCAATCCACTGATTTTGAATAAGATCTTTGCAATCCCAAATCGTATTGTAGGTTTCACCAAGCGCCAATGGCGTAGTGGTGTGATGGCGGATCAGTTTGTAATTTTCTTGGTTTTCGGCAATGGATGCATCTTCTAGGAACATCAAGTTATACGGTTCTAACATTTTGCCTAGTTTTGCAGATTCGATTGGCGTCAGACGACTATGGGTATCATGCAAGAATTTGGCTTTGTTACCAAAACGTTCTTTGGCTTTGGCAAACAACTCAGGAACAAGATCAAAATATTTACTGGTAGACCAATCCTGCTCTGGAGGTAACGGGCGGTTGCCTTGCAGTTCAAAGTAATCTTTCTTATCGCCAAGCACGCCATAAGTTTCCGATAATCCCGGAATAGCCGATTGCAAACGAACGGCGCTAAAGCCCTGTTCGATGCATTGCGCGGCTTTATCTAAGGTATCTTCAATAGTTTCGCCATTAGCGTGTGCATACAGGGTTACGCCATCGCGGCATTTACCGCCCAATAATTGATAAACTGGAAGCCCTGCTACCTTACCTTTAATGTCCCACAACGCCATATCAATAGCGGCAATGGCAGCCATAGTAATGGGACCACGACGCCAATACACGCCCATGTATAAGTATTGCCAAATGTCTTCAATGCGATGCGGGTCTCGGCCAATTAAACAAGGTTTTACGTGTTCTTCAAGATAGGTCGCCACTGCCATTTCGCGCCCATTAACGGTGGCATCACCCAATCCATATACGCCTTCATCTGTGATTACTTTCACAGTGACAAAATTTCGACCTGGGTTGGTAACAAATACTTTAATGTCTTGGATAATCATCTTGAGTCTCTCATTAACCTGTAGTGCAAATTCATTGCTCTGGTAAATTTATTTAGTAATTCTGTTAAGTAAAACGATTTACTAAAACGATTTGGTAAATCGGTTTACTTGCTATCATCTAGATCTGCGAATAGAATGTCAACTGTCTATTTTGATGTGGTTAACAGTTTAAAAATACAATATGAAGAAAATACGAATTGTCGATGTAGCGCAGCACGCTGGCGTCTCTAAAAGTACTGTCTCTCAGTATCTCAATGGACGCTTTGGGCATATGTCAGCGCAAACCAAAATCAAAATAGAGTCGGCAGTGAAAGAGCTCAACTATGTGCCCAACCCTATCGCCAGAAGTTTAAAGGTCGAAAAAACCAAGACTATTGGCGTGGTGGTGCGTGATATTACCGGCTTTAATACCAGCCGAGTAATGCGTGGCATCGATGACTATTGTAAAAAGCACAACTACAACGTGATGATTTATAACAGTGATTTTGATGCCAAGGCCGAGGAGCGCGCTTTACTGTCCCTGAAACAAATGTGCGTAGATGGCATTATCATGACTTCATCTGGCCTAAACTCTGCGCTAATTAATCAATTTATTGATAGCGGCATGCCAGTTGTGCAATTCCAGTTAGAGTATCCTGACTGTCAAAGTCATATGGTGCTGTCGGATTATCAAGAAGCCGCCTTTCAAGCCACTGAGCACTTGATCGAAATGGGTCACAAACGCATTTGTTTTGTCGCGCAAGATTTCTCAGATAACCGCTCACGTCAGGCGCGCTATCAAGGATATATGGATGCGCTCAATCAGCATGGTTTAGATGCTAGCCGTGAGTTGATTTTGTATTGGGATAGAGAAACGGGCTTTGAACATAGCCCTGTTGACGTATTACGAGGAGCGCAAGCACCCAGTGCGTTTTTTACCCAACATTTGGCGATCACTGTTGATCTACTGCAAGCCTTTAACGCTGCAAATATTGACGTTCCGCAACAAGCCTCAATTGTTGGGTTTGATGAAATCCCTATGGTCGAAATGTTCAAAGTGCCCGTTTCGGTATTGCGTCAAGACGCTTACCAAATCGGTCTAGAAACCGCCAAGCTCACCATTGAATCCATATTAGGAAAACACCCGCAGTTTCAACGCACTATTGTGCCTTGTACTCTAATTAAACGAGACTCGGTTCAGCGACTCAGATAATACTAATTTTTAACAGCGACATCGGTAAAAGCTCAGTATTTGCTGAGCTTTTTTGTTCGCCTCTTGCATCCCCTGTCACAATCTCTTTAAATGGTTACCCTGTACATTTCAGCACGTGACATTATCAAGGGAGTTCACATGTACTTAGTTTTATACTGCCACAATATCGGCAAGACCGATTATTCGTTTTTTGAAACCGAAGATTTTGATAAAGACGACGGATATATAGTGCGCGGTAAATGGCCCAATGAGCAGGCATTTCGTGATTACTTGCCCAAAGAGTTTGCCGATTTAAGCGACTATCATATTGTGGATTTGATTGCAGAAGGTCAGCACGCCGACAGCTATACCCAATCTGAATTGTTAGCAAAAGCCCAGGCTGTTATCTAATCATTCTTGCGCCGCCTTATTTAAGCCTTTCACTTAGGAACCACAATGGCAGAGCTAAAAAGAGACATCACACTTATTGGTGGCATAGGACAAATGTCGACCACCTTGCTCGGAACTGGACTATTTATGGTTCCCGCCATCGCCGCCAGTATTGCAGGTGAAAGCATGCTTTGGGCATGGTGGCTGCTGATCATTGCAGTGTGCCCTATCGCCTTTACTTTTGCTGCCCTTGGTAAACGTTATCCAAATGCGGGAGGCGCATCTTATTTTGTGAAAAAGGCATTCGGCTCTCGGCTCGAAAAAGTCATTGCGCTGCTGTTTATTAGCGTTATTCCTGTCGGCGTTCCTGCGGCGATCGCTATTGCCGGCGGTTTTGCGCAACAATTTTTACCGCAAGCACTAGCAAAACCCATTATTGCTCAGCTACTTGTTGTGGTGCTGTTGATGGTAGTTAACTTCTCAGGAAGTAAAATCTCTAGCCAGTTTCAAACAGGGATTGCCATCGGCATTGCCATATTAGTCGGGCTATTTTTATGGTTTGGCAATATTGCTGCCACTGATGCTATGCCCACAGCAATCACTAGCAGCACTCATTTTAGTCACATTGGTAATGCCATTGCCGTGATGTTTTGGTGCTTTGTCGGCATTGAAGCTTTTGCGCATATGGGAGAAGAATTTAAACGCCCTGAACGAGATTACCCGTTAGCCATTTTAATCGGCTGTTTGATTGCAGGTGCGGTGTATTATCTGTTTTCTACTGTGGTATTGAAGTATCACGCCTACGGCACTCAAGCACTGAATACTACCTCTGTTCCCTATCTTGCCAACTTACTGTTTGGACCTAAAGTCAGTTGGTTAATTAGCTTAACCGGCTTTTTAGCTTGCTTTGCCACCATCAATCTCTATACGCAAAGCCTATCGCGCATGCTGTGGTCTTTGGCGCGCGAATATCGCCCAGCCAGCGCCATGACTCGTCTCTCACCAAAAGGGGTGCCGAGCAAAGCCACCGCTATTGTCGGCATCACTTTGGCGTTATCGTGCATATTGGGTGATTTATCCAACATTGATGTAGAAGTGTTTCTTACTCTCACTAATGGCATCTTTGTCGTGATTTATCTCTTTGCCATGCTAAGTGCGGTGAAGTTATTGACCGGGAAAGGTCGCTATCTTGCAATACTATCAAGCTTATTATGTGTGTTAGTTTTATGCTCTATAGGCTTGGCAATGAGTTATGCCCTAGGGCTATTTATTCTGATTTGGTTATTAGTGCCTAAATTTAACAAGTAAACCAATCACACTAAGTAAATGATCAGAACGAGCCTAGAAAAAGTAAAAGGGCAGCGATTATGACAATCGCTGCCCTTTTGATAAATGCGAAATTTAATTTATGTCATCTACAGCTTTAAATGAATATTGCAATCGCTGGAGCAATCAATACCGTTGCGACGCCAGAAAACAACATAATCAAGCTAGCAATTGTGCCCGCTTTAGAGTGAATCCCGTAAGCAATCGCCGTACCTGAACCATGCGCAGAAGCACCTAAACCTGCACCTTTACCGTGACGAGAACGTACTTTAAATAGGCGTAGCATAGTCTCACCAACCACAATCCCAACAATACCGGTCATTACTACAAAGATTGCCGTTAAATCAGGTTTACCACCAATCTCTTTGGAAGCCACTACAGCAAAAGGAGTTGTAATAGAACGCACCGCTAGGCTTTTTTGTAGGATATCGGATAAATGCATCGCTTTACTTAACAATATAGTACTCACCAATGCCGCAACTACGGCAACGATGACACCGGTAGTTATCGATAACCAGTGGTTTCTAATGACTTTTTTATTTTCATACACTGGAATAGCGAACGCTACCGTTGCAGGACCTAACATCCATACCAACCAGTGTGATTCTTTAATATAGTCTGTGTAACTGATGCCTGAAGTTAAAAGCATTGCCACAATCAATACTGGCACAGACACCAGTGGTATCAACCAAACTTGTTGAAAACGGCCATGCATTGCTTTTGTTAAGTAGTAACCCGCTAGTGTAAACAAGAAGCAAAATATTGCGATATAGGTGT
This sequence comes from Vibrio halioticoli NBRC 102217, assembly GCF_000496695.1. Classification (GTDB taxonomy): domain Bacteria; phylum Pseudomonadota; class Gammaproteobacteria; order Enterobacterales; family Vibrionaceae; genus Vibrio; species Vibrio halioticoli. The sequence continues at coordinate 44,980 of NZ_BAUJ01000026.1, forward strand.
GCATTATCGATTACTCCTAATTTTTTTAAGTTCGTATCGATAAACGGTATCTACAACCACTGCGGTACTGGTCAATACAAATGCGGTACTAATTAAAATAACCGCGCCAATTTTTAAACCTTGATGTTCAAAAAGCGAACCATAATTCACAACAGCGATGACTGCTGGGATAAAAAACAACAACATTTCGGCAATCAGCCAATTTGAACCCGCTTTTAACCACTGCACTTTTACTACATTGCTGAACAACAAGGCTAGCAACAAGAACATGCCCAAGACATTTGAAGGTAAAGGAATGTTGAAATTGCTGACTAACCAACTAGATAATAACCAAATCAGACATAACATAACGATTTGTACTGTTGTTACACCTGCGTATTTAAATTTTTCGATATTCATGTGAATTGCCAAACTATTTATTTCACAAGCATTATTAATTATTGCTTATACGAACTCAAATGAATAATATAGATACAGTTCATGCCATAATGGAATACTTGTATGTCAATGAAGGCACTTCAATACTTCACTACCCTAGTCAACTGCCGCAGCTTTACCAAAGCCTCAGAGCACCTGTTTGTCACGCAACCGACAATCAGTAAGGCGCTAAAATCACTAGAAACCAGTTATGGACATGCGTTAATACACCGCAACGGTCGAGACATAGAATTGACTGAGGCAGGTAGAATCGTCTTCTCCTATGCCGAGTCGGTACTATTTCAACAAAAAGAAATGCAAATTAGGCTCAATGATTTACAAACCCTAAAATCGGGTAAAATCACCTTAGGCATTCCGCCAATGGTAGGACATCTATATACCAACCTGATTCAAGAATTCTCTCGCCTATACCCCGATATTGAAGTGTCTATTGTAGAAAGTGGCAGTAGAAAACTTGAAAGTGATGTTGTAGAAGGCAACATAGATATCTCTATTACTATGTTGACGCAAAAAGACTCACGCTTTAATACTTGGCCATTAGACACCCACCCCATCTTAGCGGTACTACCGAAAACTCCCCAATGGCAAGATATCGATATCATCGACATTATTGATTTAAAAGATCTGCCTTTTTATATGTACAACTCTGAATTTGTTATTTCAGAAGTCATTACGCAAATGTGTCTAGAAATGGGGTTCACCCCAAGCATAGGAGTAAGAAGTAGCCAATGGGATTTTCTGGCGGCTATGGTCAAAAGTGGTATGGGGGTCAGCTTTATGCCTGAGCCTATTTGTCGACGTTTAAATTCTGATGACTATTACTTTATTCCCATCAAACAAAACATTCGCTGGGAGCTCGCGGCAATTTGGAGCAAAGAGCACTACGTGTCTAAAGCCAGTAAAGCGATGCTTAGCCTCATACAAAGTAATCAATGGAGCGTCACTAGACACCCTCTATAACTTTTGTGATAGTTACAAATTAATCAATAACAAAAAATTATTGTTAATATAAATTATCATAATTTTTATTAATGCGATCACTTACATATACTTCTCCTATCAAAACAAAGCACGTTACAAAACGTGCAACAGACATTAAAAGATAGGAACAGATTATGAAAATGAACCACGTAGGCATTATGGTTGGCGATATGGACCAAGCAGTTGAGTTTTATACGAAAGCACTTGGCCTAAAAATTGTCATGAACAACACTAAAGTGATTGAAGAGCGTGAAACTGCGATTGGTCGTATGTGTATTGCTGTGTTTGGCGAAGGCTTTAAAGGCTTTAACATTGCCCACCTGGTGACTTCTGATGGTATCGGTGTAGAGATGTTTGAAATGAAAGAGCGTCAACAACGCCATGAAGTTGATTTCTCTCGTCTAGGTATTTTCCACTTCTGCCTACAAACCGATGATTTTGCGGGTGTTATAGAGCGTACAGAACAATACGGCGGTAAAGTGCGTATGGATATTATGCGCTATCACCCAGAAGACGACAGCAAGCCTGCGCAAATGGTTTACCTAGAAGACCCGTTCGGTAATTTATTTGAACTTTACTCGCATACGTACGAAGAAACATACGCGACAGATTACGAATAACACCAATCGTACTAAATAACAGGTCATTCTAGCTTGTTTAGGATAAGACCATTCATTAAAAAAGAGGATAAGCCTGTTGGGCTTATCCTCTTTTCTCTATACGGCTCCACCGAACACGCATTATGACTGGTAAAGGCGCTAATTAGAAAAACTAGAGCTCTTTACAGTCTTCACATAAACAGTTCACTTCAAGCTGCTCACTGGCAAACACGAACCCTGCTTGCGCTACATTTTCTTTTAACTCTTCAACCAGCGCAGAGCTAATGCTAATTTCTTTGACCTTAAAGCAGTTTGAACAAATCAAGAACTGTGAGGCCTCATGATTATGATCACAGGTGATGTGCATACATGAGATGTATTTGTTGGCAATTTGCAATCGATGCACTAAGCCCTGCTCTTGCAAAAACTCCAAGATACGATAAACCGACATAGCCGACATACTTTCACTGTACATCTCTTTATAGAGATCAACGATCTCATACGCAGATAACGCTTTCTCTGATCCCGTTAAGCACAAAAGAATCTGTTTTCTCTTATTGGTTAGTTGACCACCATTCTGCTTACACTTGGCAGTCGCATGCTCAATAATCATTTTAGAGTAAGAAAGTTTTAAAATATCTGACATAGGTTTATTAGTATCACGTCTTTAGCAATGAAATAGCGTACCAGTTTACTGCAAAACACCACAAATTTCTGTCTGTTTACCTAAAAAACACACTTTAAATTTCTCGCTAGCGTCACATTGTTTTAGATTCCGAACCTGATTAAGTATCAAAACAGGTTAAAGCATTGCTGTGTTTTTGAGCGTTTATTATCTATTAATGACTAAATATCCATCATTTACGATGCTAAATAAGTTCATTAAATTGTAATGTAGGTGCCGTAAACACGCCCAAAGTAGAAATATTTCATCTAGAAGAAAATAATATTGCACATAAAATGCTATTGCGATCACTTATTTATTCAATGTTATCTAACTTATTTTGCATTGATGACTAACTAAAAGTTAGCGGAGTATCACAGTATTAAAAGATAATATAAACTTAACCTGCAATAGAATACGTAACATTTCCATTTCACTACGTATTAACATTATTTATATTCACAATTTAAAATAAATACCATTTTAACCCAATTAAACATACTGTCATTTTTATTTTTTACAAAACAATAAAAATAACCTGAATTAATCTTTTCATTTAAACTAACAAACCCTTAATAATCAGTAGCTTAAACCAACCAAATTAATGAAAGGATAAGAAGGCACAAACATAACACAAGCATTACCAATCAATTAACCTTACTAATGACAAATATAAGGGTTACTTATTCATGGTATTTAACATTTATTACTGATTAATATTAAAGCTAATAAGCGAACGTAAATCACACAATTTATATTTAATCTAATTTTCTAATGAAAAATAAGTATTTACTGTTATTTAAACCCTGCATACACTGAATTCCAATTTCATTTCTTGAAATTTTAATGAGAATTCCCTCGAATTTGAGTTTTTATAAAAGGATACTATGAATAATATACGATTAGCCGGTTTATCCACGGCCCTAATAACAGGGCTATGCTTAAACCCAATTACAATTGCAATGGCCAATGCCAGTGAGATCAACGGTGTTGATATCGGCACTTCAGCAAAAGAGAGCCAGTGGTGGAGCACCTATTCCATTGACGTTCTTAACTCTAGTGGTGCAGATATTGATATGCGAGGTGCAACGTTAGAGTTTGTACTTCCAACCAGTGTCAGCGGCTTCCAGTTTTCGGGTACGGGCATGACCTACCCTACATGGGATTTAACAACTAGCCCTGCAGCCGACGGTGTGCTGCATCGCATTGAATTTTCTTTTGATGAAGGCTCTTGGATCAAAGACCACCTAACTGCCAACAACTCTTTCGCGTTCTCTTTTGGCTATGACGGTACACTGGAAGACATTAGCGCTTTCGAAAACTCAATTGTCTTTAGCAGTAAAGACGGTGACGTTACTCCGCCACCACCTGTCGTTGAAGAGCCAGCAACAGTAGTGGCTGGGCTAAAAGGACAATACACTATTGTTGATAACGCCGTAGATATTGCATTCAATGTTGAAACGACCGCAGCAGTAGACGCTTACGCTAAGCTAGTACAAGGTGAGCAAGTACTTACTGAACTATCAAAAACGGTAGATGGCGTCTCTGATTTTGTTCTACAAAGTCAAAATGCCGTTGCAGGCAGTTACGAAGTCGTCATTGGTGGCACCTACGATAATGACGGTCAAGCGTTACCGATCGCAGAGCAACGTTTCGCAGTCAGCTTCATTGAAGCGGAAGAAGAAGCACCTGAAATTACACCAACCATTAACGTTACTGGCTTAACCGATCAGTATGAGTTAGTTGACTCCGCAGTTAATATCCCTCTAACGGTTGAAAGTAACACTGAAATTTTAGTGGAAGCTAAGCTAGTACAAGGTGCGCAAGAGTTAGTTAGCGTACAACAAATGGTGGATGGTTTCTTAGGTCTAACCCTAGAAGGCACAAACCTTGCGCAAGGCAGTTATGAAGTTGTTGTAAGCGGTACTTACAACGATGGCGAAACAAGCACTCCGGTAGCTGAGCAGCGCTTTGCTGTTACTCTGCAAGACAAAGAAGAAGTTGCTCTTCCACCGCAAGTGAGCTTTACATCACCAAACAGTGGCAGCTTAATTAAAGTCAATCAAGCAGTACAAATCAGTGTTGATGCGTCTGCTGAGCACAACGACCTATCTAATGTTTCAATCACAGCTAATGGCACCACTATTTGTGAGTTTGATGCATTCTCTAGCAATAACTTTGCTTGTGATTGGACTCCGACCACTATCGGTAGCGTGAAGCTAACCGCTATTGCAACTGACGAAGAAAACCTATCCACCAGTAGCAACATTAATATCACTGTGATTGATGAAAATAACCTAGGCAACTTGTCTTGTGATATTTCTCAAGTTTACTACACAGATAGCCAAGGTGATGTTCGTGAGTGTATGGGTGATGACCACCCACGAAGAGTGGTCGGTTACTTCACATCATGGCGTAATGGTAGCAACGGATTCCCAACTTACTTAGTTAAGGACATTCCGTGGGATAAAATTACCCACATCAACTACGCATTTGCAGGTCTTGATTCTAATACGATTGAGTTTACCTTAGATGACAGTGCCACTGAGATGGAATGGCCAGGCGTTGCGGGCGCAGAGATGGACCCTGCTCTACCATACAAAGGTCACTTCAACTTATTAAACAAGTACAAGAAACTGTACCCAGATGTTAAGACCATTCTAGCCGTTGGCGGTTGGGCTGAAACCGGCGGTTTCTACTCAGGAACAACCAATCCAAACTGTACTGTTAACCATGAAGGCATCGACAAGATTGCAACTCAATCTGTTGAATACGTTCGTAAATATGGCTTTGACGGTATCGACTACGACTACGAATACCCAACATCTATGTCAGATGCAGGTAACCCTGTCGACTGGCCTCTATCAAATATCTGTCGCGGACAATTATTTGAAAACTACGTTGAGTTGATGAAAGTTACTCGTGAAAAACTGGATGAAGCCGGTGAAGAAGATGGACGTAAGTACCTATTTACTATCGCTTCTCCATCATCAGCGTACCTATTGCGCGGTATGGAAAACTTCCAAGTTACGCAGTACCTAGACTTCATTAACTTGATGACTTATGACTTCCACGGTACTTGGAACCATTTTGTTGGCCATAACGCAGCTCTATTTGATAACCGTATTGATAGCGAGTTAGAAGCGGGCGGCATTTACGGAACCGCGCAATACAAAGGCATTGGTTACCTAAACGCAGCGTGGACAGGTCAATACTTCCGTGGCGCAGTAGACCCTGGCAAACTGAATATCGGTGTTCCATTCTATACCCGTGGTTGGAAAGATGTTGAAGGTGGCGTAAATGGTTACAACGGCACATCTCCACTGCCACAACAATCTGATTGCCCAGCAGGAACAGGATTAAACGATCCATGTGGCGCAGGCGCTGAAGGTATTGATAACCTATGGCATGACGTTGACGACAATGGCGTTGAAGTTGCAGCGGGCGTTGTACCTATGTGGCACGCGAAGAACCTTGAGCATGCACAAAGCCTTGGCTTAACGGACTCAATCCCTAGTTATGGTAACGAGTGGGGCTTGGATGCCAACAATCCTAAGCACCTTATCTCTGGCACTTATACCCGTCACTTCGATGAGAAAGCAAAAGTACCTTGGTTATGGAATGCCTCGAAAAAAGTATTCTTATCAACCGAAGATGAAGAGTCAATGGGCCACAAAATTGAGTACATTAAAGACCGTGGCTTTGGTGGGATCATGATTTGGGAGCTTGCGGGTGACTACGGCTTTGACGAAGAGAGAAACGAATATTACATGGGTCAAACCCTTGTGACGCAAATGTACGATGGCTTCAAAGAAGCGGCGCCGTACAGCGTGCAGCACAACGATATTCTTGACACTCCAACGGCACAAGTCGACATTGATATCTCTGTGGAATTCCCAGTAGGTGACAATAACTATCCGTTCAACCCTAAGTTTACTTTCACCAATAACAGTGCTGCTGAAATTCCTGGCGGAACCGTTATCCAGTTCCTACTTCCAACTTCAACGTCGGACGTATTAACTGACTGGTCAGGAACAGGCGCAGAAATTACGTACAATGCCGGCAACGACAACGTACAAGGTGAGCGTCCTAACCACATGGTTGAAGATTTCCACGTGGCAGAACTGGTTCTTCCATCTTGGCAATCACTTGCTCCGGGCGGAGAAACAACTCTTGATTTGGTGTACTACCTACCAGCGACAATTGGTACTCAAAGTATCCGCTTCTTGATTGATGACCAAGTTGTCGGCATCAAGTCAGCATTCCCTGAACTACCAGAGTATGCACAAGGAGATGCTACAGACCCTGAAAGCCCAGAAACTGACCCAGAAAATCCGGGAACAGCTCCTGAAGCTCCAGACACTGATCCAAGCGATGTAGTCGATTGGGTTGGCGGTCAAACAACAGTAAGCAATGGTGACATCGTAAGATTCCAAGGTGAATGCTTCAAAGCGAAAAACAACCCTGGCGCTTGGGAATCACCAAAAGCAGGAAGCTGGTTCTGGGATGCAGTCACTTGCCCATAACCGAGCAAAGTAAAAAATAAAAAGTAACCTAACTACAGGGTCAGCGTCTTTCAAAAGTATTGCCATTGTGAAAGCAAATGCGATGCAAAATGAAAGACCTGACCCTGATTTTATTTAGTTCAAATGCCCTATTTCTTCACTGATTAGTTCTAAGATTTTGTCCTTGATGGCATCTTTATTTTCCGCGGCATAGATATTGTCTTTGCCAACGCAATCCCTAAGCCCTGTATTACTATTGACAGGATAATCAAATCCGATCACGGCTAGGCGCGCTTTAACTTCCTTATGTTCGCTAGTCCAGTGACTTAAAGTATTTGTTAGTTTAATTTATGTTCAAACTTTCAAAAAATCACCAAATACCACTTTTGGGTTATTTACTACTCTCTATTACGCCAACTCAAAAAAACCAAAGGGGGTCAGGTCTTGAAATTTGCATAAATATCTCATCATGCAAATTTCAAGACCTGACCCCCACGAACTAAATTAAAGAGTCGCTACCCCAGGCACTTCGATAACTGAATTAGCATTCGCTCGTTCTATTATCTTAAGTATCGTAGTTTGTACTAACTCACTCTCGCGAATATCAGTTTCACAAGAAAAACGCTCCTCTTGTACGCAGTCCCCTTCCGATAAGATAAACTGCACTGATACTACCGTTGCGCACTCTTTGGTTTCCCCATGATACGCCAACGTAATCTGAGGGTATCCATTAACCCCTTTCTTAACCTGCTTAGCTATACGTTTTTTCGCTTTGTCCAAATTCATACACATCCTTTAACCCCCAAGCGGGGTCAGGTCTTGAAATTTGCACCACTATACTACAAGCATATCCAATTCAGCTTTATTGCCTCTTTTACTACAACTCCTATCACACTCTTGTAAGTACACAATGAATTCTATCAACATCTCCCTTAATGCATTTAAACCGTCAGGAATTACCAACGGGGTCAGGTCTTGAATTTTACATAAATTACCATCAATGCAAAATTCAAGACCTGACCCCCATTACTGCCCCCCATTACAGTAAATAACTCAATAAAATAATCCTTAGCAAAATATGAAATAGCTTGAATATTCAATTCTAAACACTCATCCAATATTCATAGAAAAAGTGTTACCTCATCATGAAAGAACAGCGTGAAACAAGTTGTTTCATGTTAATCCCAGAAAATTAAAGTAAAGATTATCCCATGCAAATAAACAGATGTTGGATTGGTTTAAGGTATGAACAATATAGTGAAATTTATTGGTTGTATTAGAAGGTATATTATTTTTATAACTTTAATCAGCATCTCATTTGGCGCTTACTCTGCTCAGTATAAATTGTACAAACACAATAATGAAGCCAATAAGTCTACTTTAATAATTAATGGCAACATAGAGAATGGAGAGTATGGTAAGTTTGTAAAATTCATATCAGAGATAACTGATAATATTTCATCTGTCATATTACAATCAAATGGTGGTTATCTTAACGATGCCATTGAGATAGCCAACTATATTAATAAATCTGGATGGAACACTGATGTTGAAACATACTGCAACTCATGTTGTGTTATCATTTTTCTATCCGGAAAGCATAGAACTGCATACGAAAAATCACATATAGGTGCACATAGCCCGTACTACGGTGATCTTAAACGCGATTATAGACAAGATCTGAAAAAATCAGCTTTATATAATAGATTATTTAATATCCTATCACGCTATCTAAATGACATTAAAATATCCAAACAAATAATAGACCAAATGTATGATACTCCTTCTAGAAATAGACTAGAGTTAAACACTAATAATCATGATCATCCTTGGGAGATAATAACTAAGAGTTTTTTGTACAGTTAACGTAGCGTTAACTTTGATTCTTGGATTTTCTTTATAATTTCTTTAAGTACCGGTTTATTAACCACATTACGATTCGCCACTATCAGGTAAAGATCCATCTTACCGATAACACCTGAAAAAGAGTAAACCTCATGGCTAAGGGTGCTTGCTGTTTGTTCTGATACAATGCCTGTGTATTTAGAGTTCTCAATAATATCATAGAAAGATATAAGGCTATCAATGAGATATTCATTAGTACCTGGGTTAGATGTAAACTTATCACTGTAATCATCAAGCCATTTTAATTTAATTATATTCTTTGGTTCAGACTCAATAATATCTCCATGGAATTGTTTCGAACGAAGAAAAACCAAATCATCAGTTTGAATTTTATGACATTGATATCGTCTGTCTATTAAAGGCTTTTTATCAATGAACAAATCTATCTCACCAATTAAAAGATCTGAATATGCTTTTTCTCTAGTCGGATAATTATTCAGTTCTTTAAACGATAGTTCCTCACACTTCAATGCTTCGTCATGCAAAAGACGTACGAAAAACGTACTATTAACTTGTATCGGTTTTAATAACGTGATTTGAGGAATACTTGTGCGAAACATTTCATACTCAAAGACAACAGAGTTTAAACTAGCTGTTATTTTTGAATATAAAAACTTTCCTTCACTAGTTGGCGTTAGTGCAATCCCGTTCTTGATAAAAAGTTTCTTCCCACAATCTTGCTCAAGATTAGTAATAGCTCTAGATAGAGATGAAATAGAAGTATTTGCTTTCTTTGCAATATCTCTAAAATTATCTCCCTCATAAACATATTTAAAAAGTACCAGTTCTTTTAGCATGATCTTCTCATCTGTTACTGCCTTCTGTTCGAGTTAGGATTCTCAAACTCATAAGAATAAACCGAAAGAATAAAATAACAACCCTACGAAAATTTTATTCATTTATCAAATCAGAATGCGCCATCAACATTGCCCCTGCTATCTAGCTTATCAAGTGTTTGAAACTTCTGTGCTCCCGATCTACTATTCGATAAAGCGGGGTCAGGTCTTGAAATTTGCATATATGCAAATTTCAAGACCTGACCCCGCAACAGCGCCCCTAAAACCTAGAGAATAAACATGAACTACTTTGAATCCCCTTTCGCTGGTGTACCGTTGCAGCAGCAAGTGACCAACCCAAACATCATTGTAGGTAAGCACAGTTATTACTCTGGGTACTATCATGGACACAGTTTTGATGATTGTGCTCGGTATCTTGCACCTGATAGAGATGATGTTGATAGGCTTATTATTGGCAGTTTTTGCTCTATTGGTTCTGGTGCGGCATTTATTATGGCGGGGAATCAAGGGCACAGGCATGACTGGATAAGTACTTTTCCGTTTTTCTATCAAGATGATGAAACTTTTGCACAAGCCAAAGATGGTTTTGAGCGCGTCGGAGATACCATAATAGGTAATGATGTTTGGATTGGGACGGAAGCGATGATTATGCCCGGAGTAAACATTGGGCATGGCGCTGTGATTTCAAGTCGCGCTGTTGTTACCAAAGACGTCTCCCCTTATGAAATAGTAGGGTCAAACCCGGCTAAGCACATTAAATTTCGTTTTTCTGACACTGAAATCACTATGCTACTAGAGATGCAGTGGTGGGATTGGCCTCAAGGCGTTCTTAAACAAGCTGTGCCCTATTTGTGCTCGAACGATATTCAAGCGCTGTATCAGTATTGGCAATCGCAAATATCTAATACCAACCACACTAAGTAAGTGATCAGAACTAGTGCAAGAAAAATGCTCGAGAACAAGGCAGAATTTTGATA
>NZ_BAUJ01000025.1 GCF_000496695.1 Vibrio halioticoli NBRC 102217
GCATAGGACAATGCCTGAGAACGGAAACGACAAGTTAATTACTGCAATGAGTATTGTTATGCTTGGTACAAGTTGTCACAACAGGATGTTGATATATATATGGAGTAGTATGACCAATTTCTTACCGATAACACGCTGGGTTATCCCTAGTCTCATCGCGATAATCCCACACATGTCGATAGCAAAACTAAACAGCTCTATTAACTTAGGTATTGATAACGATGGCATAGTGACCACCGACAAAGATTACACCAATGGTTTGTTTTTAACTTATTCCGACCATTTTCAGATCAAGCCCGATGGATTTCTTGATTCTCTTCCCGGAACTCAATTTAGCGCAGCCTCAAATGACGATCTCATTCGTAAATACAACATTGAGATTGGACAACAAATGTGGACCCCTGCAGATATAGAAAACCCAGATCCAATTGCAAATGATAGGCCCTATGCTGGCTTACTCTATCTTTCTTCAACTTTGTATTCTATCGCACCCTCGGTCATTAACAGTTATCGCTTGCTCATTGGTACCGTTGGCCCGAACGCCTATGCAGAAGAGTCACAAAAATACGTGCATGGCATAATAAAGTCCGCCGACCCTAAAGGTTGGGATCATCAGATCAGCAATCAATTCGTCTTTAATCTTGGTTATCAACGAGTTGATAAATGGTACCAATCGGATTTTAGTGGTTCTACAACGCATGAAGTCAGTACCCCTACTCGACTACTAATCGGGAACTATAAAAGCGAGTTGGCGACGGGTCTCATGTGGCGCTGGGGCCGCGAGTTAAATCATAGTTTTGGAAGCGCACGAGTAAGCAACGAATCAACCCTAGATCCTAGCCTTATTGTCCGTGGTAACACCGGTTGGTATCTTTTTTCAGGAATAGAAGGCCGAATTCGATTTAACGATATTACTATCGATGGCGATCGTCCTGATGAAGGAATTACCGCCGATGAAGTTGAACATTTTCAAGGCACAGCCACTATTGGTGTGACTGGGTATTACCATGGATGGGGCGCCAGTTTAGCCCTCTCGACTAAGAGTAGTGATTACAAAGAAGACCAAAACTCAGTACATACCAACGGCTCGTTTGCTTTTTTCTGGCTATTTTAGCGTGGCCTTGCTGTTATTTTGTGCAGTTCTGACAATTAGAAAGCCTTTATGTAAACTCTTGCCTAGGTTATACCCTTTGTTTGTAATACACTTATCCCAGTCTTAAACGTTAGAATTGAGAGCGTCTATGAAAGGTAAAATTCACTCATTCGAGTCATGTGGAACAGTTGATGGTCCTGGAATCCGTTTTATTGTATTCCTACAAGGTTGTATGATGCGTTGTATGTACTGCCACAACCGTGACACATGGGATACTCATGGTGGCAAAGAAGTTTCTGTTGAGGAACTCATTACAGAAGCGAAGTCTTATCGTCACTTTATGAATGCATCTGGTGGTGGTATTACCTGCTCTGGTGGCGAAGCTATGCTACAACCTGAGTTTGTACGCGACTTATTCCGCGCAGCTCAAGCTGAAGGCATCCACACTTGTCTAGACACCAATGGTTACGTTCGTAAGCACACAGATCTTATTGACGAAGTATTAGAAGCCACTGACTTAGTCATGCTTGATATCAAGCATATGAAGGACGAGATTCACCAAGATTTCATCGGTGTATCGAACAGACGTACTCTTGATTTTGCACGTTACCTACACAAAATTGGAAAGAAAACATGGATTCGTTATGTTGTCGTTCCAGGCTATACCGATGATATGGAAGCTGTGCACATGCTGGGCGACTTTATCAAAGATATGGATAACATTGAAAAAGTAGAACTTCTGCCGTACCACAAGCTTGGTGCGCACAAATGGGAAGCTCTTGGTTATGACTATCCATTAGAGGGTACAGAACCACCTTCAAAAGAAACAATGGATGAGATTGTTAGCGTTCTAGAACAATATACCGACATAGTTAAATATTAATCTTGCTCCTATCCAACAAACTGGTTTTTAAGAGCTTAAGTTTGTTGGTTAGAAAAAAGCAAATATCAAGGATATAAAGGAAACTATTTATGGAAATGACTAACGCACAGCGTTTGATCCTTTCGAACCAATACTACTTAATGTCAAAGCTTTCACCTGAAAACCAAGACAAGTACGAACGTCTACAAACTATTGTAGAACGTGGCTATGGCTTACAAATGCGTGAACTAGACAAGGACTTTGGCTCTATCAGCGAAAGTGGCTGTCGTGATGTTATCGACATCATGGAGATGTATCACGCAATGCAGGAGTCTTTCAAAATGCTGCAGGCTTCTGAGCAAGCCAACGTTGATAAACGTCGTCTAATGTTCTTAGGCTTTGATATCGCAACAGAAGCAAGCCTTGTGAATTATGTTCGCTTCCTAACTGACTCTGAAGGTCTATACCCTCAGTTTGATAAAGCGAATCATCACTTTAACAGCCAAATGCCTATGTTAGAAAAATACATCCGTATGCTAACAACATGGCGTAATTGTCCTCGTCAATACCACTTATGCGCTACTGAAATCACTCAGATTTTTAACGCATAAAGAGGTCAATATCCGGTTCTGCCTACCACAATGTCTTGGCAGAACCCCGATATTTTAAAAGGTATACACAAGCCCTGCGTTTACATTAAAAGAGTCTGTACTATCTAGTAACGGGCTCTTTTCTAAATCCCCTTCCAAATTTGTATAACGCACACCCGCTGTCCCCACAATACGCTCGGTAAATTTGAATACGCCGCGTAAACCTAAGAAGAATTGCCCATCACCATCGGGAGAAAAAGCTTCTAAGCCTGCAATTCGATCCGCTTCTTGTTGGGAGACACCGTACAAGTGGTTATTTAATTTCGATGAATTCCACGAATACCCTACCGATGGGCTCAACAACCAACGCGGGCCACGAAAAGGGATTCGATACACAGTTTCAGCGTATAAACCATCGTGTACACCAAGAACATCACCGGCAAAAGTCACTTCAATCTGACCAATAGATCGATTGGAATATTGGTAGCTTACGCCACCTAATGCCGTGCTTTTTCTTTTATCCACTTGGCGAATAATGGGGTCGTCAGAATCCGACGGTTGCAGAGTTCTTGGATCATAGGCAAGACGGAATACTAAATTATGCGGCGAGCGTCGTTTCCATACTCTATAACCTGCAGTAAACCCTCTTAAATACAGATGTTCGCCTTCATATCCTATGATAGGGATGACGACTTTATTTGATGGTGTGTCTTTATAAACGACAGGAGAATAGGACGCTCCTACCCCTAAAGACCAGCTGGCCATTGCAACACTCGGGGTGAACAAAGCTAGCCATATCGATAACTTCAACCATTTCACTCGCTTTTCCTTTTGCTTTTCGTTTTACTTCATCCATGAACTATTACATTACCATACGTACTTACGAAGGGTTATTTTTTTACTGACAAACAAAAAAGTTTTTATATTTCAAGCAAATCTCTTTTTCATGACTAATCTTATAAATGGGGTAAGCGTATTGATTGACGTGAGTCTTATAACAGTTTAAAGGGGATTTTTGTTATGAGTATTTTTGAGCATTTTCAGCACAGATACGAAGCTGCAAAGGAAGAAGAGCTATCCATCCAAGAGTTTTTATCTTTATGTCGTGAAGATAAAATGGCGTATGCCAACTCTGCTGAGCGTCTTTTGCATGCCATTGGCACACCTGAACTGGTCGATACCGCACTCGACCCACACCTGAGCCGTATTTTCTCCAACCGTGTAATTGCTCGATATGATACTTTTAAAGACTTCTATGGCATGGAAGATGCGATAGAACAAATCGTCTCTTATCTTAAACATGCCGCGCAAGGCTTAGAGGAAAGAAAGCAGATTCTTTATTTGCTTGGTCCTGTTGGCGGTGGTAAATCCTCAATTGCGGAAAAACTCAAAGCGTTAATGCAGCAGCAACCTATTTATGTGCTGTCGGCTAATGGTGAACGTAGCCCGGTTAATGACCACCCATTTTGTCTGTTTGACCCCATCGAAGATGCTGAGGTTTTACGTAGTGAATATGGCATAGATAAACGTTACTTGCGCTCCATCATGTCTCCGTGGGCGGCTAAACGCCTGCATGAATTTGGTGGCGACATTGCTAAATTCAAAGTAATAAAACTGCGCCCTTCTATTTTAGATCAAACCGGCATTGCTAAAACTGAACCGGGTGATGAAAACAACCAAGACATTTCCTCACTGGTCGGTAAAGTCGATATCCGCAAGTTGGAACATTATTCACAAGACGACCCTGATGCGTACAGTTACTCCGGCGCATTGTGTAAAGCTAACCAAGGTCTGATGGAATTTGTAGAGATGTTCAAAGCGCCAATTAAAGTGCTGCATCCCTTGCTTACTGCCACTCAAGAAGGCAACTTTAACGGCACAGAAGGGCTCTCTGCCCTGCCCTTTGACGGCATGATTTTAGCGCACTCTAATGAATCGGAGTGGCAGACTTTCCGCAACAATAAAAATAACGAAGCCTTTTTAGATAGGGTGTACATCGTTAAAGTCCCATATTGTCTTCGCGTATCAGAAGAAGTGAAAATCTACGACAAACTATTAGAAAACAGTGAGCTCTCTAACGCCCCTTGTGCACCAAGCACCTTAGACATGCTCGCGCAATTTAGTATCCTTTCTCGTTTAAAAGAACCAGAAAACTCGTCTATTTTCAGTAAGATGCGCGTTTACGACGGTGAAACGCTCAAAGACACAGACCCGAAAGCGAAAAGTCATCAAGAGTATAAAGACTTTGCCGGCATGGACGAAGGCATGTCAGGGCTTTCAACACGTTTTGCCTTTAAGATCCTATCGCGCGTCTTTAATTTCGATCAAACCGAAGTCGCCGCCAACCCAGTACACCTCTTTTATGTGATTGAACAGCAAGTAGAGCGTGAGCAATTTCCTGCCGAACAAGCAGAGCGCTACCTAGAGTTTCTTAAAGGCTTCTTAGTGCCTCGTTATGTCGAGTTCATCGGCAAAGAAATTCAAACGGCCTATTTGGAGTCTTACTCAGAGTACGGACAAAACATCTTCGATCGCTACGTCACCTACGCTGATTTCTGGATTCAAGATCAAGAATATCGCGATCCCGAAACAGGCCAATTGTTTGATCGCGCTTCACTAAACGGTGAACTGGAAAAAATCGAGAAAACAGCTGGTATTAGTAACCCTAAAGATTTCCGTAACGAAATCGTCAACTTTGTACTGCGTGCTAGAGCAAACAATGGTGGCACTAACCCACTCTGGACCAGTTACGAGAAGCTACGTACGGTGATTGAGAAGAAAATGTTCTCCAACACCGAAGAACTATTACCAGTAATCTCATTTAATGCGAAAACATCCACCGACGATCAGAAAAAACACGACGATTTTGTCGCCAGAATGATGGAGAAAGGCTATACCGAGAAACAAGTGCGCTTACTCTCCGAATGGTATCTACGAGTACGTAAATCGTCATAAACGTAAATCGGCGTACCTGCGTTGCTATACCAGCAAAAACGAGTCACTGGCATAAGCGGCAAAGGTAAGAACCACAGCAACTTGCTGTAGTTTAGGGAGGCTTGTAGCTCTTAATATTACAAGCCATTCCTTAGCAGGAGTGATAGGGGTAGCGCATGGCTCAATTTATTGACCGAAGACTGAATGGTAAAAATAAAAGCACTGTCAATCGACAGCGCTTTATTCGTCGCCATAAACAAAAGATAAAAGAAGCGGTGTCGGATGCGGTAAATCGTCGTTCAATCACAGATACCGAAAACGGGGAAGATATCACTCTACCTAAAAGTGACATCTCTGAACCGGGTTTTCATCAAGGACAAGGTGGACTAAGAGAAAAAGTCCACCCTGGCAATGATCAATTTATTCGCGGCGATAAAGTCGAGCGCCCACCCGGCGGTGGTGGCGGAAAGGGCGGTTCAGGTCAAGGTGACGCCAGCGCAGATGGTGAAGGTGCAGACGAATTCATCTTTCAAATTTCTAAAGATGAATATCTCGACATCTTATTTGAAGATCTTGCCCTTCCTAATCTGCAAAAAAAGCAAGTCAATCGTATTACTGAATGGAAAACCCATCGCGCCGGTTATCAAACTGCAGGTATTCCATCCAATATTTCGGTCATTCGTTCCTTAAGGCAATCGCTAGCAAGACGTACCGCCATGTCCGCCGGTAAGAAACGTCTATTGAAAGAACTTGAACAAGAGTTGGCTGGATTGAAAGAAAATGAACCCGCCAAGCCTTTAGAAGAAAAAGACATTAAGGTGCAAATAGAAGAGCTTCGCCAAAATATTAAACGCGTACCCTTTATTGATACCTTCGATTTAAGATACAAAAACTACGAAAAACGCCCTATTCCTTCTAGCCAAGCTGTTATTTTCTGTTTGATGGACGTATCTGGCTCAATGGATCAAGCCACTAAAGACATCGCCAAACGTTTTTACGTATTGTTGTATATGTTCTTAAATCGCACTTATGAAAACGTCGAAGTAGTGTTTATTCGCCACCACACACAAGCTAAAGAGGTGGACGAACATGAGTTTTTCTACTCTCAAGAAACCGGTGGCACAATTGTATCTAGTGCCTTGAAGTTAATGGACGAAATAGTCAAGGAACGTTACCCGACCAATCAATGGAACATCTATGCTGCGCAAGCATCAGATGGCGATAATTGGGCTGATGATTCTCCTCGATGTAAAAAAATTCTAACCGAAGATATATTACCTATTTGCCAATATTACTCGTACATAGAAATCACGCGCAGAAGTCATCAATCGCTATGGCATGAATACGAAAAACTGCAAAATGAATATGACAGTTTTGCAATGAAAAATATTCGAACGGTAGAGGACATCTTCCCTGTATTTAGAGAGCTGTTTCAAAAAGAGCACAGTTAAGGGAATACAAGTAAGGATACGTTATGTCAGCAGAAACCAAATCTAAAACACTTCCCGATGGACCGGATTGGACGTTCAGTTTATTAGAAGAATACCACCAGCAAATTAAGCGTGTGGCGAAACACTATCGCCTTGACACTTATCCCAACCAAATCGAAGTTATCACCGCAGAGCAGATGATGGATGCTTATTCCAGTATTGGTATGCCTATCAACTATCACCACTGGTCATTTGGCAAGAAATTCATTCAGACCGAACAAAATTATAAGCATGGGCAAATGGGGCTTGCCTATGAAATCGTCATCAACTCTGACCCTTGTATTGCCTATTTGATGGAAGAAAACACCGTCACCATGCAGGCGTTAGTGATGGCGCATGCCAGCTATGGTCATAACTCTTTCTTTAAAGGTAATTATCTATTCAAGACATGGACCGATGCTAATTCCATTATTGATTACCTTATCTTTGCCCGTAATTACATTAGCCAATGTGAAGAAAAACATGGTGTTGATGAAGTCGAAAAACTGCTTGATTCCTGCCATGCACTAATGAACTACGGCGTAGATAGGTACAAACGACCTGAAAAAATATCCATTGCTGAAGAGACCATTCGCCAACAAGAGCGCGAGCAATATCTACAATCTCAAGTGAATGAACTGTGGCGTACGGTTCCCCAAAATAGCGAACATGCCAGCAGTCAGAAAAAGCGTTTTCCTTCAGAGCCACAAGAGAATATTCTTTACTTTATCGAGAAACACGCCCCACTTTTAGAGTCATGGCAACGAGAAATAGTGCGTATCGTGCGTAAGGTCAGCCAGTATTTTTATCCACAAAAACAAACTCAAGTTATGAATGAAGGATGGGCAACATTTTGGCACTACACCATCCTCAATCATCTTTATGATGAGGGAATAGTATCGGATAAGTTTATGCTAGAGTTTCTGCACAGCCACACTAGTGTGGTTGCACAACCTGCCTACAATAGCCCCTACTTTAGTGGCATTAACCCATATGCTCTGGGCTTTGCCATGTTTCAAGACATCCGCCGAATCTGCGAGCAACCCACCGATGAAGACCGAGAATGGTTCCCAGATCTGGCTGGCAGCGACTGGCTACCTGCGGTGCATTTTGCGATGCAGAACTTCAAAGATGAAAGTTTTATCAGTCAGTATTTATCGCCCAAGTTGATTCGAGAATTTAAACTGTTTGCGGTAAAAGATGACGATCGAAAGAACTACATAGAAATAGATGCTATCCACGATGAGAGCGGGTATAAAGAAATAAGAGAGAAACTGGCCGCTCAATATAATCTGAGCAACTTAGAACCTAATATCCAAGTATGGAACGTAGATGTGAGAGGCGATCGCTCTCTTACCTTGCAACATATCCCACACCAGAGGGTACCGCTCGATAAAAGCTATGATGATGTACTTAAGCACCTTTACCGACTCTGGGGCTTTGACGTCATCTTAGAAGAACTTAAAGAATCAGGACATAGAGACATTCTGGCGACTTGTCCGCAACGCAGTAATTTGGGCACCAACATTTAATCGTAATCATCACCACAAATAGAAAGGGAAGCCCAAATGGCTTCCCTTTCTCATTAAGCTTATCACTTAATCTTTATCATTTAGTTTGGTTTAAAAAGGCTCTAACCGCTTCTAAATCTTCTAAGGTATCGACGCCCGGTGGCGGTGTTTGTTTTGCTAGCGCAACATGGATTTTCTCGCCATACCACAGCACTCGCAATTGCTCTAGGCTCTCGATTTTCTCCAGCGCCGTTGGCGCCCAATTAATATAACGATTAATAAAGCCTGCGCGATACGCATAGATACCTATGTGCCTCATCAATGGCTGTTTTAGCACTGATTTATCATTGGCAAATTGATCGCGATCCCAAGGGATACTGGCGCGACTAAAGTACAAAGCATAGCCTTGTTGATCCGTCACCACTTTAACGGCATTAGGGTTAAAGGCTTCTTCAGCCTCTTCAATGGCAACGCCTAAAGTTGCCATTGGCGCAGTAGAGGCCGCTAAGTTATCAGCCACTTGCGCAATAACCAACGGTGGAATTAACGGCTCATCACCTTGAACATTGACCACGATTTTATCATCGGCAATGCCCATTTTCTCGACCACTTCCGCTAAACGCTCAGTGCCCGACTCATGGCTAGGTGAAGTCATACAAACTTGGCCACCAAAGCCTTTAACTACCACGGCAACACGCTCATCGTCTGTCGCCACAATCACTTGCTCTGCGCCCGATTGAATCGCTTGTTGGTAAACGTGTTCAATCATAGGTTTACCACAGATATCGGCTAACGGTTTACCCGGCAAACGAGTCGATTGATAGCGCGCAGGAATGATGACAGTGAAAGCCATTTTAACGCCCCTCATCCATAGACATAGTGCGAGCCTCTGGCT
Organism: Vibrio halioticoli NBRC 102217; assembly: GCF_000496695.1. GTDB lineage: Bacteria > Pseudomonadota > Gammaproteobacteria > Enterobacterales > Vibrionaceae > Vibrio > Vibrio halioticoli. The sequence continues at coordinate 9,355 of NZ_BAUJ01000025.1, forward strand.
CAAGAAGCACTGGAATTCCCTCTTTGATAGGGTAAGCTAATCGATCTAATTTGCACACTAGCTCGTTCTTGTCTTTATCAAAAGTCAGCTTCCCTTTACACACTGGGCAAGCAACGATCTCTAACAATCTATGATCCATATTCCTTTAATACCTCTTGAATTTTATTCATTATTTTTTGGCGATTGTCATCGCTAATTTGCGCAGATACAGGTAAATACCACCAATTATCATCAGCAAATTCACGGCATTTCACCGCATCTTTTTCGGTCATAATCAATTGTTCACCATCGGCCAACAATGACACTAAATCTGGTTTTAATAAGGCTTTGTGATCGGCAAATCCAGTACACTTATTTAGCTGTGCGTGCAATGTGTTCAACGTATCAAAAAATCGTGGTGGATGACCAATACCGGCAATTGCACTTAACGGGCCTAATTCGGCTACCGACTTTTGCTCACCCGTCACCAAATTCACAGCCAACGACGGTTGCAGTGTCATCGCTATTTCATTGGTTTTAGCTTGGCCACCGTTCGTAATCAAAAAATCCACTTCATTAAGGCGCTGCATACCCTCACGCAAAGGCCCTAAAGGAATCAAGCTTTGATTACCAAAGCGGCGTTTACCGTCGATAACGATAAACTCGATATCTCGTTGTAAGGCGTAATGCTGTAAACCGTCATCGGTAACCACTATATCCACATTGTATTGCAACAAATGTTGTACAGCGTTAGATCTTATTGGATCGACAGCAACCACAGCGCCGGTGCGCTGGGCAATGAGTTTTGGTTCATCACCGCAATATTGAGTCGGAGTATCATCTGTCACGAGTAATGGATAACAAGGGGCTTTAGCGCCATATCCACGTGATACCACACCAACCTTAAGCCCCAATGCTTGCAAGCTCTCCACTAGCCACACCACCACGGGCGTTTTGCCATTACCACCAGCGGTTATGTTCCCTACAACTACAACCGGCACAGGCGCTTTATAGCTTGGTTTGTGACCTTGTAAATACGCCTGCTTGCGACTTTGGCTAATCCAAGTAAACAGCTTACTCAATGGCCACAGCAGTGGCCAAAATAACCAGCGTAACGGATTGCGACTAAACCATAATATGTGTATCAAGTTCTAGTCACCAAACTGGATTTTATGAAGTTGTGCGTACGCTTCACCCAGAGCAAGTAGCTCGGCATGTGTACCACGTTCAATAATTTCACCATCGTCGACAACTAGAATTTCATCTGCGTTTTCAATGGTGGACAGTCTGTGGGCAATGACCAGTACCGTTTTATCTTTTTGTAGCTCATCTAGGGCTGATTGAATTGCTCGTTCAGACTCAGTATCTAACGCCGAAGTCGCCTCATCCAAGATAAGTACAGGCGCATCGCGTAGCAGTGCACGAGCAATAGCCACACGTTGGCGTTGACCGCCAGACAGGCTAGCACCGTTTTCGCCAATCATAGTATCTAAACCATCTGGCATGTTCTTGGTAAACTCTAATGCGTGCGCCAACTTAGCAGCGTGCTCAATTTGCTCTCGGGTATATTCACCCTCAGCGGCGTAAGCAATATTATTAGCTATGCTGTCGTTAAATAGATGCACATTTTGCGAAACCAAACCAAACTGCTCACGTAGATTAGTCAGTTTATACTGATTGATGTTCTCGCCATCTAAACAAATCTCACCATCATCTACCTCATAAAAACGGGTAAACAGGTTGGCAATGGTACTCTTACCTGAGCCCGACCGCCCAACCAAGGCGACGGTTTTACCTTGCGGAATGGTAAAACTGACATGCGACAAGGCGGCTTTTTCTTTTCCTTGATAGCTAAAGGTTACGTCTTTTACTTCAACCAGACCGTTAGCTCGTTCAATCTCAATGCTACCGGTATCTTGTTCGGTTTTTAAATCCATCAATGAGAATAGCGTTTGTGCCGCCGCCATACCTCTTTGGAATTCAGAAGTCACATTGGTCAAAGATTTAAGCGGTCTCATCATGCCAAACATGGCGGTAAAGATAACCGTAAACGCACCTGGAGTAAGGTCTGCTCGTACTTGATCAAAACTGGCTAGGTATAACACCGTCACCAATGCAAAAGAGGCAATCAACTGCACGATAGGGTTAGCTGCTGCTTGCGCAGTCACCATTTTCATCGATTGTTGACGCATTTTATTGCTGACTTGGTCAAAACGTTCTTCTTCTATCTTTTGACCGCCGTAGCTTAGAACAACCTTGTGCCCTTTGAGCATTTGCTCCGCTGATGAAGTTACACTCCCCATCGCGGTTTGCATATTTTTACTGATTTTACGAAAACGCTTCGATACCACACGAATAGCAAACGCCACTAGCGGTGCCACTACCAATAAAACCAAAGACAACTGCCAGCTGTTCCAAAACATCAGAACCAGCAAGCCAATAATGCTTGCGCCTTCACGTACTAGGCTGACCAAAGCTTTACTGGTTGCAGCTGCCACTTGCTCACTGTCGTAGGTAATACGAGACAATAAGCCACCGGTAGATTCACGGTCAAAAAATGGCACGGGCATGTGCATGAAGTGATTGAATATGGCGCGTCTCATTAGCATGACAACGTTGCCGGATACCCAACTCAAACAATAGGTAGAAACAAAGCCAGATAGGCCTCGGATAATAATCATGCCGAAAATAATAAATGGCAGGATTTTTAAGAAATTTGACTCAATATCACCAAAGCCTTCATCAAGTAGTGGCTTCAATAAAGAGATCATATAGGTGTCAGCCGCCGCATTCACAATAAGTGCTATCGCAGCAACCACGAGCCCTAGTTTATATAAACGAACGTACTTCCACAGTCGTTTAAAGGTTTTCCATGTCGACTCGTCATCAAGTTGTGTCATAAGAATTGCTTTATTTTTTATTCAGTTAATTACTATTCTACTCTGTTCCGCAAAATCTGCCTATACCAAGCATCAGTTTGTCGGTGACGTATTGTACTAACCTGTACTTTTTCACTCAAAAATTGCACAGTTACCTGCCCGTGAGTCCCAGTTTCAAACCACTTAGTAGCGAAACGTTTATATCTATCGACCACTTTTTGGCTAGGAAGTAACCAGCGACCTTGCTTGGCAACCGAGACTATGGCGATATCTGCACCAACCTGCTCAATAAATGACGTTGTTGACGAGGTATTACTGCCATGATGAGGCACTATCATCACCTCAGATTGTAAATCTGAGTATGCTAAATGATATTCCGCTACAGCGTCGATATCCCCAGTTAATAGCAGTGAATGTTGTCCATCCGATACACGAATCACACAAGAATGGGGATTAAATGCCCGAGAAACTGCCTTTGGCGGCCACACCATGGCAAAGCTTAAACCTTGCCACCACCAAAACTGTCCACGCACGCAAGGCATTGCGCGACTATCGCGTTGCGGACTAAATACTAAAGGGGGTGAAAACTGCTGGATAATATCTTCCATACCACCTTGATGGTCGTTATCCCAATGGCTGATAAATAGCGCATCTAAACTGGCGCCGCGACGCATCAAAATCGGCGTAATAATAGACTCAGCAATGCTACCCTCTTCCCAACCACTTCCGGTATCGTAAAGTAGTGCTCTCCCATCCGATTCAATTAATATGGCAAGCCCATGTCCAACATCTAATACATCCACTTGCCAGTGAGGTTGATTCACCGAAGGCGTAAAGGGAATGTAACTCAACGCAATAGAGCCAAGCGCGGCAAACAAAGCCAAAGTTCGCAACATCCCTCTTAAACACAAGGCACTGAAAACCGTCAACATACATAAAATCTGTAAGTTTGAAGCCTGAATCCACAGCATCGAATAAGATTGAGTAAATGAGACTAAATACTGTAAAAGAGTCAGCCCTTTATCTGCCAAACCGAATAATGCAGAGCCAAGCACGGTTGAAAAGGCGTTGCTGATAATGCCTGCCAGCAATAAAGGCACCACATATAATGAAACTAAAGGGATTGCCACAGCATTAAATAGAAATGATAACCAAGCTACGCCGCCTAAAATCAACGCAGAAATCGGCGCAAGTCCAACACTCAAATACAGTTGTACTCGTAACCAGATGCGCAACTTGCGCTGTTTATTTGTGTGTTTATTTCTATCATCAAGCTTGCCGTTACTTAATGGGGCAATATGGTCTAGCGCCAACAATATTACCGCAACTGCCCCTACGCTCAGCCACAGACTACTCGATACCGCCGACATTGGAGAGATCATCAAAACAATTGCCAGAGTGAGCCATAACACTCGCCAACGACTTATGCGTATACCAAGCAAGAGCATCAGCGAGGCAACCACACACATGATAAGGGCACGCTGGGTAGGCAAGCTAAATCCCGCTAGCCAAGCATAAAAACAAGCCACTGCCACTGCGCTAAACAAAGGTAACCACATCAATTTTGGTAGGCCAACACGCAAAATATGCCCAAGCCACCAACCCACCATATACGCAAGCCCAATATGTAAACCAGAAATCGCAATCAGATGGGCAAGCCCTGTCTGCTTTAAGCTATGCCACTGCTGTTTATCGATAAGTGAACGCTCACCAAACAACAGCGCCAGCATTAAGGGTTGTGACTTAAAATCCAAGGTTTGTTGGTAAATATCAGCAAACCACTTCCCCCTTAGATCCGGCGCTGAAATCCGTTGTAACACCTTAGTGACTTTGGCTTGGGCTAACACTCGTTGCGAAAAATAATATTTCTCCGCATCGAAGCCTGCTTCATTTAATACCCCATGTATCGGCTTTATATCGACAGATACCCGCCATATTTCACCAAGTTGCATTTGTGATGCTTGCTCAACGGGTATTTTTAACAGTACTTTTCCGCTAAAATTTGTATCACATGCATAAATTTTTAATATGTTAACTACTGAATTTGCAAAATAAAGATTTGATCTAAGCGTGCTGTCTATCTGAATATCTATGGTAAGATTCTCAGTACAATCGAACAACGTATTGGCGTCTCGTACAAAAGCATGACTCTGTACTAGACTAATCACTGATGCCAACAAAATGCCCAGAGCCCCTCTGTACATTTTTATTCGACAACAGAGCAATACAGTTGCAAGTATTGGAACAAGCCAAGCTAACTCATAACGAGTGTGCCAGTGCATTGCCGCGACAATCGTCGCTGAAAATGAAATTAGATTCCAGTTACCTAGTAAGAGGGCCATTTTCCCTTATGCCTAGAAAATTTATTCAACGCTTCATGCCAGACCATGAACTGATTAAACGTCAAAAAGCGCTTAGGATATTTGGAAATGTTCTCTATAACCCTAACTTGTGGGTTTTGAATCGCCGCTCAGCATCTGGTGCATTTGCTGTTGGGCTATTCATGTGCTTTGTACCACTTCCAAGCCAAATGATTATGGCTGCAGGGTTGGCCATCGCATTTGGAGTGAACCTTCCGTTATCTGTCGCATTAGTGTGGATCAGTAACCCAATTACCATGCCAATTATGTTTTATCTGGCATATAAATTAGGGGCATGGGTCATGCAATTGCCCACCCAATCGTTCCACTTTGAACTGTCATGGGACTACCTAATCTCACAAATGTCGACCATAGGTCCTCCATTTTTATTAGGTTGCGCGATTTGTTCTGTCGTACTTTCTATTACCGGTTACTTTGGTATTCGTGCCCTATGGCGATACTCTGTGGTTCGCAGTTGGCAAAAAAGAAAGTTAAAGCTGAATCTTTTTGCTAAATAATCAAAACAGACTCACTGTTAAAAAATAGACATAAAAAAAGCGTTGCTTACTCAGCAACGCTTTTTTAATTCTTTATTCATACCAGATGTCGCTTCAAACACACATCAGCATGACTTATAACCGCTATTTTGCACTCAAGACGCTAGCCGGATTCAACTGACTTGCCTTGCTGGCAGGATACCATGTAGCTAATAAACTCAATATAATTGCGGTGCCTGATACCAGCAATACATCCATAGGGTTTACCTGCGAAGGCAAAAAGTTCACAAAATACACATCCCCAGACAAGAACTTATGCCCAATAATACGCTCGATTAACTGTACAATTGAAGTCAGATTTAACGCCACTAGTAAACCCAACGCACTCCCTGCCAATGAACCTAGTACTCCAGATAACACGCCCTGCCACATAAATATGGCTTTAATCAGAGAATCTTGCGCGCCCATAGTGCGCAAAATAGCCACCTCTGCGGCGCGATCTTTTACCGCCATCATCAGCGTAGACACAATATTAAAGCAGGCCACACCAATCACCAGTACCATCACCAAGTACATAATGGTGCGCACCATCTGAATATCGCGATAAATAAAGCCAAACTCTTGTTTCCAGCTATTGATGTACACATATACAGGTAAGCGATTACCAATCGTGCGCATCAAATTTGACGCATTAAACACATCGGTGGTTTTTACCGAAATACCCGATACGCTATCACCCATTGCCAGATACGATTGCGCATCTTGCAGCGGAATCAACGCCAGTCCATGATCAAGCTGTCCACCTAAGGTGAAAATGCCGCTCACCTTTAACCGAACTCGCTTTGGTGCTTGAGTGCGACCATTTTTTGCCGCCACCGGAATCATTAACGAGATACCATCACCCACAGCCACGCCCAATTGCTTAGCAATGCCCTGTCCGAGTATTACCTGATTTGATCCAGCCGTAAAATGTTGCCACGCATCACCTTGTATAAATTGCGATAATTTGGTCACTTGGCTTTCAAGTTTCGGGTCAACGCCTCTCACCTGTAGCGCTTTTAAATGCTTACCTTTCTCGGCAAGCGCGGTAAAGGTGACAAAGGGGGCAGCGGCTTGCGCCTGTGGCTGCTTCTCAATCAACTGCACTAACTGCGGCCAATCGGCTAACGGTTTATTTACCGAAGTGAAATCGCCATGCGGAACCACTGACAAAACGCGATTTTCTAACTCGCGCTCAAAACCATTCATCGCCGACAAGCCAATAATAATCACCGCAACGCCGACCATGATGCCTAGCGTGGAAGACAAAGAGATAAAGGAAACCATTTTATTGCGCTGCTTAGCGCGACTAAAACGACCACCAATAAAAAGCGATAAGGAGTTAATCACTCGACGACCTCTTCATTTACTTGCACCAACAGCCCATCTTTCATGTGCATTTGTCTATCCATTTTCTCAGCCAGCTCACTGTCGTGAGTGACCACCAAAAACGCTGTGCCTGATTTTTGATTAAGCTCGCGCATTAAGTCATAAATGCCTAACGCGGTTGTGTGATCAAGGTTACCAGTGGGTTCATCAGCAAGCACTAGCGATGGCTTATTCACCAACGCTCTTGCGATAGCCACTCTTTGTCTTTCTCCACCTGAGAGCTCTGATGGTCGATGTTCAAGGCGATGTTCTAAACCGACTCGGGTTAACAACTCACGCGCCGCTTGTTTGGCTTTTTCTGGTTTTTCTCCACCAATTAACAGTGGCATTGCCACATTTTCCAGCGCCGAGAAATCCGCTAACAAATGGTGGAACTGATACACAAAACCAAGATGTTGATTGCGCAATTTAGCTTGTTGGTTGCTGCTTAATTTCCCTAAATCTTGGCCATTAAAATGCACATCACCAACGGTTGCGTCATCCAACGCACCTAGAATATGCAGTAAAGTACTTTTACCTGAGCCTGAACTGCCAACAATAGAGACCAATTCGTTGTGAGCAATTGTAAAACTCACTCCACGCAGAACTTGAGTATCAACATTCCCTTCAAGGTAGGTTTTTTGTACATTGTGACACTCTAATACATTGTGACACTCTAATAAATTACTCATATCTTAACGCCTCAGCGGGTTTAACCGATGCAGCTCGGTAGGAAGGATAAAGGGTAGCGATGACGCTCAAGCAAACCGCTAAGCCCACCACTAATAGTACTTGTTGGTATTCAATTAAAATGGGCAGTTGTCCGCCGTAGGTATATAAAGAAACGCCAAGCGCTTGCAAAATACTGTTTAAATTACTAGCCAAAACGACGCCAAGAATCCCGCCAAACACTGCGCCAACAACGCCACTGCTTGCTCCTTGCACCACAAAAATGCCCATGACTTGCTGCTTGGTCATACCTTGAGTTTTCAAGATAGCCACCTCAGCTTGTTTTTCCATCACGACCATGATCAGCGCCGAAATAATATTAAAGGCCGCCACACCCACAATAAGCCCTAACATTAGGCCCATCATGCTTTTTTCCATTTTGACTGCTTGAAATAGCTCGCCTCGTTGAGCTCGCCAATCTTGCCATGTCCAACCCTTATCCAATGGCATAGTCGCGAGCTGACTCACCGCAAAAGGATCGTCCAAATACAGACGCCAACCACTCATCTGCTTACTGTTCATTTTTAGTAAACGTCCCGCATCTTCAATATTGGCCACCATTAGCTGACCATCCACATCTGAGCCGGTATTGAAAATGCCCGATACGGTAAAATTTCGTTGACTAGGAATGCGGCCTATCGGTGAATATTGGCTGGTGCTGGTGACCATCAAACGTACTTTGTCACCCTTTTTCACTTGCAGAGTACGCGCCAAAGAGTGCCCAATCAATAAGTGATATTTCCCTTGTTCAAGGGAGTCGACACTGCCCGACAACATAAACTGGCGCAGCGGTTCATCACGGCTACCTTCAATGCCAACCAACTGCCCAGCGGCAAGATGATCAGGGCTTTGCAATACCGCTTCGCTAGACACCACAGGCACACTTTTAACTAGGTGTGGTAAATTGGCAATAAACTCGGGAGGATGCTCAGTGCGCACGGTTTTACCGGATACGTCACTGACAATAGCTTGAGGAAGCACGCCTAAAATGCGCCCTTTTAACTGCCCTTCAAAACCATTCATCACCGACAATACAGTGATCAAAGATAATACGCCGATAGTAATACCTGCGGTCGACATATAGGACACAAACCGACTAAATCGATCTCCTGAGCGTCCTCTTAAATAGCGCAAGCCAACATAAAGTGAAATGGGTCGAAACATAACCAACCGAATAATAATTACAGTGCCATTAATGTAACCACTAATTAGAGCTTCGAGTAGTGTTTGATTCTATTTTTAAGCCGAATCATTCACAAAACGTCAATAATTGACCAATCACACCACAATTCCGCCTTTTTTCATCAGTTATTAATAGATAAACGCCCTAGGGTTTACGATAATCAGGTACATTACTACGCAGATCATTTTATCTTGGAATCTCACAGTCTTATGGATAACCACTCGCTTTTTGCTTTACCTATAGCGTCCACTTCGGGCGATAGAAAACAGCTAGGTAACCTACAAGGTGCATCACTGTCTATTGCTGTGGCGCAACTCGCCAAACAGCATCAAAATCCGATACTATTAATCGTCAGTGATCCACAAACAGCAATAAAGCTACAAATGGAACTAGAGCAATTTAGCCCGGTTCCTATCTCGGTATTTCCAGATTGGGAAACCTTACCCTACGACAACTTTTCTCCGCACCAAGATATTATCTCTGATCGCATTGCAACCTTGTATCAACTGCCAACGTTAAGCCAAGGTATTGTGATTGTGCCAATCAGCACGCTATTGCAAAGACAATCTCCGCGAGAGTTTTTACTGCAACATACCTTGATGGTGAAAACCGGTGATTTGTTCTCATTAGATAAACTCAGATTACAGCTAGAAAAATCCGGCTATCGCAACGTTGACCAAGTTTTTGGGCCGGGTGAGTACGCCAGTCGCGGTTCTATTTTAGATTTATTCCCTATGGGCAGCAGTGACCCATTCCGCGTGGACTTTTTCGATGACGAAATAGACACCATACGCACTTTTGATCCTGAAAATCAGCGTTCTATCTCTGATGTGAACGAGATCAGGCTGCTACCTGCGCATGAATTCCCAACCGATAACGAAGCCATTGAAGATTTTCGTATCCGCTGGAGACAAAAATTTGATGCGCGCCGCGAGCCAGAATCTGTCTATATGCAGGTCTCTAAAGGCACTTGGCCTGCGGGCATAGAATATTGGCAACCGCTATTCTTTGATCATACCGAAACCTTATTTGATTATCTGCCACAGCACGCACTGCTGTTATCAGTCGGTGATATTGAGTCGGCTATTGATACCTTCCTTACTGATGTGGATTATCGCTACGATCAGCGCAAAATTGACCCTTTGCGCCCGCTACTTGAACCTGCCGAATTGTGGATGAAAAAAGACGAACTGTTCGCCTCCATCAAGCAATGGCCGCAAGTTAAACTGAATAAAGAGACCATTGACGAAAAGGCAGGCCGAGTCAATTTACACATTGAGGCACTGCCAGCACTAGCGGCGGCTCCACAAACCAAAGAGCCGATGTCGGCCTTGCGACAATTTAGCGAAAATTACGCAGGTAAAGTGGTATTCTCGGTTGAATCCGAAGGTCGCCGCGAAGCATTAATCGAATTATTAGCGCCCGTTAAAATATTACCCAAAGCGGTAGCAAATTTAGACCAAGCTCTCGCCAGTAAAGATAAGTTCAACCTCATCTTAGGCTCATCAGAGCACGGCTTTATCCACCATGCGCCCGATTTTGCTTTAGTGTGTGAAAGCGACCTACTTGGCGATCGCGTTATACAGCGACGCAAAAAAGACAAACGAGCCGTCAACAGCGATACCGTTATTCGCCACCTAGCCGAGCTTAAACCTGGGCAACCTGTCGTGCATTTAGATCACGGCATCGGCCGTTACTTAGGGTTGCAAACACTTGAAGCGGGCGGCATCACCACAGAGTACGTGACCCTTGAATACCTCAATGAATCCAAGTTATATGTGCCGGTATCATCACTTAACCTCATTAGCCGTTACTCCGGCGGCGCTGAAGACAGTGCGCCACTGCATAAATTAGGCAGCGAGTCATGGACTAAAGCACGCCGTAAAGCGGCTGAGAAAGTGCGCGATGTGGCCGCTGAATTGCTCGATGTGTATGCCAAGCGTGAAATTAAGCCCGGTCATAAATTTAAGCTCGACCGCGAGCAGTACGCACAATTTAAAGCCGGCTTCCCATTTGAAGAGACCGATGATCAAAACCAAGCCATCAATGCGGTGCTCTCTGACATGTGTCAAGCCAAAGCCATGGACCGCTTGGTGTGTGGTGACGTAGGTTTTGGTAAAACCGAAGTGGCATTACGCGCCGCCTTTGTTTGTACCGATAACGCCAAACAAGTGGCGGTGTTAGTGCCGACTACCCTTCTTGCTCAGCAACATTTTGAAAACTTTAGAGACCGTTTTGCCAATCTACCCATTCGCGTTGAAGTGCTCTCACGCTTTAAAAGCGCCAAAGAGCAAAAACAGATTTTGGCGGATGTTGCCGATGGCAAAGTCGATATTATTGTCGGCACGCATAAACTGCTGCAAGACGACATTAAATTTGCCGATTTAGGTTTGTTAATTGTCGATGAAGAGCACAGATTTGGCGTAAGACAAAAAGAGAAGATGAAAGCGATGCGTGCTGATGTTGATATTTTGACTCTGACTGCAACGCCAATCCCACGTACGCTAAATATGGCAATGAGTGGCATGCGCGATTTATCCATCATTGCGACGCCACCGGCTAGACGACTGGCGATAAAAACCTTTGTCCGTCAAAGTGATGATGCCATTGTGCGTGAAGCGATTTTACGTGAAATCATGCGTGGTGGTCAGGTGTACTTCCTGCATAACCAAGTCGATACCATACACAAAGTGGCCGAAGATTTGGCTAAATTAGTCCCAGAAGCACGTATCACCACCGCTCACGGACAAATGCGTGAACGTGAACTGGAATCAGTGATGAATGATTTCTATCACCAACGCTTTAACCTGCTAGTGTGTACCACCATTATTGAAACGGGCATTGACGTACCCACTGCCAATACCATCATTATGAACCGCGCTGATAATCTTGGTTTAGCCCAGCTTCACCAGTTGCGTGGTCGTGTGGGTCGCTCGCACCATCAAGCTTATGCTTATTTACTCACGCCTCATCCGAAAGCCATTTCTAAAGATGCGGCCAAACGCCTTGAAGCGATTGCCTCACTTGAAGATTTGGGAGCAGGCTTTACCTTAGCCACGCACGATCTGGAAATTCGCGGCGCCGGTGAATTACTCGGTGATGAACAAAGCGGTCAAATCCATACCATAGGTTTCACCTTATACATGGAAATGCTGGAGCAAGCTGTTGAGGCACTAAAAGAAGGCAAAGAGCCTTCTCTTGATGATCTTCTGCGCGAACAAACCGAAGTCGAACTGCGTCTTCCGGCTTTGCTGCCTGACGATTATATCCCAGACATCAGCACTCGCTTGTCTTTGTATAAGCGTATTGCCAGCGTCAGCGATGATCGTCAGCTAAGCGAAATGAAAGTTGAGCTCATCGATCGCTTTGGGCCACTACCAGATGCAACCAAAAACTTACTGCAAGTAGCACAAATCAGACTGGCGGCTGCCGCCATTAAGGTCGATAAGGTCGAAGCGCATGATAAAGGCGGTTTCATTGAGTTTTATCCTGACGCGGACATTAACCCTATGTACTTGGTTAAACTACTGCAAAGTCAGCCCAACAAATTTGCCATGGACGGGCCAACGAAAATTAAGTTCATGCACAGTTTAGTTGACCGCCGTGACCGTATCTCTTATGTAACTGACTTAATAGAAGAGTTTGCTAAAAATAGAGTCGCATAAACAACCACTTGCAGTAGCATTAAAATGATATCTGCTATACTGCGTAAATCTAAGGAATATTGCTCTTTCATGATAGTTTTACTCATAGTAACCTTGTCATATTCACAGCGATAACCTTTAAGTATTCATAAAGATAAACGGCCTTTGATAGCCATGGAGCCAGAATGAAAAAAATTATTCCTCTATTGATGATGCTTTTGCTGATTCCTAACTTAGCACAAGCTCAAAAGAGAGAATTTGATGTTGAAGTCTTGATTTTCAAGCGTTCAATTGATCCAGAAACAACCGCAGAATCATGGCCAAATGAGCTGACTAAAATTGATTTACAAGGTAGTGCACCTTTTAGTGATGCCAATTACAGACATAAAAAAGGCGTACAAATGCTTTCTTATGATCACTATAAGTTGCTAAAAGAGCGTGATGTACTGAAAAGTCACGCCGGATTTGAAGTCTTGTTTCATAAAGCATGGCGTCAAGGCGATCACGGCAAAGCCAGTGCGCCAGTCTTTCATGTTCAGGCGGGTAAAAGTTACGCCAACACCTTCAATGCTGATGGTTCGCAAATCGATGCCGATCATCCAAGAGTGGATATGAAAACTCCGCTGTATGAGCTAGACGGTAAACTGCAGGTTTATGTACAACACTACTTATTCCTAGAGACGCAACTTGATTTACATGCGCCGAGTGTTCGCAGTATCACCTTTACTGAAAAAACACCGGAGCAATTAAAAGACAGCGAAAACTTTTCCGTATTAGCGGATACAGAAACCGCGGATGCCAATGTTCAAGCCGGTAATCTGGAACAAGTATCACCGAAGAAAGTCGAAGAGACATTCTTGAAAAGCTATCGTATGGATCAGAAACGTCGTATGCGCAGTGGCGAAATCCACTATTTGGATAACCCGTTAATGGGCATGATTATTCAGGTTAGACGCGTCGCGCAATAATCCATGATATCCAGTCATATAATGCAAAAATGGCTTCCTGTTTAGGAAGCCATTTTTAATTCAAAACCATAAACTATCAATCAAACCCGTAGAGCTTAGCGGGGTTTTGTACCAATATTTGTTCAACTAATTGCGCGTTTGTTGCTTGCTCTGCCAATAAATCTAGCATACTCACATCATTGGGCATTTCTCGCTTATTGATGTATTCACTCGGATGCGGCCAATCTGAGCCCCACAAAATGCGGGTCGCTCGCGCCTCCACCAGAGCTTTACCAATGGCGATATTGTCACTATAGTGCGGCGCACCAATGATTGAGTCTTGGTATGCGGAAGAGATTTTTACCCAAGCTCTATCTTGTTGCATTAATGCGCTCATTATCTCAAAAGCAGGATGCAAAATGCCATTATCAGCAGGCAGTTGCCCACGATGATCAAACACAATTTGGCACGGCAAGCTTTCTAGCACAGATTTAAATTGAACGATAAGATCTGCTTTGATCCAAAAACAGATATGCCACCCTAGCAAGGCTAAAGCTTTAGCGCATTGACGAATAAAATTCTCATCAAAATCGTCACTACAGGACACCGCAAAACGAATCCCACGTACTCCCAGTCGATGCATTAACTGCAACTCTTCTCGACTAGGCAAGCTACTGATCGCAATCACCGCCCTTGCACTGCTGCCCATATGAGCCAGCGCATCTAAAGTACAGCGATTGTCACTTCCATAGGCCGAAGGCGTCACGATAACGTTTCTATCAAAGCCAAACCGCTTTTTTAGCATCCTGTAACACGCTACGGTTGCAGGTGGCATATTACTGGTATCACTTTTGCGATACTCAAACTTTACTGGATCAAAAATATGATGGTGAGTATCACACGCTCCGGCGGGAATAGACAATTGTGGAAGGTTTCTTCCTGTTGAATAAGGCACTTGCGCAGGGATGGTATGCGTCATTACTTAGAATACTCCAGTTTGCTAGATCCATCGTTAACTATACGAATATGTATAGTTCAATTTTATACGATTGGCTGTAAATTACTGATTTTATTATTATATCAATCACACTAAGTAAATAATCATAAATAGCGCA
>NZ_BAUJ01000024.1 GCF_000496695.1 Vibrio halioticoli NBRC 102217
AAGCACCTTCGCTAGACACCATCAGCGCGCCCACAGGATTTTCCGGCGTACAACCTTTGGCAAATAGCGGGCAATCGGTCGGTTTGGCTAAGCCTTTAATGACGTTGGCACAGCGACATCCTTCAGGCTCTGCAATGCGGTTGGGGTTTAATTGGTATCGCAGTGATGCATCAAAGCTCTGATAAGCCGATTTTAGACTCAGCCCTGAGTGTTCTATATTACCCAATCCGCGCCAATCGCTTGATTCTGATAGAGTGAACACATCATTAATCGCTTGCTGAGCGATTTTATTGCCCGTTTCGGAAACGGCGCGTTGGTAGCAATTAACCACCTTAACTTGATGATTACTCACTTGGTCAACGATAGATTCTAACGCCATTAAAAAGTCCAGCGGTTCAAATCCGGCCGTTGCCACTGGCAACTGATACTCATCATTACAAAACTGATAATGCTGTTGCCCAGTCACAATAGAAACGTGTCCCGGCGCAACAAGACCATCTAGACGAACATTTTCGTCATCCAATACAGAACGCAGTGCTGGCTCAAGCAAAATATGATGGCAGAGTACCGAAAAATTGCTGATGTTTTGGCGTTTGGCTTGTTGCAAAGTCAGTGCAGTTGGGGGAGTGGTCGTTTCAAAGCCGATAGCAAAAAACACTATGTTTTTTTGTGGGTTCTGTTTGGCCAACTCAAGTGCATCGAGCGGTGAGTACACAATGCGAATATCGGCGCCGCGCGCTTTAGCCGCCAATAAGTTACCGTTTTCTCCGGGTACGCGAATGGCATCGCCATAGCTGCAAAAAATCACATCTTCTTGCTCGGCAATTTCAATGGCTTCATTGATGCGTTGACGAGGCAATACACATACAGGGCAGCCGGGTCCATGCACAAACTCAATGCCTTTATTGATTAACTTATCTAAACCAAAACGGAAAATGGTATGCGTATGACCGCCACACACTTCCATGATTTGCAGTGGTCGAGTAGGAGCGAGCTTATCGAGTTTGTCATTGATAGTGCTCACCAGCGCCATGACTTTTTCAGGTTGGCGATATTCACTAATGAATTTCATCGTTGCATCCCATTTGTTGTATGAGTTCAAGGGTTTCATTAGCTTCTTGCTCACTGACAATTGCTAGAGCAAAACCGACATGCACTAGCACCCATTGCTCGAGTAAGGTTTCAGGAGTTTCAGTCCACACACAGGCCGCATTGACGTCACGTTTAAGGCCGTTTAAGGAAACTGTCACCAGTTGTTGCTCTGCATCAGCAATGGCAATGATTTGTGCAGGTACGCCTAAACACATGTTATTTATCCCCTAGGATCCAGTTGATCCAGCGTTCCATTCCCTCGCCAGTTGTAGCTGACAGGCAAATCACTTCAATCTCTGGATTTACTTTACGTGCGTTTTCGATGCACTGAGCTAAGTCAAAATTCACATAAGGTAATAAATCGGTTTTATTGATGATCATAACGTTGGCCGCCGCAAACATATTTGGGTATTTGAGCGGTTTTTCTTCACCTTCTGTCACCGATAAAATGGCAACTTTGGCTTGTTCACCCAAATCAAAATCAGCAGGGCAAACCAAATTGCCGACATTTTCAATAAACAAGATAGAATCGTTCGCCAGTTGCAGTTGGTGATAAGCTTTATCGATCATGCTGGCATCAAGATGGCAGCCTTTGCCCGTATTCACTTGAATGGCTTGCACACCCGTCGCGCGGATACGCTCAGCATCATTGGCCGTTTGTTGGTCACCTTCAATCACCGCAATATTGTGTGCGTGTTGCATCTGTTTAATGGTTTCAGTGAGTAACGTTGTTTTACCTGAACCTGGGCTAGACACTAGGTTTAATACCGTTAGGTTGTCAGCAGTAAAGTGGCTGCGGTTATGCGCCGCAATGTGGTTGTTTTTGCCTAAGATATCTTGCTCGATCTCGATGATTCGTTGCTGAGACAAGCCGGGTACATGCAAATGTGCATCGCCAACACCATAATCTAAGGTATGACCTGCATGATGTGGGGTGTGCTCATGGCTATGTTCATGTTCATGTTCATGGTGATGGTGATGTTCGGCGTTTTGGTGTGAATGATGCTCGTGTGAATGATGAACAGGAGCATTGTGGTGCTCATGTGCATGACTGTGAGTAGGTTGACTCGCATTTGAGTTTGGCGTTATTTGCTCTGAACCCACAGCATTTGGCGCATGATAAATATGTAAGTGCACATCGCCACTATTGTGGTAGTGGTGGTGAACTACAGAGACAGGTTGTGCGCCACTGTCGTTATTGTGGCTGTGGCCATGATTATGATCGTGTGGATGCGCATGATCATGGTTATGATCGTGCGAATGTGAATGGTGGTCATGTTGATGACCCTCAATTTGTTCTGTACCGCAACCGCAGACTGTACACATGTTAGTTTACCTCGATATGTTTTACTTTCATTTCATTACCTTCAATGACCACGTATTGATGCTGTCGGCATTTTGGACAGGGATCTGTGCGTGAATGGTAATCAAATTGCGCCAGACAGTTCATACAAAAGATGCTGCCGGGCACGGTTTCTATAGTTAATATTGCGCCTTGAGCGGCGGTGTTGTTGGTCACTGCGCTAAAGCCAAATTGTAATGCGTCAATTTCGATGCCAGATAACTCACCGACGCTGATCACCACTTGTTCTATACGCTCACCCGCTTGGGTGTGCTCAAGTGCTATCTGGACAATATTTTGCGCAATCGACATTTCATGCATGGAATTATTTACCACTAAATTTCTTGTTACAGTGGCTAGATGAATGAGCCACTTTGTTTAAGGGTGTGTGCGCCTTCGTAGTGCAGTTAGACTGGGCCTCTGACAATTCCAAACTCACCTCCATGCAAGGGAAATGGCTCAGGACCCACAAGGATAAAATGGATAAATCCTTACCGATAGTCGATAAATTAAGCCCAATAACACTGCGACTAAAACTATGGATAATGCCAACTGTAGGCACTTCGATTTGGTATTGTTCCACTTTATCTTGTTGCCAAGTTATGTGATGACGTAAGGCGCCGCGCACTGCATCTACCGTGCCGTCTTTGCGTTGAGTGGGGGCATATGCGGTGGGTGTATTGAGCTCTAAGCGGGCCTGTTGTAATTCAAGCCATAACGCATCAATTCGGTCAATAAGGTTGGGGTTTTGCTGCCCTTGGCGCACGCTAGGGCCACTTTCAAACTGCGTTAGAATCAACTGTGGTGTACATAACAAACTTGCCCATGCTTGCGTCGTTAACGCATTGCGTAATGGCCGATAAATGTGTTTGTCCCATAACGTTAATTGCTCAATAGGCCAATCAATCGCGATAGGCTTGGCTTGGCTGTTATCGTGCCAACAATCGGTTGCCATTTGAGATTTAAAGCTCATGAGTTGCGTGCGGCATTGGCTTAAAAGTGCATTATCTTGCGCTTGCGTTTTGCTTATCATCACAGACTTGTGGTTAACAAGTTGTAGGCCAAAAAAATGTTGATGGATACGCCACAACTGCCAGCCCAACTCTTGGATTTTTTCCAATGCCAAAGCTTGATTTTGCGCCTGCTGCTGCATGATGGATGCACGGTATCCTTGCGCATGAAAGAAAGCGCTATTGTGTGCTTGTCCACATTGCTGATAGATAAGGTTTAGCCGCTTTTGTACCATGTTTGCGCTTTGTTGGCGCAAAATAGCGTCAATATTGGGGTAGTTTATCTTAGGCTCGCAGTGGGTAATGATGCCATTTACATGCTGTAATTTTAGTGTTGCGCTTGGCATTATGTGCGCTCCTGAAGCTGCGCCCATGCCACCAAGGCTTGACCTAAGCTAATACCGCCATCGTTACATGGAACTTTGTGATGGCACAATGGCACTTGCTGTTGTTGCTGTAACCCATGTACAAGCAAGCGCGTTAATAATGCGTTTTGCATCACGCCGCCACTTAATACCACTTTGTTACTGCGCACTTGAACCTGAGCTTGACGCAGCCAAAACAACAGCAGGTGCGCTAAATAGCGATGGAAAAACAATGCAATTGCAGAGGGCGTCTGGTGCGCATAAAGTGACATGATTTGTTGCCACATCTGCTTAATGTTGGGGCTCGGGTAACTCCGTTTAAAATCACTCAGATCAAGGCTATTTTCGGTGAAATCGTGCCATGCTAAGGCTTCCAGTTTCATTGCCGCTTGCCCCTCAAAACTTTGTTCGGCAAAACAGTCGCTAACGAGCGCTGAAACCGCATCAAAAAGGCGGCCTGCGCTACTGGCAAGGGGAGTGTTGAGGTTGTTTTGTATTGCGCTTCTTAATAACGCTATAGGCTGCTGTTGCAACTGCGATAGCGCACATGGTTTGCCTTGGCGATTTTCTTGAGCCTGAGCCTGCCAATCATCCACATGACACTCTAACTGAGCAAATAGATTTCGCCACGGCTGAGTGGCCGCTTTATCACCACCAATTAGCGGGGTAGCAGGCAAACCGCGAAGGTGTTGGCAGTGCTGATAATCGGCAATAAATAGCTCACCGCCAAACAATGAATGCGTCGCCTGAGAGTGACTACCATCGTGCCAACCTAAACCATCAAGCACTAAAGCCAGTACTGGCGGGTGTTCTCTAGCAATGCCATTGTCGGCTAAACAAGCTGCGATATGCGCATGATGATGATTCACTAACTGCAAGTTTTCGCTATTTGCCAGTATCTTAGCTTGTTGATGAGTCACATAGCCTGCATGTTTATCGGCAACAATTAGCTGATTCTGGTGCGCAAACAGCTGTTGATTGTCAGTAAGGCTACGTGACAGTTCATCCAAAATAGCAGGGTTGGATACATCGCCAAGGTGAGGCAGAAGCAAAGCTTTACCTTGCTTGATAAAACACGGCGCATTTTTAATATCTGCGCCAAATGCGGTGACGCTGTCACAAAGCTCAAAGCCTTTGGGCAAATCGAGCATATGTGGCACATAGCCTCGGGCGCGGCGCATAATGCTAGGTTTACCGTCAATGACCTGCACTAAGCTGTCATCTAAACGCCGTAAAATTGAGCGGTTGTGAGTTAAGATACAATCGCAAATAGAACCCAATTGCTCAATAGCCTGCACGTTGTCAATAACAGGCGAACAGCCGCTTAAATTGGCCGATGTCATCACTAAAGGCGAGTGCATACGACTGGCAAGCAAGTGTTGCATGGGCGCATTGGCCAACATTACGCCGATAAATGGCATGTCTAAGGTTATGTTATGGGCAATGTTATGAGCAATGTTATGAGCAAGTTCGGTGTTGGATTGATTTTTGTTTTGGCGCAATAGAACAATGGGAGCTGCAGGGCTTTGCAGTTGTGCTCGCTCTGTTTCATCAGCAAACGCTATGCCTTGTATTGCATTTATGTCACGCGCCATAATCGCGAAAGGCTTGTGTGGTCGATGTTTTTTTAATCGCAATCGATTCACTGCTTCAGTGTTTGTAGCGTCCACGGCAAGATGAAATCCACCGACACCTTTTATCGCGACAATCTTGCCCTGTTTTAGCTGCGTGACGCATTCATCAATGCAAGCCTGTGCATCTTGAGTGATGATTTCTCCGGAATTATTTAATAGAGAGAGAGTCGGACCACACTTATTACAAGCGATAGGTTGCGCGTGAAAGCGTCTATTTTGCGGATCACGGTATTGTATGGCACATGGCTCGCACATAGCAAAGTCGGCCATTGTGGTCGCGGATCTGTCATAGGGCATACGCTCAATAATTGAGTAGCGTGGCCCGCAGTGAATACAGTTGTTCAATGCATAATGATAACGGCGATCCGTTGGCGTATTTAACTCAGTTAAACAGTCTTGGCAGGTTGCCACATCGGTCGGAATTTGTGTGTGCATTTTCCCTAAGCAGGAATGGGCAATTGTAAATGTTTGATAATTCGCCGTGGTAATGGTTTTTTGACTGATATCTGAGATATGCGCCAGTCGCGGAGCACGTTCTTGAATGGCCTCAATAAATGCGCTCATTTGGTGGGTTTTATGCACCTTAATTATGACACCTTGCGCATTATTATACACTTCACCACACAGCTGAAATTCGTTTGCCAATTGCCAAATGAACGGCCGAAAGCCGACCCCTTGCACTTGGCCTGTAATCGTTAATTGAATTCCAACGCCGGACATAGGTTATATCTCTCCGCTCTGCATCTTATCGAAAATAATTTGATACAGCTCCAAGCTTTCTAATGCAGCTTGTTCGGGCATGGTTTGTACAGCGCGACCGGATTGAATCAACACATAATCGCCAACGGCAATCGGCTCGCTGATCAAGTGGGTATCCACTTCTCTGGCAGTACCTAACGTATCCACCACGGCACGTTGATTGGTTTCATCCAAAGTGGTGATTTTTGACGGAATAGAAAAGCACATAAATCCCCCTTATTAATCTCTAATCAATTGCGCATTTTCGGCGACATACATTGCGCCAAATACAAGGTTCATCTCTTTCAAGTCTGAGTCGTTCTCGTGCACTAAGGCCACGTTTTTACTCAGACGTAAGCGCAGCATCTCAGTGAAAATAGGGTTATCAAATTCATTGCCCGCTAGGGTGACTTTTTCAAAGCCAATGTGTTGGTCGAGTTTTTCAATCCATTGACACAGGTAATCGGCAAGGCTGTCTAAAAATCCTGCGATGATTACGGTGTTATCGTCACTCATGGCAGCGCGATAACTGAGCACAGATTGGAACGCTTTTGACCAATCTATACTCAGCGCATCACCTTCGGAAGCTAACTCGAATTGAATGCGAGGGAAGGTGGCAAAGCGGTGGCTCATTACGTGAGCAATGGCGCGATTGCACCCTTGTTGCAAGGTAGATTGGCTGTCAGTTAGGCCCAGTATCATTGCCAGCAATCCAAGCATATCGCTCAAGCTAGCATTGGTAACTGGCGCGTTTTTTATTAGCTCAGGGTTAGACGAGATAAAGTCATCTACCAATAACTGACTGCTTGGATCATTGCCGGTGATGTCATTGAGCAGTTGAGTCAAGCTCAACCCTTGCGCAGGGCGAGGCACTTCAAATAACCATTGATAGCGATTAGAGGAGGTATCGCTGGCACGTTGTAATAACCCTGACGGCTGTTGATTGTCTAAAAACAGCACCGCACACTTTTTACTGAATCGGTCACGTTGACGGATGTTTTCTAGTGCATAAGCTGCGCTAAGCCAAGGGCGAGGTAGGGGCAAGGAATTGTGATCGCGTTTGATGAACAGCTTCCCTTTTTCCCAACTGGCAGAGAGACCCAAGGCGGTGATTGAGGTTTGCACTGCAGGGTGACTAATCAGTGGCTGTGGCTCAGGTGCATTGGCATGCAATAAGACTTGTTGGCCAAATTTAAGCAATTGCGCAGCCTGATCACCACATTGTAAGGCAAACGCGAAAACGCCTTGTTTAGCGCAAGCTTGTGCCAGTACGTAGTCACATTTGCTGGTGGGTAAAGAAACCACATAGCTAGCCAGAGGTAAGTTGTACTGCTGTATAAATTCAGGCTTGATGGCGAGACGTAAACTTGGTTTTTCAAGACTAAGCAGAAGCTGTAGATCGCGCTCATTGACTACGCAGGCTTGTTGCAGATGCGCTATGTTGGCAAAAACTAAGCGTTCATCTTGCAAGCGGATGGCGTTTAACCTTGACCATGCTTGCGTAATATCATCATGTTCTATATGCATCTGCCCATTTTCGATAAACAGGTCGATTTCAGGTCTCAATTCATTCTCAAGTTGAGCGTCACACTTAGAGCTAAGGCTTACATGACGTTTATTGATCACAAGCTCTGTTATCGCTTGAGCATCACATATTTCACAAGGTTGAGTTAATTCATCTTTACAATGTTCGCAGTAATGACGTGCCTTTGACGAGCTTGGGATCTTCAAGGGCGCTTGGCTACCCTTAAACTCGTCAACCGCCACAATGTCAGTGCCAGTTAACCAACAAGAGAGCGGGAAAGATTCACCAATCACGCTTGCAAGTTCAGTGATGTGTTCTTGTTCGCCCACAGCCTCAAGGTGATAGCCCCGTTTATCGCGGTACACAGAATGCACCAGATTGCGTTGCAATAGGGCATTGCATTGCTTGGCATACAGCGCAATGGCTTTAGTGGTAAAGAAGCTAAATCGAATAATCATGCCAAACCTTTGCTAGAGAAAAGAAATACATCGTAGTGTGGGTAAATGTTTGCATCATGGCTGCAATTACAAGGTCGCAATATCAGTAATGGTAAGGTTATTCACTTGAGTGATATTGACTTGATGTTGCTGTAAATGCGAAAGCAGAGCTTGTTCCATAACAGGAACTGCGGCTTGTACTTGTTCAGACAATTCAAAGCTCATTGATTCAAGTACCGTAGGGCTCACGCCAAGTACAAAGGTTTTTGGTCGGTCACCGACAATATCCATCATGTTTAGGGTGGCGAGCATTTCGACTTCGTGAGCACTGCCTTGAAAATCAATATGATTTGGCACAGCATCAAAATCGAAAAAATAGACTTTTCCGGTTTGTTGTTCAGAGGAGTTGATGGTATCTACCACCACCACGTGATCATAACGACTGAGCAAAGGGATCAAGCCATGCGCTAAGGTGCCGCCATCAACAATATCAATGCTATGCACATCACTTTCTAAGCGATATTTCTTCTCTATAAGGCCTGCAAACCTTACGCCGATACCTTCATCGGCGTAAAGAATGTTACCTATTCCAAGGATTAGGATTTTGCTCACTTATTAAAATCCCCATGCTCATGGTGATCGGGATGATAGTAATCAACACCTGAAATCATCGGATCAATAGCACTGACTTTAAAGCGAACTGCAGTGAAAATTACCATGTAGATGTGCACGATAATGAAGACCAAAAATACCCAAGTAAGCTCGTGATGCAAGGTGCGAATAAACGCCAGGCCACCGACATCGGCCAATAGGCTCAATACCCAATTAGCGGCAGGGGCAATAAGCCCACCAAGATTATCGTGATAGACGTTGGCGTATAAAATCAGCCCCGTTATACACATTAAAATAATCAACAGCGTTAGGAAGAAATAGGTGACAAATTGCAATACATTGTAGGCACCGTTTTTCTCTTTTGGTCCTTGATAGGTGTAGGCTTTAATGACCGAAATCCACGCCTTTATCTTAAATAAGTCAAAAAAGGAGCGGCGCTCTATATCGTTGCGACTAAAGAAGAACAAGTAGGTTCTGATCATAGTGATAGAGACTAAGATAAAACCGAATACCTGATGCACAAAACGCACCCAGCCTTGTACAAGCAAATCTGAGCTTCCTAGCGATACTAAAAAAGGCCACGAGATATAGAAACCCGTAATTGCCAATGTGCCAATTGAGACTACGCGTAACCAGTGACAAATGCGGATAGCGGCACTAAAAGTGACCTCTCGCGCATACTGTACTTTGTTATTAGCCATGTTATTGCCCCACTTAAATTGTTGGTTTTACTTCAAATTGGCTCAATTCATTGCCATTGAAATCCATCACGTGTACTGCACAAGCCATACAAGGATCAAATGAGTGGATCACGCGAATGACCTCAAGTGGTTTCTTCGGATCTTCAAGTTTCAAACCAATAAGATCGGCTTCGTAAGGACCAACATTGCCATTGGCGTCAACCGGACCTGAGTTCCATGTCGAAGGTACCACCGCTTGATAATTAGCGACTTTGCCATCTTTGATGCGAATCCAGTGACTGAGCATGCCGCGCGGCGCTTCAAGCATGGCGTAGCCTTCGCTCTCACTCGGTATTTTGCTAAGGTCAGGTTTACGATAGGTCTCTTCATCGACAATGATGTTATCAATCAAAGCTTGCAGAGTTTCAAAAGCGCTATCGGCTACGATGCGAGTTTGCAACATACGTGCGGCAGTGCGTCCTAATGTGGTAAACAGCGCTGTTACAGGCAGTCCGGTAACATTAAGGAAATCGTTAACAGAGTCGACAACGACTTGATTGCCTCGGGCGTAGTTCACGACCATAGAAGCCAATGGACCCACTTCAAACGGTTGACCGTCATAACGTGGTGATTTAACCCAGCTGTATTTACCGTCTTGGTCTAGGGTAGGGAGCTTGCCGTAAACGGTATCGCGCTCTTTCATTCCGGTGTAGTTTGGCTCAGTTTCGCCATCAAACGGATGCAGTGGTTGTTCACCTTTGTACCAAGAGTGGGTGACATCTTCTTTTATTAGCATTGGGTCAAGATCAAACACTTGGCTGAGATCTTTATTCTTAATTACGCCGCTTTGAAAGAGATGCGTTTCACCTTTAGTGAAAAACTCGGAAGTGGTTAAGAAGTTAGGTACGCCCACATCGCCTAATACCGAAGGTTCGGTTTTATAGGCGTCAGCCGCCATCAAAATATCGGGGTAGTAAGCACGTTCAATAAAGTCTTGTACTGTGGTTAGCTTAGCTTTCCATTCTTGCAAGCGCGCAGGGTTTAGTACGTCACGTACTGATGTAATACCGCCGACTACAAGAGATTGTGGGTGAGGGCTTTTACCACCAAAAATGGCCATTAACTCAGCCACAATGCGTTGGATCTCTAGAGCTTTTAAATAGTGTGATAGTGCAATTAGGTTTTGTTCAGGAGTAAACTTATACGTTTTATTCCCCCAGTAAGCGTTAGCAAATGGGCCTAATTTTCCAGTATCCACAAGCTTTTGCACTTTTTGCTGAGTAGCGCGAAGATCGCCTGCACCCGCCGCAATAGGTACGTCAGAATATTGCATCGCCACTTGAGCTGCTTTTTCTGGGCTGGCTGATAGTGCGGCTACCACATCAACCCAATCCAGTGCATGCAGATGATAAAAATGCACGATATGGTCATGGATGTTGAGTGATGCATGAATCAAACTGCGGATATATTTGGCATTTTTGGGGATGGTTAAGCCTAAAGCGTTCTCTACAGCCTCAGTGCCAGCGCGGTAGTGAGAATAAGTACATACCCCACAAATGCGTTGTACCAGTAAACCAACATCAAATACCGAGCGATCTTTTAAGATAACTTCGATTCCACGCCATAGCGAAGAAGAAGAGTACGCTTTTTGCACCACGTTGTTTTCGTCAACCTCGACTTCAATACGTAAGTGACCTTCAATGCGAGTGATTGGGTCTATAACGACACGTTTACTCATTACTCTTCCTCATCCAATTTTTTTGCAAATACACTGGCAACGGCATGCGCGGTAATACCCACGGCCGAAATACCTAACACAGCGGTACCGATATAATCTGATGTTTTATCAAGGCTTGATGTAATGTCTCGGCGACCAAGGGGTTTTTCAAACTCTGACATAGAGTCCCAAAAATCGGGCTCAGAACAACCAATACAGCCGTGACCTGCTAATACAGGCCAACTGGTGCCACTGTTAAAACGTTGCGTTGGGCAGTTGTTGTAGGTGTAAGGTCCTTTACAGCCTACTTTAAATAAGCAATAGCCATTTTTTGCGCCTTCATCGCCAAATTCTTCGACAAATTCACCTGCGTCAAAGTGTCCACGACGTTCACAGTTATCGTGTACACGAGCGCCATAGGCCCAGCGAGGACGGTTGTAAATATCAAGGGGTGGCAACTTGCCGAACATGATGAAATACATCAATGTGCCAACAATATTGCGCTCACTAGGTGGGCACCCGCCAAGGTTCACTACGGGCTTATCAATCACTTTATGAATGCCTTTTGCTCCTGTTGGATTAGGAGCGGCGGCTTGTACTCCGCCAAATGATGAACAAGTTCCGACTGCGACTATGCCAGCGGCACCATCAGCGGCTTCTTTTAAGATAGCCATACCAGTCTTGCCTTTTGCGCCAACGGTAAGGAATGTGCCGTTATTTGCGGTTGGCACAGCGCCTTCTACAGCCAATAGATATTGACCTTTGTAGGTTTCTAAAGCGTGCTCAAGGTTTTCTTCTGCTTGCCAGCCCGCCGCCGCCATAATGGTTTCGTGATACTCAAGGGATAGGTGTTCAAAAATAAGGGTGTCGAGGCTTGGAGTATCGGCGCGCAGTAGTGATTCTGAACATCCGGTACATTCGGCTAAATGTAACCAAACCAGAGGCACACGGTCTGCAAGCTCAGCCGCTTTTGCCACCATTGGAGTAAATTCCATAGGTAAGGCGAGAGCAGCAGCGGTGAGGGATGACCATTTCATAAACTCACGGCGATTAATGCCAGATTGCTCGATATTGTCCACCAGAGGCGTGGATTTTAAAGCCGGCATTTTTGACAGTTTATCTAATCTTTTTTTACATAAATCCATTAGCGCTTGATAATTAAACATCTCGCTCTCCGAATGATTACAGTTTTTTGTATAAGAAGCAGAAAAGCAGCGCGGCAAGAGCGATGGTGGAGAAGCTCATAGGGCCTGTAGTGTGGCTATGGATAAATCCTGTATCGTGCGCGAAAGAGGTGATAGGTAACAACATCAGGCTAACAAGTAGTTTTTTCATTACATTTATATCCTTGAAAAGTGAGAAAAATTAACAGATGCGAGGAAGTTGCTCGCCAGTGGGCATTAATAATTTTTTGCGTGCGCCATAAAGACTTTCAATGAACACCCCTTCAACAGAATCGACAACCTCACCGATAATGGCGGCGTTGTCGCTATACGGTAGGGTGCGCAGGTGTGCCAATAGAGCGTCGGCTTCTGCACTCTCTACAAAAATGACGGCCTTTCCTTCATTCGCCATTAATAATGGGTCTAACCCTAATATTTCAGACACTGCAGTCACTTCTGGGTGCAGGGGTAATGCCGTTTCTTTGATGAGCATGCCCAGTTTGGTCATGTCGGCGATTTCATTACATACCGCCGCTACGCCGCCACGGGTGGCATCACGCATAGCGTGTACACCAGGTTGAGCCAGCAAAGGTTGGGTTAATAAATTCAGTGGCGCGCAATCGCTTTTGATAGAACCAGACAAAGCCAGTTCATTTCTCGCTTGTAAGATAGCGACAGCGTGATCGCCTAAGGTGCCGTTGACGATGATTTTGTCACCGGCTTTTATTTGGCGAGCACCAATTTGCAGAGGTTTTGGAATAACACCGATACCGCTGGTGTTAATAAAGATTTTATCGCAAGCGCCTTTGGCGACCACTTTAGTGTCACCAGTTACTATGGTGACTCCCGCTTCTTTCGCGGTTTGTGCCATTGCGATGACGATCTGTTCTAAGTCTTGAATAGGGAGTCCTTCTTCAAGAATAAAGCCGACACTCAGGTATTTGGGAATGGCGCCACCAACGGCGAGATCGTTCACCGTGCCGCATACGGCGAGTTTGCCAATATTGCCACCGGGAAAGAAAATAGGGTCAATCACAAAACTGTCGGTGGTAAAGGCTAAACGATCGCCTTGCGCAATAAGGGTATCGAATGGAATTCTGGCCTGATCTTCTTGAGAGTTAAGCTGCTCGTTATCGAAGTGGCGTAGAAACAGCTCATGGATAAGAGACTGCATTTTTTTTCCACCGCTACCATGTTCTAGGGTTATTAGGTTTAACATTTTTATCACGCGGGGCTATTAGATTGGTCTGGATAACATCAAATTACAAGCATGATGACAATGGTTGGGAATATAGATTTTAAAAATAGCAAGTCGCTATCGTAATGATTTTGTTGAGCTAAAACATGAAAGGTGTAATTAAAACTCATTTTTCATTACTTTGAGGTCGTATAGCACGAACTTATCAACTATCTAATAACGAGTTGCCAACTATTCTTACAATAGCCTTGTCTTTTAATACGAGAATATTGATTATGTTGAATATGGATGTTAGCCAAACAGTGGTAATAAATACCGAAAACATGGCATGGGTGAGTAGTCCGGCACTAGGCGTTAGCCGAAAGCCGTTAGAGCGCGAAGCAAAAGAGTCTGGGCACGTTACCTCCATCGTCAAATATGAGCCAGGATCGCATTTTGCTACGCATCGACATCCCTTGGGTGAAGAAATTTTGGTACTCGAGGGGGTATTTTCTGATGAATTTGGTGATTATCCGCAAGGCACCTATCTTCGCAATCCTCCTGCAAGTCAACATGCCCCTTTTAGTAAAGAAGGATGCGTATTATTGGTAAAGCTCAATCAGTTTGATGCTCGAGATAGGCTTACAGTGCGCATTGATACCCACAATGCGCAGTGGCATGCCGGAGTAGGCGGATTGCAAGTGATGCCTTTACATGATTTTGAACACGAACATATAGCATTGGTAAAATGGCCCAAGGGTGAGCGGTTCCAACCACATTCTCATTTTGGTGGTGAAGAGATTTTGGTGCTCAGTGGAGAGTTTAGAGATGAGTTTGGTCATTATCCAAAACTCACTTGGATGCGCAGTCCGCACATGAGCCAACACTTTCCGTACGTCGAACAAGAGACCATCATTTATGTCAAGACAGGGCATTTACTGTCAAGGCTCTGAATTTCTTTTATTTCGGGTTCCCTCACCATAGGGACTCTGATAGTATCGCTGCATCGTATTAGTCGGGGAGCCAATAGGCTGAGATCGCAATAGCGAACCCGTTGAACCTGATTCAGTTAGTGCTGACGTAGGGAACTAATCGCCACTCTAGCTATAGATCTCAACTTTTCTAGCGCAGTAGGCATTGGTTTCGTTCGTCTAACGAAAAGGAAATGTCTTCGTGCCTCAAACAAATAAAACACCTATCGTCCTTACTATTGCTGGCTCTGACAGCGGTGGCGGTGCAGGTATTCAAGCCGATATTAAAGCCATCTCTGCCACGGGAAGTTACGCCTGTTCGGTGATTACCGCATTAACTGCGCAAAACACTCAAGGTGTAAGTGGTATCTTGCCGATTTCTGCCGAGTTTATTGAACAACAGCTAGATGCGGTATTTACCGATTTAGATGTGGTTGCGGTAAAAGTGGGCATGTTAGCCGAAGCGGCGCTGATTGAAGCTGTGGTGAAAAAGCTAAAACAATACCAACCTAAATACTTGGTAGTTGATCCTGTGATGGTAGCGACAAGCGGAGATTTGTTACTGCAACAATCGGCTATTGCAACTCTAAAGACTCAGCTACTGCCACTTGCCGATGTAATCACGCCTAATTTGCCCGAAGCGGCCACCCTGTTAAATCAAGAATTACCGACGACAGAGCTGCAAATGAACGCCATGATAGAAGATCTACGTGCGTTAGATTGCAAAGCGGTGCTGCTAAAAGGCGGTCACTTAGAAAGCGAATCCACCAGTACAGATTTGCTCATTACTGCCAATAAAGTAGAGACTTTTACCGTAGAGCGCATTAATACACAAAACACCCACGGCACGGGCTGCACTTTATCATCGGCGATCGCATCGTACTTGGCGCAAACAGGGGACTTAATTGAGTCTGTTTCGTTAGGGAAAGAATATATTTCTAACGCAATTGCGCATGCCGATGAACTTCATATTGGTAAAGGACACGGTCCTGTACATCACTTCTACGCACTAAACACTAAGTAATCGACTCATGCAAAGTCATCCTTCTCAAGATGGTGTTCATCCGGTTGTTGAACCGAACGCACAAGGCATAGTGATTAATAACGGCAGTTTGCAGTTTGCTGATGCCGATGCTCCGTTATTTAGTCAGCTTAATTTGACCTTTAAACAAGGCAGTTGGAGCAGTGTGTTAGGTAAAAGTGGCTGTGGCAAAACCAGTCTACTGCGTCTTATGGCGGGATTGTTACCTGACAACGTACATTGGAGCGGCACTATCCACAGCAGTTTTGCCAATCCGTTGTCTGAATCCATCGCTTATATGGCGCAACAAGACTTGTTGATGCCGTGGCTGACGGTGATAGATAACGTTTGCTTTAGTGACCGATTCGCTTCTACAAAACTGACCAAAGCACAGCAGGCACAGCGAAAACAGCAAGCTAGTGCTTTGCTAGGTAAATTGGGTTTGTCTGGACAAGAGCAAGTATACCCAAGGCAACTATCCGGCGGCATGAAACAGCGCGTGGCCCTTGCGCGCACGCTAATGCAAGACAAGCCCATCGTTTTGATGGACGAACCATTCTCGGCGCTAGATGCGGTAACGCGCTATCGCTTGCAAGATCTGGCCTGTGAAATGTTAGCGGGAAAAACCGTGGTGCTGATCACCCACGACCCTCAAGAAGCGCTTCGTTTGAGCGACCGCATTTATCTGATGCAATCCTCTGAAAATGTAGAAACCGTTGCCGTCCCTGTCGGGGATGCCCCTCGTCTTATTAGCGCTGAAATGGCGCAACTGCAACAAAGCATTATTGAGCAATTAGGAGGCCGAGGTGAGTAAAGCTGTCGTGGTTCAACAAGGCTTAACCAGTCGCGTGAAAGCCAATTCATCTATGGTGTTTCGCTTGGTGGTTTCGTGCTTAGTGGTGCTGGGCATTTGGCAAGCCGTGGTGACGTTTTTTGATTTACCTAGCTTTATTTTGCCAGAGCCACTAGCGGTATTTAACCGCTTAGGCACGCGCAGTGATGTGTTGTGGCAACATACGATTATTACTTCCCAAGAAATCATCTTAGGTTTGATTTTGGGGTTAAGTATGGGGCTGATGTTTGCGTTGCAAATGTTGCTGTTTGAACCTTTGCGCCGCTGGTTATTACCGATTTTGATTGCCTCACAAGCCATTCCCGTATTTGCCATTGCGCCCATTTTGATGCTGTGGTTTGGCTATGGCATTGCCTCAAAAGTGGTGATGGCGGCGCTGATTATCTTTTTCCCCGTCACCACTTGTTGTTACGACGGATTGCGTAATACGCCCAAAGGGTACCTTGATTTAAGCAAAACCATGGGCGCCTCTCGCTGGCAACAACTGACACAAGTAAGACTGCCTGCGGCAATGCCTGCATTAGCATCCGGCATCCGTGTTGCGGTAGTGGTGGCACCGATAGGCGCTGTGGTGGGTGAGTGGGTAGGCTCTAGCGCCGGTTTGGGTTATTTAATGCTGCAAGCCAATGCCCGCATGATGATTGATGAGATGTTTGCCGCGCTGTTTATTTTGGCGCTGATCTCCGTCACCTTGTATTTCATCACTGACCGATTACTCAATAAATTTATCCCGTGGCAGTTCGATTAACTGCTGCTATTTATGTCATTAAGGAAGAGACATGACCTCGTTTAAAACAAAATTCAGCGCAGTGTTAGCAAGCGTTGCGCTTTTATTTAGTAGTGCGGTTTTTGCTAAAGAGAAACAACTGACGTTAATGTTGGACTGGTTTGTAAACCCCAATCATGGGCCAATTGTGATTGCCCAGCAAAAGGGCATGTTTGCCAAAGAAGGCTTAAAAGTCACTATTCAAGAGCCAGCCGATCCGAGCGTTCCATCAAAGCTTGTGGCGGCGAATCAAGTGGATCTTGCTATTTCTTATCAACCCTCATTTTTGATTGATGTGGCATCGGGTTTGCCTTTGGTGTGGAGCGGTACGTTACTCGCCACCCCTTTAAATACCTTGACGGTATTAGACAACGGCAAAATTAATACGCTGGCGGATCTAAAAGGAAAAACCGTCGGCGTATCAGTTTCTGGCTCTGACGAAGCCATTATTGGTCGCATGCTAAAAAATGACGGCGTTGATTTCTCAGACATTAAAATTGTGAATGTGGGTTGGGCGCTGTCGTCATCGTTAGCGTCGGGTCGCGTTGATACTATTTGGGGCGGAATGCGCAACTTTGAATCGCACCAGTTAGAGCTTGAAGGGTATAAATCCAAGAGTTTTTACCCAGAAGAGCACGGCATTCCACCTTACGATGAACTGATGTTTGTAGCCAATGCTAAGCACTACGATAAAGACGCGATTGCTCGCTTTAATAAAGCCCTTGAGTTAGCCACTCAATACATTGTCAATCATCCAGAGCAAGCATGGAAAGAGTTTGTGGCCTACAACCCTGACACTCTGGACAACGAATTAAACCATAGAGCTTGGTTAGATACCTTAACCCGCTTTGCACTGCGTCCTTCGGCGATGAATAAACAGCGCTATGACGACTACAGCCACTTTATGCAACAGCTTAATATTATAAAAACTATTCCGGATAGTAATAGCTATCTTATTGATTTTTAACCCGTAATAATTATTTCAAGGAAAAGGAACCCTAATGAAACGATCTATCTCGACTTTGCTTGCGTTACTGGCAACCACTTCTGTTTTATTTAGCCCATTATCACTTGCCAGTGATAGCGCAAAAGCCAAAGACAAAGAACTCACGTTAATGCTAGATTGGTTTGTGAACCCAAATCACGGTCCAATCGTTATCGCCCAAGAGCGCGGTTTGTTTAAAGCGCAAGGCTTAAAAGTGAATATTCAAGAGCCGGCTGATCCTAGCGTTCCAGCTAAATTGGTGGCGGCGAACAAAATCGACCTTGCGGTATCTTATCAGCCAACGCTGACCATTGATGTAGCGGCAGGGCTGCCTTTGATTCGCAGCGGTACTTTGGTTTCAACGCCGCTAAACACTATGATGGTGATCGACAACGGTAAAATTAACTCACTCAAAGATCTGAAAGGCAAAAAAGTGGGTATTGCCATTGCCGGCAACGAAGAGGCGAGCATTGGCACTATGTTGCGCTCTGCAGGTTTGAAATTCTCAGACGTTGAAATTGTTAACGTAGGTTGGGCACTGTCGTCGTCGGTAGCTTCTGGCAAAGTAGACGCTATTTGGGGCGGTTTCAGAAACTTTGAAACCAACCAATTGGCTATAGAAGGCTTTAAAGCCAAAGCGTTCTTCCCTGAAGAGCATGGCGTACCGGCTTATGATGAATTGGTTTTCGTGGCTAATGCCAACAGCTATGACGCAGATGCGTTAAAACGTTTTAACCACGCAATCGAGTTGGCGACACAATATATTGTCAATCACCCAGAGCGAGCGTGGAAAGAGTTTGTTGCATACAAACCAGATACGCTAAACAACGAGCTTAACCGCCGCGCTTGGGAAGATACTTTAACTCGATTTGCACTGCGTCCAGCAGCAGTTGATCGCCAGCGTTATGACAACTATGCACAGTTTATGTTTGATAACAAAATTATTGGTAGCGTGCCAAACAGTGCCAACTACCTACCTAGTTTTTAAGGCAGTCCAATGAATACAGAGCAACTAATTCAAGCTTGTCAGCAAGAGTGGCAAGGTTATATTGAGCATGATTTTGTACATCAGCTTGCTGACAGCACTCTTGAGCATGACGTGTTTTTACACTATTTAAAACAAGACTTTTTGTTCTTAGTCCAATACTCAAGAGCCTATGCACTCGCCATTTATAAAGCCAAAAATTTGACTCAGATGCGCAATGCATTATCCAGTTTGCACGCACTGCTGGATGCTGAAATTGGTCATCATGTGGATTTTTGTGCTAAATGGGGTATCAGTGAGCAAGAGATGGAAGCGGAAACCGAAGATTTCGGTACGGTCGCTTACACTCGCTACGTACTGGATACTGGCAGTGCGGGCGATCTAACGGATTTGTACACAGCATTAGCACCTTGTGCCATCGGTTACGGAGTGATTGGCAAGAACTTGATTGGTCGCGAGAGCACCAAACTAGAAGGCAACCCGTATCGCAGTTGGCTGGAAATGTATTCTGACCAAGAGTTTCAGCAATCAGTGGTAGAATGCACGGCCAATCTTGATGATCTTATCAAAGATATTGCGCTTGATAGTGCTCGTGGCAAAGAGCTTATAGAGATATTTAGAACTGCGACTCGTATGGAAATTGCGTTTTGGGAGCAAGGTTACAACGTCCTCAAATAAGGTTGTAACGCCATTACATAAGGTGATGAGACAATGGATAAAAATCAAATAGCAGCCAGTTTACAAACTCTGCGTGACAGTAAACCACTGGTGGTAAACATCACCAACTATGTGGTAATGAACAACACCGCAAACGCCTTGTTGTCTATTGGCGCTTCGCCAATTATGGCGCATTCGGCGCAAGAAATGGCCGAAATGATGAGCTTTGCAGGCAGTTTAGTGATCAATATTGGTACGCTAGACAGTGTGTGGATCCCACGTATGTTGTTTGCGGTAGAGCAAGCCAATATCAACGGCAAAACGGTAATACTTGATCCTGTCGGTTGCGGGGCAAGTACGCTTCGCACTGAAGTGTCGCGTCAAATTGCCGAGCAAGCCGACCAATTGATTATCCGTGGCAACGCCTCAGAAATCATTGCTTTGGCCGGTGAACAAGCGCAATCAAAAGGTGTGGATGCACTGGATAGCAGTGACTCTGCGGTCAACGCCGCCAAGTTCTGCGTTGAGCAGTATGGCGCAAACGTGGTGATCTCTGGCGCGAGTGATTATGTCGTGACTAAACAAGCCACTTATAAGCTCGATAATGGTCATCAAATGATGCCTTATGTAACGGGTATGGGCTGTTCGCACACCGCGATCACGGGTGCATTTGCCGCTATTGGCGAAGTGACCGGTGTTGCCGCTACCGCTATTTTAGGCGTTGCAGGTGAAATCGCCGCTGAGAAATCAGCCGGTCCAGGGTCACTGCAAATGAACTTGTTAGATACCTTGTATCAGCTAGACACAGACACGGTCTTATCTCGTTTAAAACTGCAAACGGTATAAGGACGCAGTATGAACCCTTATGAACTCTACTTTGTGACCGATGATCACCAAGATCTTAAAACCCTGTGCACTGTGGTCAAGCAAGCTATTGCCGGTGGCGTCACTATGGTGCAAATTCGTGAAAAACACGGCGATGTGCGTGCATTTATTGAGCGCGCCCGCGCGGTAAAAGAGGTGATGGCGGGCAGTGGTGTACCGCTTATTATCAATGATCGCGTTGATGTTGCACTTGCTGTTGATGCCTGCGGAGTTCATTTGGGGCAGTCTGATATGCCAGTAGAAGATGCCAGACGTTTACTGGGTAAAGACAAGTTGTTGGGCTTATCAGTGGAAAGCGAGCAGCAACTGCTAGAAGCGCAGTCTTTGCCTGTTGATTATCTGGGTGTCAGCGCTATTTTTGCCACGCCAACTAAAACCAACACCATTAAACATTGGGGTTTAGCAGGGCTACAAAGCGCGGTTGAAACGTCAACCAAACCGCTGGTGGCGATTGGCGGCATTAACGAGAGCAATATCCAAAGTGTGGCAAAAACAGGTGTTGACGGTGTCGCACTTGTGTCGGCCATTTCGGCGGCCAGCGATCCTACTTTGGCGAGTCAGCAGTTGTTGTCAAAGATGCGTTCAGTCTCATAGTTCACAGAGAAATGTCGTCTGGCGTAAAATAAGCTATTCACGAAAATAAAAAAGAGGGTTGCCTAGTTATACTTGGCAACCCTCTTTGTTTTTATCTGATTGAGGTTATTCTTGTACGACTTTAATCGGTTTTTTCTGACGGCGTTTACATTGTGGCACTCTAGGACAGACTGAGCCTCTTGAGCAGATGAGCCTAGCTCTGTTGTCTATGCCGCGTTCAATCCAGTTAATATTTAAAATTCTGCCCACGGTGAGTAACAACTCTTTAATGTCTTTAGGAATCGGTCCTGTGCCGCCGTTATCTATGCAAGATTGCTTAAGCCTTTGCGCCACATCAATGGCGTTAAATCCTTGTGCGGCGATGGCTGGGTTTAAATCAAGGCCGCTACATAGTACATGCGAGTTGCCGGCAAAATCTTTAACCTTAACGGATTCACAGCAGTAAATATGTGGTACATCGTTTTGCATCAAAATGGAGATTTGCGCCACGCTAACATTAAAGTCGGTGTCTTTCGTTGTCATGCGAAAAACCGCCCAGTGCTGACACGGATCTTCGACCATCTTCATGTTTCCCCAAGGCAGAGGTATTCCATTACCGCGATACACCGCTTTGAGTGTTCCCGGATAATAAGCGTCGAAATAATGCCAGTGAGGGTAGGGTGAGACCGCAGTCATGCGTCGCATTGCTATAGATTCGGAAACACCCGCGAGGTTGCAAACGCTGATGTCGTAGCCGTTTCTATCGAGCAGTTGGCGGAAAGGTACTCTAGGGCAAAGCAATGCACCGGCAAAGAAGGAACATTCAAAGTCGCGCCATGCATGCAAAATTTTGGTGGAGTCCAATTCAGCGGAACTGGTGGGCTGATTTTCATCTCTTACGCCGTAGCTTGGCTTGCTATCAGACATGAGTTTACTTTTTTCACCATCCCCTTGGTGCAGCACTTTATGCCCAATATTTACCGCAAGATCGTATTTAAGGCGAATAGGATCTTTTTTCAAAATGCTGTTGACGTGCACAGTATTGGGCGCTTCAAAATAGGAGCGAACCACTCGCTGCTTTTTGTCACCGCTCTCTTCAATAACGCTTTGCGGCAGTTCTTTAAACCACTTTACGCTAAGTCCAATATCAGTGCAGATTTCAAGCAGATTATCTACAGACAAGGGCATTTTCTTTTGCCCAATTTCCTCAGCGGCACGCTCTAAATCGGGAAAGTGATTTTGATTGTGCTCTTGGTGAGCACGAATTAATAGATGGGCAAATTGCCGCCCCGTCGTGCCTGTTTGCGCCAACATTTCAGGGATGGCAATTTGTAAAATCTCATGAGAAAACAAAAAGCTAGGTTCAAGCGCCATGCCCGTTACGCCGCCTCTCGTGCCTTTTTCGGGAACCAGTTCACTTTGTTCATTAGCATCATCTAAAAACCAATTTATTGGCTTTTGAAACACATCCGCCACCACTTCAAGCATGTCCTCACTTGGAACACGTTTGCCTCTTTCTATCATCGAAAGATATGAAACCGAAGGGGCCGATTCTGGATTTAATTTGACGCACCGTGAGGAAAGATCTTCAAGGGTCAGGTGGTTTCTTTTACGCAGATTACGGATTTTAGTACCGAGAAAATGCGACTGTCTGAACAAACTGGTTTTACTCTTCATTTTTGTAAAATTTACACTGTGTAATTTCTATTGTGAAATTTTAGTTAAATCTTAGTTAAAGTAAAAGCATGTAGAGTAAATATTCGACTTCAGTAACAGATTGAATGTTTAGTTTGCAACAGCAGCAAGTGAAAAGCGCTTCAAAACGAAGTTATAGAAACAACGTTGAGTGAAAAAAGCACTTCAATAATGATCACGAGGAATAGAGCCATGAATCTACCAATGACTAAGGAATGCCAGATACAACAAAGCTTTTGCCAATTTGTTAATACTGAAGTGCTGCCACTTGTGGGTTTGAATGTCGAACAGTTTTGGAATGACTTTACACAACTGGTGACAGAGCTAACGCCTATTAACCAAGCGCTACTCAATACCCGCATGCAGATGCAACAGCAAATCGATACTTTCCATGCCCAGCACCGTTCGTTTAATGCTGAGCAGTATCGAATCTTTCTCACTCAAATAGGTTACTTAAAACCTGAGGGTGGCGATTTTTCAATCGAAACTAGCAACGTAGACCAAGAAATTGCCAGCATCTCAGGTCCGCAACTGGTAGTGCCTATCAAAAACGCACGCTTTGCACTAAATGCTGCCAACGCGCGTTGGGGAAGTTTGTACGATGCGCTGTATGGCACGGATGTGATTGCACAAACAGAGCCAGGAATGAAAGCGGGCAAAAAATACAACCCTGCACGTGGCAAACACGTGATTGCATACGCTAAAGATTTTCTAGACAGAGTGTTTACGTTAGACCAAGGATCGCACCACGATGTGGAAAGTTACACCATCTATTTCAATAGCTTGCTAGCACATTTCCCTGATGGGACACACACCGGACTTAAGCAGCCATGTCAGTTTGTAGGTGCCAGTGATCCAGAAAGAGAGCCAACCTCAATCCTACTTAAAAACAATGGCTTGCACGTTGAAATTATCATTAACCGTCAAGGGAAAATCGGTAAGCACGATTTAGCACATATTGATGATATCAACATCGAATCAGCGGTTTCCACCATCATGGATTTGGAAGACTCGATTGCCGCTGTGGATAGCGCGGACAAAATCGATGCCTACCGTAATTGGCTAGGCTTGATGACGGGTTCATTGAGTGCATCTTTTGAGAAAAACGGCGTAACACAAATCCGCCGCTTGGAAGGGGATAAAAGCTATAACGGTCGCAGCGGTGAAGATTACAACCTGCACGGTCGCTCGCTACTGCTGATTCGCAACGTAGGGCACTTGATGACCAGTGACTTAATCACCCTAGCCAATGGTGAGCAAGCGCCGGAAGGAATTATCGATGCGGTAGTAACGGCTTTGATAGCTTCTATCGAAATCAAAAACCCTTCGCAGTGCCGCATGAAAAATAGCCGTACCGGGAGCATTTATATCGTAAAACCGAAAATGCATGGCCCGGAAGAAGTGGCGTTTTCTTGTGAGTTGTTTGACCGCGTTGAACGTATGTTGGGGCTTGAGCCAAACACCATCAAAATTGGCATTATGGATGAAGAGCGCCGCACTTCATTGAATTTAAAAGAGTGTATTCGCGCCGCAAAATCACGCGTGTTCTTTATCAATACTGGCTTTTTAGACCGCACTGGGGATGAAATTCATACCAGCATGCAAGCCGGACCATTTTTACCTAAGCAAGAGCTTAAACATCAAACTTGGATTGATGCATACGAGAAAAACAATGTCTCTACCGGTTTAAATACTGGGTTTGCGGGTAAAGCGCAAATTGGCAAAGGCATGTGGGCAATGCCTGATGAAATGGCGCAAATGATGGAGCAAAAAACTGCTCACCTTGAAGCGGGCGCAACTACTGCTTGGGTGCCATCACCAACGGCGGCCACTTTGCACGCTTTGCACTATTTGGAGATAGACGTAAAACAGCAGCAACAACGTTTGTCTGCCAATAACGAAGACTACCAGCGTGGCATGTTAAACATTCCTCTTATGGCGCAAGAAAACGAACTAACTGAACAAGACGTGATTCGTGAACTAGAGAACAACATTCAAGGCATTCTTGGTTATGTCGTGCGCTGGATAGAGATGGGCGTGGGCTGTTCTAAAGTGCCAGATATTAACAATACGGCGTTAATGGAAGACAGAGCGACTTTAAGAATTTCCAGTCAACATATCGCCAACTGGTTAAAACACGGCATTTGCACCTCAAATCAAGTTAACGATGTCCTTGAGCAGATGGCGACCACCGTCGATGGGCAAAACCAAGGCACATCGGGGTACTTACCTATGACGCCAAATACAGACACTAGCCATGCATTTCAATGTGCAAAAGCCTTAATTTTTCAAGGTGCTGAGCAGCCAAATGGCTACACAGAACCACTACTTCATGAGTACCGCCTACAAGCAAAACGATAATTCAACACACAGCTAACTGAATAACTGGAGAGAACCATTATGGATAATTACAAATCAGTAATAGAGACAGCAAAAGGCACTATTGAGCAGCAAGGACAAACGTGGGCGGCAATCAATCCTGAATATGTCGCGCGCATGAGGCTACAAAATCGCTTTACCTGTGGGTTGGATATCGCACGCTTTACCGCCAAAATCATGCGTGAAGACATGCAAGCGTACGATGAAAATAACGCTAATTACACCCAATCTTTAGGCTGCTGGCATGGCTTCATTGGTCAACAAAAAATGATCTCAGTGAAAAAGCATTTTGAGACCACTCGCGGTCGTTATTTATACCTATCCGGTTGGATGGTGGCGGCCATGCGCTCAGAGCTAGGTCCGCTGCCAGATCAATCTATGCACGAGAAAACCTCCGTGCCAATGCTAATCGAAGAGCTGTATACCTTTTTAAAGCAAGCCGACGCTCGCGAGCTTAACCACCTTTATAAAGCACTCGACAAAGCACGTGCAGAAGGTGACGCTGTCACGGCGCAATCAGTGCAAAATCAAATCGATAACTTTGAAACTCACGTGGTGCCTATTATTGCGGACATTGATGCAGGCTTTGGTAACGAAGAAGCAACCTATTTGCTAGCGAAGAAAATGATCGAGGCAGGTGCGTGTTGTATTCAGATTGAAAATCAGGTGTCTGATGCTAAGCAATGTGGTCACCAAGATGGCAAAGTAACCGTTCCACATGAAGACTTTTTAGCAAAAATCAATGCAGTTCGATACGCATTCTTGGAACTTGGCGTAGATGATGGCGTTATCGTAGCAAGAACAGATTCCCTTGGCGCAGGCTTAACTCAGAAAATCCCTGTGAGTCAGAGCGAAGGTGATCTTGCCGATGTGTACAACTCATTCATTGATGGCGAAGAAGTGACAAAACTTGAAGAGCTAGCCAGTGGTGAGATGGTGATCAAGCAAGGCGACAAGTACATTAAACCAACACGTCTACCGAATGGTCTAGTGCGCTTTAAACCCAATACAGGTGAAGATCGCGTAGTGTTAGATTGCATTACCTCGCTACAAAATGGCGCTGATCTATTATGGATTGAAACAGAAAAACCGCACGTTCAACAAATTGCAGGCATGGTTAACCGAATTCGAGAAGTGATTCCGAATGCCAAACTGGTGTACAACAACAGCCCATCGTTTAACTGGACGCTAAACTTCCGTCAGCAAGTGTTTGATATGTGGCAAGAGCAGGGCATGGATGTGACCGCTTATGAGCGTGAAAAACTGATGAACAGCGTCTACGACGAGTCGGAGTTGGCAAGAGAAGCGGACATCAAAATCCAAAACTTCCAGCAAGACGCAGCCCGAGATGCAGGTATCTTCCATCACTTGATCACTCTGCCAACATACCACACAGCGGCATTGTCTACTGACAATCTAGCCAAAGATTACTTCGGTGAAATGGGCATGTTAGCGTACGTTAAAGGGGTACAACGTAAAGAGATTCGTCAAGGACTGGCTTCGGTGAAACACCAAGACATGTCTGGCTCGAACATAGGTGATGATCACAAAGAGTACTTCTCTGGTGACCAAGCACTGAAAGCATCGGGTGAAAACAACACCATGAATCAGTTTGCTTAGCGTCGGAAAGTAATGAAGTACATGTAACGAAAGATTAGAAGCTCTGCTCATAACAGAGCTTCTAACTTAATATCTATTACAAAGTCAAAGAGAGCCACGGCACTCATGTGCTAACAAACGTGTCCTGCTTCGGCTATTTCCATTGGCTCGGGACAGCCTTGAATAACATTTCTTAGCGCCATCATCGCCAGTTCGCCTAGTACCGAATCCTTCATTCCTATCGCCATAAAGCTGTCGCCTTCCCA
Organism: Vibrio halioticoli NBRC 102217; assembly: GCF_000496695.1. GTDB lineage: Bacteria > Pseudomonadota > Gammaproteobacteria > Enterobacterales > Vibrionaceae > Vibrio > Vibrio halioticoli. The sequence continues at coordinate 27,128 of NZ_BAUJ01000024.1, forward strand.
AGTGTTCGGTCAGAACTTGATAGTACGAATGCCGTATTTAACGGTGTCATCATTTGCATCATTTGCATCATTTGCATCAGTTGGAATTTATGCGTGCATTCTGTACCGATCGATAAGTAATATTGACAATGAAATTGACATTTTTTTAGTGAGTGCTACAGAATATGTGTCAGTACGCTATTTTAGGTAGGAGCACCATAGGCAATGGCCGGAAGAAAGAGATCATTTGACAGAGATATCGCACTCGATAAGGCAATGCGCATATTTTGGAACAACGGTTATGCCGCTACATCTGTTGCGAATCTAACCTCAGAGCTTGGCATCAATACGCCTAGCTTATATGCCGCTTTTGGCAATAAAGAACAGCTATTCAAAGAAGTGGTTGCGCACTACATCAAACAATACAGTGAGCCGTGTTATCGCCATATCACTGAACCCTCTGATGCGCATTTCATAGAAAGACTACGAGCGTGTTTCTATGAGCTGATTCAAAAGTTTTCGGATGCTGATACTCCGTTAGGATGCTTATTAGTAAAAAGCGTGAACGAGTATGACAGCGTTGCCTTTCCTGAGGAAGCCACGGTGTACATTAAACAATTTGGATTGAAAACCAAAAACTTGCTCACAACCTTGATCGAATCTGAGGGAGTAATCACTGAGACTGCGACCGCAGAACTGCAAGCAAAATACTTGTTATCAGTTGTTTATGGCCTCTCTACTCAGGTACGAGCGGGAGAGTCACAACAGGTTGCAGAATCAGTCATGGACTATGCAATCAATACGATACCGACTTGTAGCGGTCAGTAGCACAGGCTAAAAAGCTTTATAATCACTATACGAAAAAGCGGGGTGCCCATAGTGGGTTTACCCCTTTTTTGTATCTTATGATTCAAGATAAGGTTGATCTTGATGATGGGGTCGGTTGGTAATTAAGTTTGATCGTGAATACGTTAAGTTAACATACCATTACGCTACGCAAGGCAGGTTGTTGCGCTTACCTTAAGAAAAGTACCAAGGTGAAGTTCACTTCAAAATCTATCGTACAATTTACATAATAAAGTCGCGCTGGGCTTGTTCAACAACCAGGATAGATATCGGATGGGCGACATCTATCCTTATTTGTTATAAATCAGGCTGCAGATTGACCTATTGATAACTGTAATAAGTAATGTTCAAGTTCAGAGTTTGTAACAATTTCAAAGTCTGTAAATAGAGCAACCGGTTTTACTGATTTACCGCTACCTTGTTCTAAACGCGCGAAACCTTTTTCACTTTTAAAGATGCTTATTTTATAGGATGAGCTTTTTCCAGGTTTATAGTTTCTTGTTGGGCTGACATAATTCTAAGAGTTGTGTTGATATCCTTAACTACGTTAGACAACCAAGTCTGGGTGCATGGCGGTCTTCGGTTTGATCTCTTAGGTCTTGAGCCTGGAGTGTGTATAAGCTTACCTTGACTGATAGTTATTGCTTCATTGGTAAAAGAAATCTTTAAATTACATCTATCTAGAGACATGTCAAAAGAGTCTAAAGTCGGGTTAATAATATTCCATTGACGCAAAGATACGAGTTCTATGAGCTTAAGCTTTGTATTTAACCGACTTTGAGTTACCTCTGGAAGCGTTATCGTTTTGTATGTATGCCATGTTAATGCTGTCTCAGATGCTTGTGTTGTACAGCACATTATTAAGCCAAATAGAGCGATAAACTTTTTCATATTCTTGGTCTTTGGTCATTAAAAAACGAAGAATCGTAACATTGTGTAAGGGCGTGTCAATTACACATGTTGTATAGAAAGAGAAGATTGTAGGTATATCAATATGCTTCGCTACATTTGATCTTGTATCTGGTATCAAAATAGTATGTTAAATCCCTCAAATGCCAGCTTTGTGTATTCAGTTAGACGCACATCGTGAGATAATGTCGCTCTTTGTTAGTGTGTATCGCAAATTTTCGTAAGCTTTTTGTATTACCCGTTCTTCGTTGGGGTTCGAGTTTATAGTAAAAAGGTTTAGTATTATGGCAAGCGTTGCTTGCTTCTTTATTTAGTGTGAAACGACACAAGTGAAACGCACTGAATTAAGTACAGAAATAATCAAGTTAGGTAAATATATGAACGATAAAGTGTTTCAAATTTGGCATCAGAAACGAGAGCAAGGTTTCTTGAATTGGCTTTCTAAGAGCACTCTTGGCTCTTTTGCTTTCTATTTAGTGTTTAGTATCGCTTTTCAATATTCTTCTATCGGTGAGCAGGGTATTGCATCATTTGTGAAGAGCCAGTGGGTGAACTATGTATTGTTTGCCGCGCTAATGATTATTGCAAATGGGTTGCTTTGGCTTTATCGCGAGTCCAGTTATAAGAAAGAAGCTCGTCGTAGAAATATCATGTAATAAATATGGGTTAAGCGTTGTGTAGGCAAGGCTTAACCCAGTAATACTTGAAAATGAATGCAGTTCTCGAACCTTTGACGTTGTCACATCTCTTCGTAATACGCCACCGCTAATAATACAAACGATCGCTGAACTTAAAGCGGTTCATCTTCGTAAAATGACAAGTGTATCAATTTGACGAGTCAGATATGGAGACAGCATGAATCGAATAAATCCAGCCAAATTACACCATAGCAAATGGACTGCTGTAGCGCCGATGAATCGCGAGAAGCATTTTTTAGTGTCGGAGGTTAAGTTTGATGAGGATGGCGCTGTTGCTTTGTGTAAATTGGAAGCGGTGTTATCTAAAAATGAGTACTCAATAGATTGGAACGAATTGAAACGTACACAAAAATGGATTCAAGGTTGGACATAATAACTCGCTTGAAACATTTAAACATAGAGACATTGAACGCATTGACTAACGCATTGACTAACGCATTGACTAACGCATGTTACCAAGGGATTTCATCACCGGTAAAACTATAAAATTTACCTGTATCTTTGGCTTGCACCGTATTGATTAACTTAAATAATTGTTGGCTCACGTAATCTGTAGTGAACAGCTTATCTTGCGGCACGTTTTTCTGAAATGGTTGTGATAGCGAGGTATCGGTTGTTCCTGGATGAAAAGCAAAAACGCAACAGTTAGGAAGTTTTACTTGCCATTCTATGCTGATGGTTTTTATCGCCATATTCAGCGCTGCTTTTGAACAACGGTAGCTTATCCATCCTCCTATGTGGTTGTCTTCTATGCTTCCAATTCTCGCTGATAGGGCAACGAAATACGTATTTTTTTTGCCTTTTAGGTGAGTCGAAAAATGTTTGCCAAGTAACAATGTTGGCAAGGTGTTTGAAGTAAGATTGCGGTTAAATTGCTCGACCGTAAATTCAGAGATTGATTTTTCAGGTCTTTGGCCCGGCGCATGTAAAAAACCGACGGCATTGATCAGAATATCCAGATGCTCTATTTCTTCAGATAAGTGCTTTATGTCCTCGTCTAATGAGGCATCTACCTTAAACCAAATAATGTTATTGAGTGGCGCTTCAATTTGTATTTGAGGTTTTGAAGAGCGGTAAGTTGCGTACAAATTGGCGGTAGGGAATGCGCGCTGTGCTTGTTTAATAATCGCTGTTCCTATACCTCCAGAAGCCCCAATAATGAGAATGTTCAATGGCTTGCTCTCTATGCATTGTGATCATTAGAGAATAGTCAAAAAATGACAACTCGGTAGCCATTATGCGTAATTTTGTGTGCAAGTAAGCATGACGTATGTCTATTATTAACTAGTATTTTTTGCCTTAATGAGCCTTGTTTTTGCTACAGGTAAAACTTTTGTATGACAGAGTTAGGTGTAATGCTTTTCATCACCTACAATCGATTGCACAGTAACAATCCTGATGACAGTAAAAGTTTTGATGAGAGGCAGTAATGGCGCGACTTAATTTGGTTTCAAGTGACACTTTAAAACAAAGTGAAGATTTAGGCTTGAAATTAGTGGCTTTAAAAAAGAGTTACGCCGATGCACCAAACCCAAGTTTAGAGCAACGAAAACAGCGCTTATTGTTACTTAAGCAGTCAATATTAGAGCAGCAGGCGCAACTGGTCTCGGCATTGGCAAAAGACTTTGGCAATCGCTCAGAGTTTGATTCTGTTCTGTCCGATATTATTCCAACCATCAATCACATCAAATACACTTTAAAAAACCTCAATCGATGGGCAAAACCGTCGAAGCGCCATGCAGGATTAATGCTGTTTCCTTCAAAAGTAAAAGTTGAGTATCAGCCTCTTGGGGTAGTGGGAATAATTTCGCCGTGGAACTTCCCGGTAATGCTGAGCCTACCGCCGGTAGCAACTGCCATTGCCGCGGGAAATAAAGTGATGCTAAAGCTGAGTGAATTTACTCCTGCGACCAATGAGGTACTCACTAACATCTTGTCGGTTTTAGATGAAGAAGTGGTAGTGATACAAGGCGGAGCGACTATCGCCGCGAATTTTAGTGCGTTGCCTTTTGACCATTTGCTGTTTACTGGCTCAACATCGGTTGGGCGTATGGTCGCGCAAGCAGCCGCTAAAAATTTAACCCCAGTCACGCTTGAATTAGGTGGTAAATCGCCAGTAATTATCGCGCCTGACGCGCAGTTAGAGAAAATTGTTGATTCAATTGTATTTGGCAAATGTGTCAACGCAGGTCAAATTTGTGTGGCTCCAGATTATGTGCTGATTGATCAAAACAGAGCCGATGAATTTGCCGAACTATTTGCCCAGCGTTTTAACCGCTATTTCGCCAAAGATCTTAGCCAGTTCAGTCATATAATCAATAGCCAACAATACCAGCGTTTACAGCAATATATAGAGCAAGCTAAAGCGACTGATGGCGTACGTGTAATAGAAGTCACTGCCGGTAATAGCACCACAGAACAAAATCAATTATTGCCACATCTTATTTTTAATCCAAGCGATGATTTAGCGGTAATGAAGGAAGAAATCTTTGGGCCTATTTTACCCATCATCACCTATCAAAAAGTTGAAGAAGCGATTGAGTATGTGAATGCTCATGAGCGCCCTTTAGCGCTATATGTTATGAGTAATGAACAACCGACAGTTGACTATATTTTGGCAAATACTCATTCTGGAGGAGTAGCGGTCAATGACACCATTTTTCATGTGGCAGCCGAAGATGCACCGTTTGGCGGAATAGGGCATTCGGGAATGGGGCGTTATCATGGTGAAGAAGGGTTTAGAACCTTTAGTCATGCCAAAACAGTGTTGTATACGCCGAGCTATTTACCCAGAGCTCGGTTAATTTTGAAATATCGAAAGTTTGTATTGTCTGTTATGAGGAAGTGGTTTGTCAGGTAATTGATGGATACATTACCTAAAATTGCGATGCCTTATCGGACTGATTCAAAAGCGCTTTAAAGCGAAATTTTAATAAGGAAATATGAAATGAAATTGTATGAGTCGGCGGCAACGCCAAGCTGTAGACGTGTTTCGATTTTTCTCAAGCTGATTGGGGCTGAGGTTGAGCGTGTTCAAGTGGACTTGAAGGGCGGTGAAAATATTACCCCTGAATTCCAAAATAAGAGCGCTAGCGGCACAGTGCCTGCATTGGAGTTAGACGATGGTACTTACATCAGTGAGTCTGTCGCGATTTGTCGTTACCTTGATCATATTGTGCCTAATCAAGCGAATCTATTTGGCGCGCCAGGCTTGCAGAGTGCGCAAGTTGAAATGTGGCACCGCATTGTTGAGTTTCAAGGGCTTATCGCAGGCTTCCAAGCATTTAGAAACATCACGGGCTTTTATTCCGACCGAGAAAATTGCGTAAGTGAGTGGGGCGAGGAGTCAAAAGGTCGTGCAGTGGCATTTCTCACAAAACTTGATAACCGATTAGCCCATTCGACCTATCTTGCTGGTGATGAGCTATCGGTTGCTGATATCACCGGATTCTTGTTCATCAATCTAATGAAAGGCGCGTTTAAAGTCGACATTGACGAGCAATACTCCCATATCCAAGTTTGGCACAATAAACTTGGTGCTATGCCTGAGTTCCAATAGCAGTTAGAATGTCGCCAATTAACGAGCATAGCTCGAAAACTTAAGTTGGAAATGCAGTGGATCACTTAGAAGAAGAAATCGAAATTGAAGCAATTGGTGTTGAGGTGTCAACTCAACCGGTTGAACTTTACAAGGTACTAAAGATTGCTGATGCAGTTAGTGGTGGCGGTGAAGCGAAACAAGCGATAAGCCAAGGCTTTGTCGCCGTAAATGGTGAAATTGAAACCCGCAAACGTCGTAAATTGGTTGACGGTGATTTGGTTCAATTTAATGAAGAATTCTACCTAGTGATCTATGTTGATCCTGCTGACGTTGTTGAAGCAGATTATGCAGACGACAGCGTGGCAACGGATTACGATGCTGGCGATCAAGGTTATGATGATGAGCCTGAATATGTTGAAGAGCATGTTGCCGATACCTACTCTCGCTCTAAAGTGCAGAGTCAAGTAACAGACAACAATGAAGTTGATAACAGTGATAAAAACGCTAAAACAGGGCGTAAATCTATCAACTTCTTCTAATTTCGGCGATAATCTCGAAAAAGATAAGTCGTAAAATTAACGATTGATTAAGGACCTAAATAGCATTTAGGTCCTTTTTTATTGCCCAAAACTAATGTCACTAGCTCCAGATAAAAAAATGGGAACTGATTAAAATCAGCTCCCAAACTTTTAGATGGATAACGGGTAAAGCGAAAACGCTTACAAAACTTTAGATAAGAAGTCTTGAGTACGTTCGTTTTGCGGATTATCGAAGATTTCACAAGGCTTACCTTGTTCAACGATTTTACCGTCAGCCATAAAGACAACGCGATCACACACTTCACGAGCAAAGCCCATTTCGTGAGTTACAACAACCATCGTCATGCCGTGTGAATTGGCTAGATCTTGCATTACTTGCAGAACTTCGCCGACCATTTCTGGGTCAAGTGCCGAAGTTGGCTCATCAAAAAGCAAGATATCTGGGTTCATTGCCAGAGCGCGAGCAATTGCAATACGCTGCTTTTGACCGCCGGATAAGCTTTTCGGATACGCATCTGCTTTGTCACGTAGGCCTACTTTGTCCAACAATTCAAAGGCAGTCGCTTGTGCTTCTGCTTTGTTGGCTTTTTTCAGCGTTAATGGCGCAAGCGTAATATTTTCCATTACCGTTAGGTGCGGGAACAAATTGAAAGATTGGAATACCATGCCAACATGCTCACGGAACTTGTTGATGTCCAAATCTTTGTTCGCTAGGTCATCACCATCAATAATGATGTGACCACCATTAAGTTCTTCCAAACCATTTAGGCAGCGAAGTAGGGTAGATTTACCAGAGCCTGAAGGGCCGATAAGAGAAACTACTTCATTTTCGCCAACATTGAAGTCGATACCATTTAGAACAACGTTATTGCCATAAGCTTTTACTAGTTTTGATACTTTAATCATTGTTCAAACGCGCCTCAATTTGTCTAAAGATAGTGCTCAAAATATAGATAAGAACAAAATACAAAATGCCGACCATTGTCCACACCTCAAACGAACGATACGTTGAAGAAATGATGATTTGACCTGATTGTGTCAATTCACTAACACCAATAACGGTAAGGATTGATGTATCTTTCAATGAAATAATGAACTGGTTCAAAATGGCAGGAATCATATGACGGAAAGCTTGTGGAAGTACCACTTTCAGCATTGCTTGAGTCGATGATAAACCAAGGCTACGTGCCGCTTCCATTTGACCTTTATCAATGGCTTGAATACCGCCACGGAAGATTTCAGCCATGTAAGCACCAGCGTTAATACTGATAACAATGGTACCTGCAACTTCAGCTGTCATATGAAAGCCAAGGTAACCTGTCATGCCAAAGTATAAGAAGAAGGCTTGAACGATAAGAGGTGTACCACGGACTATATCGATATAAATTTTGGCAATCGCGCGTAAAATCTTGTTTTTGCCAATATTAATAAGGCCTAATACTAGACCAATGCCAGTTGCCAAGAACAGCGAACATACCGTTATGATCAGGGTGATTCTCATCCCTTCGATAAAGGCAGGTAGGCTATCCATGAATAGCTCAAACATACGAATTTCCTTTTAAAACTACTTAACCTCGTCGCGAAGATGTTAACCTCAAAATAAGGCGCTCATCTAAGAGGCTATTTAGAAAAGAAAGAAGGAGCTTATGCAATAAACTCCTTCCTGAGTAAATATTTTTATTTTAAAGCAATGTTTCTAAAACCAAGTTTTGACACTAGGTTTTACTGGTATTTGTTAAGAATCTTCTCGTAAGTACCGTTTGCTTTGATTTTTGCTAGACCTTCGTTGAACTTCTGAAGAAGCTCAGCATTTTGACCTTTCTTAACACCAAAACCGAATTCAGCAGTATTCAATTTATCGCCAACAAGTTTTAGAGTTGGTGCTTTATCTAGAGAAATTTTGTACGCAATAACAGGGTAGTCTTCGAAAGCGATATCAGCGTTGCCGTTCATCACTTCTTGGAACATAGATGCAGAATCGTCAAAGTAACGGATGCTTGAATTTAGGTCTTTACGGTTAGCACTTGCCCAATCCGCAGAAGTTGTACCTTTCTTAACTGCAAAACGTTTGTTTTTGAAGTCAGCGATTGATGCAATTTTGCTATCAACAGTCACAACAGGGATAACACCAGATTCGTAGTAACCGTTAGAGAAGTCTAAAACGTTTGCGCGCTTCTCTGTGATTGTCATACCAGCGATAGCACCATCAAGTTGACCAGATACTACGCCTGGGATAATGCCATTGAAGTTCATTGGGCTTAGTTGGTATTCGAAGCCTTCGATTTTTGCGATAGCGTCTAGTACTTCAACATCGATACCAGTATATGCACCATCTATTTTGAACGAGAAAGGAGCGTAAGCTGCATCAGTCGCGATCTTATAAACTTTGTCTTTTGCAAATGCTGTAGTGGTTGTCAGAGCAGCCAAAAGCATTGCAAATGTAATTGAAATCTTTTTCATGTTTGCGAGTTTCCTTATTTTTAAGTCTCAATGAAGAGACGAAAGCAAGGTTCGAAAATAAAGGCATTAGACGAAAAGATCAAGTAATGCGACAAAATGCCCCCAATTATATATGCATTTATGTCGATATTTTATGTTTATTAATCCAAATTTTCACAAAAGTTAACGGATTTTTATGCGAGCAGTTGCATGTGTGAAAAATATCGTCTTGGATTATTTTTTAAACATTTAATTGATATTAATTGACCAGTTGATGTTCTTATATTATTGATTTCTGGTGCGTTAATTTATAACACTAAAGAAAATAGAGTTAGTACACAAGAGTTTCTATTTAAAAAAACGCCATTAAATCAATGGCTTGACCGCGTCTTGTTGTTTGAAGTACAACTTGGTTGCCTATTGGTCTAAATAATAAACACTTCGTGAAGTAATAAATTCACCTTATGAATATTATCATATGTAAAAGGTAAAAGATTTTTTATAGTGATTAATTATTTCTGGTAAATGCGTATTTTTCTTTTGTTTAGGTTGGCGTGGTTCTACATCTGAATTACATATTTATTGCTATTACCGATATTTATACAACAACACATTATATTAATTAAAATATACAAATTGTATTATTTCTCGCTTTATTGTTGATTATTGTGGTGCAATTGTTGTGGTTATGTTTTGTGATTGTCGTTCTTATAGTGCCTTGTTAACTTATTTATATAATAGCGAAGAAACAAAAAGATAATTATGTGCAGTTGGCTTAAAAGTTTTATTTTAAATTGTGATGAGCTTCATAACTTTGAGTGGCATTTACTGTTAAGTGTCTGGTCTTGACAGGATGGATTTTTCCGTTGTTGCTTTTGGATGGCAGTTAAAGGTTTCCGTTTTACTCCATTATTTATCTGAGGAGACCTATTGGTCTCCTCAGTGTCTCAGCACTCAACAAGTAAAGAGTGCTGTAATAAGTTTAAGCAATCGCGCTTTGTAAAATTTCATCGATCTTTTTAAGAGTAATCGATTGATTCTCTCCTAATGTGACCATGTTATGTGTTTGCAATTGATTTAGGACTGCTTGCACCGCTGCTGGTTTATCGGTGCCGTGTTCGGTTAATTGAGTTGCGACCTGTAAGTTATGGTAAAAGCTTTCTATTTGGTCGATAGTGCGTTCGGCAAGATCAGGCCCTTGTGCGAGTTCAAATACGTTTTGCCCCATTTGCTCCAACTTAGCGCGTTTAAACTCTATTTGATTGCGCAGCAATGAAGGTTGGATGATAGCTAATGAGCGAGCATGATCAACGCCGTACAAGGCGGTAAGCTCATGCCCAATCATATGTGTTGCCCAGTCTTGTGGGACGCCTGCGCCAATAAGGCCGTTTAATGCTTGGTTAGCATTCCACATTAAATTAGCGCGCCATGCATTGTTGTCGTGATTAGCAAAGTCTTCACCCAGTGTTTTGAGGTTTTTAAGAATCGCTTCCGCAAATCCATCTTGCACCATACCTTCAGCCGGCTTAGTGATGTACTGCTCACACACGTGTACCCATGCGTCCACAAGACCGTTGATCAATTGACGTTGCGGCAGTGTTTTCATTGCATCTGGATCAAGGACAGCAAATTTTGGCTGTACGTGAGGAGATAAGAAGCTCAATTTATCTTGAGTAGATTTTTTGGTGACTACTGCGCCTTTGTTCGATTCAGAACCTGTTGCAGGAAGCGTTAATACAGCACCGAGTGGAATAGCGCTTTTTACTTTGTGTTTGCCAGTGAGAATATCCCAACCGTCTCCCTCGTAATGTGAAGCGGCGGCCACGTATTTAGTACCGTCAATTACCGAACCGCCGCCCACGGCGAGTAAATAGGTAATGTTGTCTTTTTTGGCAATTTCGACGGCTTTGTTTAAGGTTTCGACGGATGGATTTGGCTCTACGCCAGAAAATTCTTGCCACTGGTGATCAGATAGGGCGTTGGCAACTTGATCGTACACGCCATTCTTTTTAATAGAACCGCCACCGTAAATCACCAATACTTTGCTATCACTTGGGATAGCGCGAGTAATCGCGGCGATTTGAGACTGTCCAAAATAGATATTGGTTGGATTTGAATAGCTAAACTGCATGTCATCGTTCCTTTTCGTTGCTGTCATCATGTGCGCAAGATGTCGGTAGCGTCCATGTTTGAAGTTGCTTAGTTGCTTAGTTGCTTAGTTGCTTAATTACTTAGTTGCTTTGGCTCTGGGTTGAGTTCGTATCGTTATGGCGTTCTGCGCTCTTTACGAAATACTTTTGGCGTACAGCCATAAACACTTTTAAAGGCGTTGGTAAATTGAGTGGCGCTATTGAAGCCGCATAGGCTTGCTATAGCATTTATATTAGTACGCCCAGCGCGCAAAATAGTGGCACCTTTGTAAGTTCTTTTCTGTTTAAGCATTTGTGAAAAAGAGAGTCCTTCATCGGCCAGTTTTCGTTTTACGCTCGAAATAGAAAGTTTCAAGTGTTGTGCAAGCATAGGCAGGCTTATCTCTTTATCCAATCTCATATCAAGAAAGAAAGACACTTTTTCGGAAAAACGTGCACTTTCTGAAAGGTAAGTCCCTGTTGCTTCTTTTATAGTATTGATAACTCTGGGATTGCAGTGCGTAACTTGCAGCAAAAAACTGTTTAATAATCCGTATTGCACTTGTGCTAGATAATCAGAGCTTTGTGTGCAAGTCACTAGAGCATCAAACAATTGTTGTTCGAGTACATCCCATTCAATTGATGTTTCCATCCTAGCAAGTGCACTGGGCTTTATGTCAGGGCCCTGTTTTTCATTATCTTCTAATTGCAGATATTGAGATGAATCGTGCTCTAGTAAATGAGGAGACTCAAGAAATGCTTCTAAGCTGGCAAATTCCAATAGCACAGTGTCTATTGCCACAGCCTTTTGCCTAGTTGAGGATAAAAAGTGAGTGAGATCTTTAGTTAGGCAACAATGCAGTTGAATAGAGTTTGCCGCTGGTGGTACGTCTTTTATATGAGGCGTTGTCGTGCCAGTTTGCACACGCAAAAATGCCAGTGGCATTGCCAATGAGTCATGCTGTTGTGCAGAAGGTAAGTGAGACAGCGATAAGTATACTAACGGCGACACAAGAAAGCCTTTTTAAGTGAGTGTTATTATCTTATCTAACTGCTCAGTTAAGTGAAGCAATGATTGTGTAGATTTTGCTATGTACATTCTAAAAAGAATAAAAAACCCTGCAGAGCTTTATCAGCATTCTGCAGGGTGGTCATTTTATAGCTTAACGTTTGTGTCTAATCTTGCTTTTGATCTTCTTCAGCAGGAAGATCCGCAAAAACGTCAGTAGGTTTACCCACTATATTACGTTTATCAATATCGACATCAGTTAGAACAATTTCAACGGTATCGCTGAGTTTATACACTTGCTCTTTATCGATAGAAATTGTGCCTTGCTCAGTGCTAGATTCGATGCGCTCTTTGTTATCCATAATTAAAGAGTTTGGTATAAATGCCGCTGCGCCGTTTTCAATTAAGCGTACTCGCATACCGCCACGGCCAATATCAAAAATCTCAGCTTTAAATTTAGTTTGCGCCGCAACATCTTTTTTCAAAGTGCGAGCGTACAGCCAATCACTGACTTTTCGTTCTGCCATTCGGTGATGTTTACGATGCAAAGCCAATTCGTCGCCCACTTCGTCATCTGGCGTTTGTACTGGTGCTTTATCTAAAATGATCGATTTAAGTAGGCGATGGTTAACCATATCGCTGTATTTACGAATCGGGGAAGTCCAAGTGGCGTAGATATCTAACCCCATTGCAAAATGTGGAGCAGGGGTGTTACCCATTTCGCCGTAGCTTTGGTGTTTGCGGATGCGATTATCTAAATACTGGGTGGGTTGATTGTTCAACCAACGACGCAGAGCAGTAAAGCCTTCAAGAGTGGTGACGTTTTGCGCATTAAAATCCTGTGCGCCGTATTCGGTCACCAAGTCGATTACGTTATTGACTTTGTCGTCTTTTAAACCGGCATGAGTATTAAAGATGCCCATTCCTAATTTATTACTAAGAACACGACCGGCACAGATGTTGGCAGTAATCATAGCTTCTTCAACCAATTTATTGGCTGTTCTACGCATATCGGCATGAATCGCAATCACGTCGTTATCGTCGCTTAATTCAAAACGATAATCTGGTCGATCAGGGAAGATAACTGCGTTCGTCTCTCTCCAAGCACTGCGTGCTTTTGCCATATCTGAAAGAGCATTGACTACGGTAGCAATTTCGTCGCTTGGTGCCCATTGTTCACTGGTACCTGTTTCTAAGTAATCAGAGACATAATTGTAGGCTAGACGAGCGTGCGATTTGATATTTGCGGCAAAGAAGCGAATATCATCTTGTATAGTGCCATCGCTATCAATGGTCACAGTACAGCATAGTGCAACTCGCTCTTGGTCTTGAATTAACGAACAAAGATTATCAGCCAAATCTCTAGGTAGCATAGGAATATTGCGACCAGGAAGGTAGATGGTAAATCCACGTTCACGAGCCACTTTATCCATTTCATCATCCGGTGTGATGTATGCGGTAGGGTCTGCAATGGCGATAGTCAGTTCAAACTGACCATTTTCTGTTTTACGAGCGTATAGCGCGTCATCCATATCTTTTGTGGATTCACCGTCAATGGTGACAAAAGGGATGTGGGTAAGATCTTCACGGACAAGATCGGCATCGTCATGCAATTGCCACTGTTCGATGCCTGCAGGTTCGGTTTTTGGCAGATCGTTTTCTGCCAGCGTTACCCACCAAGGGGCAATTTTGTCGTTAGCGTCGGTGATTTTTTCGGTGATTTCCACCATGAAACCGGCGTCACCCTTGAGAGGGTGTTGAATAACCTGCGCTACAACCCAGTCGCCTTCGGCAAACATATCATGCTTAAGCCCTTTAGCCGTTTTAGCTTTAAGAGAAAGATTACGTAACTGTGGTTGATCAGGAACCACATTTAAGCGTCCTTTAAACAGTTTAATTCGACCAATAAAACGGGTAACAGCTTGTTCAAGCAGTTGATCCGGTTCGGCCTGCTCTTTATCGTTTTCAGTGCGAATCAATGCTACAACTCGGTCGCCGTGCATACACTTTTTCATATAAGGAGGCGGAATGAAGTAACTGGTTTTGTTGTCTACTTCTAGAAAACCAAACTTTTTATCTGTCGCTTTAATTGTCCCTTCTTTAGTAGGGATCTTTTCTTTAATTTGCTGTTTTAGTTGAGCAAGCAACGGGTTATCTGCAAACATTGAATACTTTATAATCTTTGACAATTGTGGGGGCTAATTTATGCCTTTATTGTCGTAATCCTTGGGCAAGACAGACACGAAAGGCAGTGATTTACGCGCCATCTTACCGACTCTTACTACAAATGTATAATATCAATCGTGGCAATTTTCGGGTCAGGCTAGCTTGTCAAAATGTTTGATAAGCGCCTGATTATTTTTGATTGTAAAATACTGACCTAATTACATGATTAATTTTAGAATTAAGCCTTGTTTTCAGACGTTTCCGCTAAGCTATTACTGATCATTCAATGGCTATGATAGGTAGAGTCGTTTATAAAAACGGGGGATGTGAATTTTTTATTTCATCGAAATTCAGCGAGAAAATTGTATATAAAATCGACGATATTCGATCCATATTCTGAGTTTGCTCGTAAACGTATTCAACATAACAAAAGTTGTGTGGAAACAGATGAAGAGGAAACGTCATGAAATACGTAATCATTATGCTGTGCGTGGGTTTTGTTGCAGGTTGTGCTCATTCTGGGTCTGATAATATGTCGCAAGAGGACCGACAAAATTTAGTCAAATACACCCACTCAGATATGCAGGGACGTAAAGGGTAATCAGTGTTTTAAATAGTGTGCTGATGAGAAAATGCACAGCCCAGAATAGGGGATTAAAGCGTGCTTTGGAAGACCTTTGAGGGGCGGATTTGCTTGAATTTGTGATCTATTTCAATATTTTCTTGTAATTGTCTGATTTTTAGGGCAGAATTCGCCACCTTATTTTGTCCCTAGCGGCTTGATGCGTTTTATATACTTTTCCTTCCGAATGGATTTAGTGTGTATTGCTGGATCGGTGTATGAATTTAGAGAGCACCTGGGACCGTATTAATGAACACACTGACTTATAGTGGGATCCCGATGCAAGAATCTGAAATTAAATTCAGCGATTTAGAACTAAACCAACAAATCCTTTCTGCCCTTGATGAAATGGGTTTTGTTTCTCCAACACCAATCCAATCAGCGTCAATTCCTTTCCTTCTTCAAGGTAAAGATGCGCTAGGTAAAGCACAAACAGGTACTGGTAAAACAGCAGCTTTCTCTCTTCCTCTTCTTAATAAATTAGATTTGGATCAGCGTAAACCTCAAGCAATCATTCTAGCACCAACACGTGAGCTAGCGATTCAGGTAGCGGCTGAAATCAAAAACCTTGGCCGCAACATCCGTGGTCTTAAAGTTCTTGAAATCTACGGTGGTACTTCTATCGTCGATCAAATGCGCGCGCTTAAAAATGGTACTCACATCGTTGTAGGTACTCCTGGCCGTGTTCAAGATTTGATTAACCGTGACCGTTTGCACCTAGACGAAGTGAAAACTTTCGTTCTTGATGAAGCTGACGAAATGCTAAACATGGGCTTTGTAGAAGACGTAACAGCAATCCTTGAGCACGCTCCTGCGACCGCTCAACGCGTACTGTTCTCTGCAACTATGCCTCCTATGCTTAAGAAAATTGTTGAGCGCTTCTTGCGTGATCCTGCGTTTGTTGACGTTGCGGGTAAAAACCACACGGTTGATAAAGTAGAACAAAACTTCTGGGTAGTAAAAGGTATTGAGAAAGACGAAGCTATGACTCGTCTTCTTGAAACTGAAGAAATTGATGCGTCTATCGTATTCGTACGTACTCGCCAAGATACTGAGCGTGTAGCAAGCTACCTTGCTGACCGTGGCTTCAAAGTTTCTGCTTTGCACGGTGATATCCCTCAGTCTCAACGTGAGCGCACTGTAGATAACATTAAACGTGGCGTAATCGACATTCTAGTTGCAACTGACGTTGTAGCTCGTGGTCTTGACGTGCCTCGTATCACTCACGTATTCAACTACGACATTCCATTTGATGTTGAGTCTTACATTCACCGTATCGGTCGTACTGGCCGTGCAGGACGTAAGGGTAAAGCGATCCTATTGGTTCGTACTAACCAAATGCGTATGCTTCGCACTATTGAGCGTGTGACTAAGTCATCTATGGAAGAAATTCAACTTCCATTACGTGACCAAGTAGCTGCTGCTCGCGTTACTAAACTGGGTCTTGAGCTTGCTGCTGATAAAGAACACAGCTCTGTAGAGAAATTTGCTGAACTTGTTGAAACTCTACAAAATGATTTAGAAATTGACGCAGCAACACTTGCGGCAATCCTACTACGTCGTCAACAAGGCAAACGTCCTTTGTTCTACGTTGGTGATGACCCAATGATCGCTGCTATCGAACGTGATAAGAAACGTCGCACTGAACGTCGTGAAGGCGGTCGTGACGGTGGCCGCGATGGTCGTCGTGAAGGTGGTCGTAGCTACGGTGGCGAAACTAAAGATTGGGATACATACCAACTGCAAGTGGGTCGTGACCAAGGCGTTCAAGTTAAAGACATCGTTGGCGCTCTAGCAAACGAACTAGGTTTAACTAAAGGTTCTATTGGTGCAATCAAACTGGCTCAAGGCCATACGTTTGTTCAGCTACCAAAAGCAATGAACTCTGAAACTGCGGGTAAACTGCGTAAACTGCGTATTCGTCAAAAAGAAACTGCAGCTGTAGTGTGTGACTTTGATGACTTCCGTGAGTCTCGTGGTCCACGTCGCGATGGCGGTCCTCGTCGTGACGGTGGTAACCGTCGTGGTGGCGAAGGTCATCGTGGAAACCGTGAAGGCGGTGGCTACCGTGGTAACCGTGACGGTGAGCGTCGTTTCGACCGTAACCGTAGCAGTGACAGCCGTGGTGCTGGTGCTCCACGCGGTGAACGTGGTCAATCTCGTCGTAACTCAGGCGAGTAAGCAAAATTAGAGAACCGGGATACGTAAGTGTCCCGGTTTTTTTTCGTCAGAACAAAACGGATCGACGCATTTAGATACATTTGTATGATTTATTCTTCGTGATCTAGACGGTTACATTTACTCTTTCTAAGAGTGTTTAGATGGGAATGTTGTGTTTAACTCATTAACAGCACTATAAATGGTTTTAAACTTTTAATTTTTATAAAAATTTTTATGGTTAAAAAAATTTGCAGAATGATCTAGATCAAAGTATCTTATTTTGTATGACTATTCGGTTAAAAAAAATTTGAATAATTTTCAAATTATTTGATAATCGTTACTAAAGATTGAATGCCCCTCATCTAATTTTAGGATTTAACTCATGTCAAACAAGAACGTACTCGTTATCAACTCAGGCAGCTCTTCTCTGAAGTTCGCTGTTATCGATTCTGAAACTGGTGAAGCGCTAGTAAGTGGACTAGGTGAGTGTTTCGGCCTTCCAGAAGCTACTATCGCTTGGAAATTCAACGGTGAGAAAACCGAAGAAGCTATCACTGCGCCAACGAACCATCACCAAGAAGCAATCAACCGTATTGTTAAGTTGATGGAAGAGTTAAGCCTTAAAGAAACCATCGTTGCAGTTGGTCACCGTATTGTTCACGGTGGTGAGAAATTTACTAGTACTGTACGTATCGATGATGCTGTACTTGCAGAAATCGAAAGCATTTCAGATTTAGCTCCACTGCATAACCCTGCTGGCGCTAAAGGCATTAAAGCCGCAATGGAAGCTTATCCTTCTCTTCCTCAATTTGCTGTATTTGATACTGCGTTCCACCAAACAATGCCTAAGAAAGCATTTACGGGTTCTATCTCTCACGAACTATACGACGAATACCGCATCCGTCGTTACGGTTTCCACGGAACTAGCCACTACTTTGTTAGCCGCGAAGCTGCAAAAGTGATTGGTAAACCTGTAGAAGAGACTAACTTCATCACAGTTCACCTAGGTAACGGCGCATCAGTATGTGCAGTTGCAAACGGTCAATCAGTTGATACTTCAATGGGCTTCACTCCACAAGCTGGCCTAATGATGGGTACTCGTTGTGGTGACCTTGACCCAGGCGTTATCGAGTTCCTACTTAAGAAAGGTTGGACTCAAGAGAAAGTATTCGAAACTCTATACAAAAAATCTGGTTTCCTAGGTGTGTCTGGCCTAACTTCTGATGCTCGTGGCATCCTTGAAGCAATGGCTGAAGGTCACGAAGGTGCAACTCTTGCATTCCAAGTGTTCACTTACCGTGTAGCGAAATACATCGCTTCTTACCTAGTACCACTTAACGCTCTAGACGCTGTTATCTTCACTGGTGGTATCGGTGAAAATGCATTAGATATCCGTCGTGAAATTATCGAAAACCTAAGCCTACTTGGCTTCACTGAAGACAAAGCAGGTAACGAAGCGGCACGCTTTGGCGCTGCTGGTCAAATCGGTGAGTCTGCACTTCTTGGTGCTAAAGTATTGGTTATCCCAACAAACGAAGAGTTTGTTATTGCTAAGCAATCTGTAGAACGTATCTAGTCTACGCTGGATTACCGCATAAAAGAAAGCGAGCCTATCTAGGCTCGCTTTTTTCGTCTATGAGAAGCTTTTAATACTGCAAATAGCTGAAGAACTAAGCCCCAAGCGCTTCAGTGATAAAATCGATAAATAAACGCAATCGCGCCGGAACGTATTTCGTTTGCGGGTACTGCATTAAGATATTGCCGTGATAATTGCCTGTTAACGTCCAATCTTGTAAAACTTGTACAACCTCTCCGTGTTCTAATGCATCTTCGACCACAAAGTCGTGAAACAACCCAATTCCTAAATGCGATTTCACCCCTTCAAATCGCAGTTGTGCTTGGTTGACGGCATATCGGCCAGACACGTTTACCGATTGAGATTCATCGTCTTTATGAAACGTCCAGAGGTTATCGTGCTCAGTTTCGGCTAAGTATAAGCAGTTGTGATTTACAAGATCGCTTGGTTGCTGTGGTGTACCGTTTTTCATCAAGTAGGGCTTGGATGCGCACAATAAAAGATGCGTTTGTCCCAACTCTTTTAGCACTAAGTGTTCATCGGGATGTTTTGAAAGGCGAAAGGCGACGTCAATACCTTGTTTTTGAATATCAACCGCGCCATCAATGGCGCGTGCTTTGATTTGGATTTGCGGATATTTCTTCAAAAATTCAATAATCAAAGGCTGCAATACAATACTTAGCAGCGCTTCTGGCGCAGAGATCATAATACTACCTTGCGGCTTTAAATGACGGTTTGACGAAAGCTCGACCGCTTGCTCCGCCGCATACAGCATTTGCACCGCTTGCTCATAGACTTTTTGTCCTTCTTCGGTAATGCGAAGGTTACGTGTAGTACGTTCAATGAGCTTCACTTCTAACGCTTTTTCTAAGCGCGATATCGTTTTTGAAACCGCAGACGGCGTCATAGATAAACTATTGGCAGCATTGGTGAAATTGCCTTGCTGCACCACTAGAGTGTAGGTAGCAAGATCGGGAAGCAGTGCCACAAGCTGAGTTGTCTTCATTATATGTGCCTATGATTCACAAATGATTTTCCATGGAGGGGATTATACTCGCACAGGGTTTCAACTAAAATCTATTTACAGTGTAAATAATAACAATAACCTTAATTTAAGCGGGCCAATTTCCCTGCTTACCTCTACTGAAAGGATCGATAGCATTATGTCTTCTGCGTTTTATAATCAAATCAAACAACAAATCGAAGAAGTGAAATCTGAAGGCTTGTATAAGTCTGAGCGAATCATTACCTCTCAACAGCAAGCTTCAGTGTCTATTTCTACTGGCGAAGATGTACTTAACTTCTGTGCAAACAACTACTTAGGTCTTGCAAACCATCCTGAACTTATCCAAGCAGCACAATCAGGTATGGATGAGTACGGTTTTGGTATGGCTTCTGTACGTTTTATCTGTGGTACACAAGATATTCATAAACAATTAGAAGACAAACTCTCTACCTTCTTAGGTATGGAAGATACGATTCTTTATACGTCTTGTTTTGATGCTAATGCGGGCTTGTTTGAAACCATCCTTGGTAAAGAAGACGCCATCATTTCTGATGCCCTTAACCACGCATCTATCATTGATGGTGTGCGTTTGTGTAAGGCGATGCGTTTCCGCTATGCCAACAACAACATGAGTGAGCTTGAGCAGCAACTTATTGATGCTGATGCAGCCGGTGCTCGTCACAAGCTTATCGTTACTGACGGCGTGTTCTCAATGGACGGCGTTGTTGCTAACCTACCTGCTATCTGTGATTTGGCAGATAAATACAACGCATTAGTGATGGTTGATGATTCTCATGCTGTAGGCTTTATGGGCGAAACAGGCGCAGGTACTCACGATTATCACAATGTTATGGATCGCATTGATATCATTACCGGTACTCTTGGTAAAGCAATGGGTGGCGCGTCAGGCGGTTACACCTCAGGCAAAAAAGAAGTGATTGACTGGTTACGTCAGCGTTCTCGTCCGTACTTATTCTCTAACTCAGTGGCACCTGCGATTGTATCGGCGTCATTGCGCGTTATCGATCTTCTACAAGAAAGTGGCGATCTTCGTACTCAACTGTGGGACAACGCGGCACATTTCCGTACTCGTATGGAAGCGGCAGGCTTTACTATGGGTGGCGCAGATCACGCTATCATTCCTATCATGCTAGGTGATGCGAAAGTGGCTGCTGAATTTGCAGAGCGCGCACTAGAAAAAGGCATCTACGTGGTTGGGTTCTCATTCCCTGTAGTACCAAAAGGCCAAGCACGTATTCGTACTCAAATGTCAGCGGCGCACTCACGTGAACAGCTAGACCGTGCTATCGATGTATTTATCGAAGTAGGTCGTGATATGGAGCTGATTAAATAATGAAAATCAAAGCTTTATCTAAATTAAAGCCTGAAGAAGGCATTTGGATGAACGAAGTCGATATGCCAGAAATGGGGCATAACGATCTTCTGATCAAAATTAAGAAAACCGCAATTTGTGGCACTGACGTGCACATCTACAACTGGGATGAATGGTCACAAAACACCATTCCTGTGCCTATGGTTGTGGGCCATGAATATGTGGGTGAAATTGTCGCGATTGGTCAAGAAGTTCGCGGCTTTGAAATAGGCGATCGCGTATCAGGCGAAGGACACATCACTTGTGGTCACTGTCGTAACTGTCGCGGCGGTCGTACGCACCTTTGTCGTAATACTATCGGTGTGGGTGTTAACCGCACTGGCTCTTTCTCTGAATACCTAGTGATCCCAGCGTTTAACGCCTTTAAGATCCCTGATGGTATTTCTGATGATCTTGCGGCAATCTTTGACCCATTCGGTAACGCGGTACACTCAGCATTGTCATTTGACTTGGTGGGTGAAGATGTTCTGATCACAGGCGCAGGCCCAATTGGTATCATGGCTGCTGCAGTTGCCAAACACGTTGGCGCACGCCACGTAGTCATTACTGATGTAAACGAATATCGCCTTGATTTAGCGCGTCAAATGGGCGTTACTCGCGCTGTGAACGTGGCTAAAGAAGACCTAAAAGACGTAATGGCTGAGCTTAACATGACCGAAGGGTTTGACGTAGGCTTGGAAATGTCAGGTGTTCAAATGGCGTTTAAGAGCATGCTAGAAGCTATGAACCACGGCGGTCGTGTGGCATTGCTCGGCATTCCACCATCAGACATGGGCATTGATTGGAACCAAGTGATCTTTAAAGGTCTAGTGATCAAAGGGATTTACGGAAGAGAAATGTTTGAAACTTGGTATAAGATGGCAAGCTTGATTCAATCAGGTTTAGATTTGACGCCAATCATTACTCACAATTTCAAGATTGACGACTTCCAAAAAGGCTTTGACGCTATGCGTAGCGGGGCTTCCGGTAAAGTTATCCTTGATTGGGAATAAGACACATCAATCTTTTGCTGTGTGGTTTCATCACTGACACAGTCTAAGATTTCAGTGACTTCAAAATGGCCCCAAATATTTTTTGGGGCCATTTTTCGTTTTACCGCTACATTTCTTGCCTTAGCGACGAGATACCTTCTCACACCGATCTTCTGATAGCCCAGTTTTTTCTTTCTTACATTACACACCTTCAAACGGTAATTAATTGAATTTTATCTGGAAATACAAACTATATTTGAGTGATGATGTTTTACAATTGTTATTAATCTATTGTTTTTGTAATTAAGGGAGTAATTATGAGCACAGAAGGAAAGAGCTATAATTTTAATACACCGCAACGCTTGTTTGTCGGTTATACATTGGCTGTGCTAGTGGATTTAACCGTACTGAATTTCTTTGACGAATATTGCCAGTACGTCAACATAGAGTCGTTTACCATCTCTTTTATCGCTGCAATCTTGCTTCAGCTATTGCTTAAATTATCCATAGGATTGGAACATAAGCTCGCAAACTATTTTAAATCTAAGCCCGGCACGGCTCCAAAAATCTACCGAGGCGTTTCTACCTATATCATCCTTGTAGGCTCTAAATTTGTAATGCTGGAAGCCATCAACATTATTTTTGGTGAAAAAGTACAGTTCTCCGGCCCATTTAATGGCGTTGTGGCCTTTTTCGCGGTGGTCTTTGTCATACTGATTGCTGAGGTAACGGTGTCCAAGATCTACTTTGCATTAGACAATACTGAGAAAGCGCAAACAAAATAGAAGGGATTTAAGCGCTGTGAGAAGGGCGCTTTTTGATGTTTCTATTGCCTAGAAGTATAAAAACCATCGCTGAATATTGCCTGTCGTGAGAGGTGAGTATCCAGTGATGGTTTATTTGATCGTCAGCTAACAAATTATCTGATTATTTTTCCATCTTTCCACAAATATTGCATTAGAGACATAATTTGTCGCTTGCAAGGTTAACATAAGCTCCAGATGGCGAAATTAGGAGCGTTATGATGCAAGTTCAGACAGATATTGAGTACAATAAATACGATAATTTTGAGTTTTTGAAACAAGGTCTAGGTGAGCTTTATAATCAAGCGACCTTGGCTGAGCGTTATTACTTTACTGATCCGCAGTCGAGTATGGTCAAAATTCGTTTATTTGTAGAACTTGCCTGTCATGAGCTGGGTAAGCACTTTAAGTTGCGACCGCCAGTGCATGGAGAATTATCAAACAAAATCAAAATGCTGCAATCGTCAGGATGTATAGAGTCTTGGGTGATTGAGGAGATGAACGCCCTGCGTCACGATGGCAACCGTTCAGTACATATGACAGAGGTAAACGGTGAGTATATCGCTAAGTTGTCTATCTCTCGCTCTCGCATGCAAAAGCACATGAACGCTTTGTATGAAATCGCTCACTATGTTGGTCGCACGATTTTAGAAACTCCTTCGCAATGCTCATACACTTGGCAAGAGCCAATGTCTTGTGAGTTAACCTCATTTGTTACTGATGCTCTAAAAGGCTGCAAAGAAGCCAGTTTTTATCTCGCCAATCACTTTTATAGTGAACTGCTCGATATGAGCAAGCAGACAGGCGAGTCACGAGCATGGAGTAAGGACGAGTATTATAATAAACAGACTGATGTCAGCTATTGGTTAGAGAAAACTCATCGCCAAGGTCATCCACAAAGTTGGCTGTTGTTTGCTAAATGCTACTCCAATAAATTACTGCAACAGCAAGGTAATCGTGATGCTAAATACTGTTTTAAACAAGCCTTAACCACCGATGAAGAAGGGGAGGCGGCCTTTGAATTTGGTGCGCATCTTATTAAAAATGAAGAACCTAAATTAGGCATAAATCATATTCATCAAGCGGCAAAAAAGGGTTACTCCAAAGCAATGTCGTTTGCTTTGAGCAACGCATTTAGCAGCGACTCCGAAAAAGAACAGTGGTTAGCTTGTGCGCTAGAGCAGCGCTTACCTGAAGCGTTTACCGTGGATACCCTTACCAAGTTGGAAGCGTATGAAACAGAGCAAACGGACGAGTCTTTAAAAGCACTACGTTCGGCAATTGTCGCAGGACAAGCACGTCGTGCTCCGGCTATGGCATTCTTTAAATCCTATATCGACATTACCGTGTACCAGACGCAGGATACTGATAAATCGATTCAGGAAATGGTCGATAGCTACAAATGCATGCCACATTACTTAGATGTTGAGTTACGCCTATTTAAACAAATCGCAAATGAAAAACAGCATTTCAGTTTGATGCGTGAGATTTATAAAGAAGCACTAAGACAATCAGTCAGCGAACTGGAAGAGGCGGATGTAAAGTATCGCTTGGCAAAACTTGCGCTAGATGTTGCTGCGGACAAATCAAAAGTCCGCCGTGGCGTTAAAACGCCTAGCCCAATCCCAACTCTACTAACGGAAGCTGCAGACGCAGGTCATGTCGAGGCGCGTATCTATATAAATAGCCCAGAGGGCAAAGCCGTATTGAAAAAAATAGGTTACACCACTCTTGGAAATAGCCACAAAAGCGGCGTAGACAAACAGAAGAACAAACGTAAGCGCAAACTGGCTAGGAAGATGAGACGTAAGTAGGGAATAGCTATTAATTGGTAATTTATGGCATAAATAGCTCATTTATAGCTCATTTGATCTGATATGTTGAGGTCATATGAGCTTAGGTGGGAGGACTGCTATGGCGACTGCTGAATTTAAACGTTTTAAGCCAAAACGTGCTAATAAAACTAATTTTTGGGTTAACCTCGGGATAGAGGATGTAACTATTGGGCTAGCAGACGCTGTGCACCAAGGATTTAAACCAAAGGTGTACTACAGCATTATAGAAAGAACGAAGCTCTCTCAAAATGAGCTTCATCATGTAACCCATATACCGATTGGCAGTATTAAACGTCGTCTTAAAAATGAAGAGCGTTTTAACACTCAAGAAAGTGATGCTATTTATAGATTAGCGATGCTTGTTAAGTTAGCAACTGAGCTATTTAATGATGAAAAAAGAGCTTTAGAATGGATGCGTGAAAGCGTCTATGGTTTAGGTGGGAAGAGACCGCTAGATATGGTATCAACCACCATCGATTTTGAGGTGGTAAAGGATTTTATCGGTCGAGTTGAGCATGGTGTTTTTTCATAATGCACTTGTTAGAAGAATATGCCGTATACACCTAAGCCAATGCTGATAAGACTTCCTAGAAGGGAGAAAATCCAATGTTTTGTAATGTACTCAAGTATGATTTTTGGATGAACTCCGTGAGTATCTTGCCATGTTGCATTAGTTTTGATACTTCGATCAATAACCCTGCCGAGAATATTAGCAAGTACATCGACCTTTCTTAGTGTTGATTGATGCAACTTAACAAATTCTTTATTTTCAAAAGCGGTTGCCTCGCCGGGGCCATCTAAAAGGTCTAATGCGGTAATGTGATTGGCTTCCATAAGCTTTATTAACCTTGGATGGCCTATGTACTTGTTCCCAAAAATTGAAACTAGTGCTCTAGAAAGATCGAATTTTCGAGATTCATCAAGTTCAACTGGTTTTCCCTTCAGAACACGAAACCTGTGTTCAAGTGCTGGAAAACCGTAATTGATATCACGCATATTCCAGTGAACCCAATCGTAGTTTTTATGTTTCTCTAGGAAAACGTAGAACTCTTTCAACATCTCTTTTTCTAGTTTGTCGTACTCTCTATCAATATCAGGAAATGCTACGCCCTTGAGTTCGGCGACCTTATGAATAGAAAAGGAAGCAGTTTGACCGCTAGCATAGTTTCTTACTGCGATTGAAGTAACCCTTGGAGTCTGTCCTTCAGGCCTGTTGTAAAAACTCTCACACGAATAATGAATAACTAATACATGTTCTTCATGACCTGAAATTTTATCTAGGTGGTTTTGAGCTTTTCTTCTTCTGTCTAATTTTTTTAGTTCAGATGGCATGGCTATTCTTCTAAAGCTTGTTACGTGTCTGATTGAACAACTTTGATATTTTTAGATTAAAGAGCATTAATTTCACTAAACCATTCTTGTGTCGACCAGTTACTTGTATTCTGACTCGTCCTTACTTCTACATTTTGTCCTTTAAGGGTTAATGCCTTATCGTAAATATTTAAGGCGGATTCTTTATATCTACCGATACTCATTTTTAAATATCTACCATCTGAATTTTTAATATATACATATGAATTATCTTTAGTGACTTCAGATAAAATACCAAAACTATGCCAAACAAATGCCATTACTATTCCCTTGTAAATATATAAATTAAAAATTGTACGAACTATAATATAATATTGTTAATAACAGGCTAGTTCGTTTTGTAGTCTGCCTAACCGTCAATAAACCTACCATAAGTCATTAAAAGATAAAGCCGGTACATCATAATTTGTGCTTTGACATCACATAAAAATAAGCCTTTGTGTTATCCCTCATTCGTATTGCTCGTTATGATAGGGTATGTACTGTTAATCTATTGATTTGTTTGATTTATCATCGAGAAAATAGACTTGTTTAATGGTAAGCGAGTCATAAACCCCGCATTCTAATCTCCTAAAACGAATAATAAGATCAAGTCTCCAACCATGAGGAGATTTGAAATGGGTATACGACGCACCACCCAAGAATGGCAAATGCTTATCGAGCAATCTGAATCGAACTCATTGTCTACACTTGCATTTTGTAAGCTCAAGGAAGTCAATCCTTCAACGTTTTATGCCAAACTTAAACAACTCAACAAAACTGAGGTTTATCAAGGCTTCGTTAGAGCTGAAGTCGTCGAAAAGACGACGAAGTATCAAGCTCAAATTGCAACGGCTAACATGACACTGCTTGTCAATGATGTTGAGCTGAGCATTCCGCAAGGCACGCCAGTGGCCTATCTCGCAGAGCTTATCGGTGCGTTATCATGAAACGTATGCTCAGCGCACCAGAGGTTTACCTGTATCGTGAGAGTGTCGATTTTAGAAAGTCCATTAACGGCCTCGCTGCGATTATTGAAAGTGACACCGACTTATCTTTGGGGAGTGGTGCACTGTTCCTGTTCACCAACAAACAGCGCGATAAAATCAAAGTATTGTACTGGGATAAAACAGGCTTTGCTCTTTGGTACAAGCGCCTCGAAAAAGCCAAGTACAAGTGGCCTACACAAGAGAAAAATGAGGTGTTTACCCTCACTCAATTCGAGCTTGATAGACTGCTTTCTGGCTTCACGATTATCGGCCATAAACCCGTTAAAATAAACAATTTTACAATGACTTAAACGATAATAAAGCCTTATCCACCAAGCATTAACGGCATAATTTTAGTATAATAAATGCCATGAAAAAGACGCCAAATATCAACCCAGAAAGTCAAGATGTTGCCGAGCTACAAGCGATGGTGAAAACGCTGATGGCGTCAGAAACCCAATTGAAACAAGAGCGTCAATCGCTACTTGAACAACTCAAGCTTGCCTTCGACCGCCAGTTCGCTAAACGCTCGGAGGCGTTAAAGCCTTACGATGAATCTCAAGGTGACCTCTTCAACGAAGTGGAATGTGAAGCCGCTAAGGAAGAAGAGGTTGAGGTCACGACGACCACCACAACGAAGAAGCGCGGTAAACGCAAACCACTTCCAAAGACCTTGCCCCGTGAGGTTATCGAACTTGATTTAGACGACCATGAAAAGCAATGCGCTTGCGTTTAATGGGACTAATTTGAAGAAAGTAGTTGTTCAGTCGGTGCTAACTGATTTTGGAAAACGAGCTAGGTTTATCCATACAGAGTAAGCTAATCCGATTGTCTACTTCCGATCTTAAAACTTAAAATAATTTGATAGCTAAAACAGAATACTACTTGAATAATAACTTGGCTTATTCATCCCTAATAAAACAAACACCTCTAAAAATTATCAAATCGAACCTCCAACCTAAGCCGAATACTCGCTTCTTTCTCAAAGCTTTGCTGATATTCCCGATACCAGTTGTATTCGGGGGTGATTTCGTAATAGAACCAATCAAAAAAGATATTTTGGCGATAGGTGAGGCTGATTAGGGTGTTATCTATAAAAGAGTGTGGAGTGTCGGTTGCTGTGGTGCTGATGGTGTAGTTAATGGCTTGGGTTGGGGAGATATATTGGTACAGAATAAATCCGGTTCCCATATTCCAAATGCTAGTGTCATCGGCATGATCTCTTTCAAATTCGGCGAAAGATGTCCAGCGCAGTAGAAAGTTTGTGTTTATGGCGTGATCGATATCAAACTGGGTCGATTCGCCGGTTAACTCCGTTTGTTGGTAAAGCTTTTGCGTAATACGGCTTACCGTATTGACGGTGATTGGGTAGGTAAAGCGATAACGTGCTTCGATTTTGGGTTTAAATGTGGCTTTGATATTAAAACTACTGTTACCCTTGGCGTAGATGTCGTATCTCAGGCCGACGTTGTTTTCTACTTCGTCAGAATTTTTTGGAAACAGGTCGAAAAGAGAATCTTCCCCCTCTGATTCAATGATGAGTTTTAGTCGCTTGGTTACTTTTGGCAGGTTAAATTTCGCATCAATTTTGCTTTTGTATTTAAAGCCGTCTTGTTCAAAGTATGAAAAATCGTTTTTCCAACGCACGGAAGTACCTGCACGAGCGTCTTCAGTGACGCGATCGTCGGCGAAGAAGTCATCAAACCATACGGCAGGTTGACAAAACTTGGTGTTGAGGAAGTGATAAACGCGCGAAATTGGCCTATTATCGTCAGGTTTGCTTAAGCATTTTTCTTCGCTGTCCTGCGCTTGTATTGGCAGAGAGAAACTCATCAGCAAAGTAAACAGAAACAGGTAAATGGAAGTGGTGATGTGCAAAAACGATCCTTTGTTTGTTTCACTCACTTCTATTATGGTAGATGCATTTCACAATGTCACAAAGTGTTTGATTTGGTTTTAAAAAGTGTTTGATAAAGAAAATATACTTAAACTTGCGCACATGAAAATGCCGTTTGGGAAGTACGCTGGTCGTGTACTGATTGATCTTCCTGAAGAGTATTTATTATGGTTTCAAAACAAAGCGCAATGGCCAGAAGGTGAGCTTGGGCGATTACTGCAACTTTGCTTAGCACTTAAGGTGGAAGGGTTAGATTCAGTAATAAAGCCGCTGAAAGACACCCGTCGATATTAGGCTAATACCGACAAATACTATGGACACTTTGAACCTATAAGCTCAAGTCTAAGGGTGATAGAGTGTAGATAAGTTTATAAGTGGTAAGGGATATCGATTGATGTTCCTAAATGATCGGATAGGCAAAAGGAGAGACCATGAGCGAGCAATACGTACCACCTAAAGTCTGGGTTAATGATAGTAGTGGCGGCAACAAATGGGCCAATATCAATAGCCCCGAAGCAGGCGCGAGATTTGAAAAAGTATTGCCTGAGGGGGAACATTCGTTACAGCTTTATTCTTTAGGCACTCCTAACGGGCAAAAAGTCACTATTATGCTTGAAGAGCTGTTGTCTGCTGGTGTTAAAGAAGCAGAATACGATGCTTACTTAATTAATATCGGTGAATCCGATCAGTTTTCTTCAGGGTTTGTGGGCGTTAACCCAAATTCGAAAATTCCGGCTCTTGTGGATAAAAGTGGTGATCAGGCGGTTAACGTATTTGAATCTGCTTCTATTTTGGTTCATTTGGCAGAAAAGTTTGGCCATTTTTTACCAAGCAGTGGCGCCGCACGCACCCAAACGTTTAATTGGCTATTTTGGGCACAAGGTTCAGCGCCTTTCTTAGGTGGTGGCTTTGGACACTTCTTTGCTTACGCAGACGAAAAACAAGAATATCCAATCAATCGATTTGCAATGGAAGCTAAGCGTCAATTAGATGTGTTAGACAAGCAATTGGCGAATAATGTGTTTATTACGGGCGATGAGTATACGATTGCTGACATCGCAATTTGGCCTTGGTATGGCAATCTTGTACTGGGCAAGCTATATGATGCAGCTGAGTTTTTGCAAGTTGAGTCATACACTAATGTGCTGCGCTGGGCGAAACAAGTTGCTGAGCGAGAAGGGGTGCAGCGTGGTCGCATCGTGAATCGTGCTTTTGGCGAAAAATGGGAGCAACTGCCAGAAAGACATTGCGCAGAAGATATCGATAAAGTGTTAAAACTGCGTCCTTAACTCTTAGTTAAATCGGTTAGCAAAATTGCTTGAATATGAATCAAGGTGACCATCTGTTTTGCTAATGATGTCAATATTTATAGGGCTTTGTTGCTACAGAGCCCTAATTGATGCTTAATTTTCATGCAGCCAAATTGCAAAAATAAGTATGCGAATGAAAAATGTTTATATTAAAGCGTCATAAAGCTAAACTATAGGGGCAGGCAATCTCCGAAAACAAGTCGGAGATTTTTTTTGCCTATAGATTGCAATTATTCACTGTGAAAATGTGACAAATTATTTAAATTCGCCTTATTCGGTGTAGAATTCTTTTCATGGTGCATTGTGAACCATTCGTACGTGGATTCCCCCGCGACACGATGGATGTATGCAACCCTTAAAGGCACTTGAAGGACAAATGATGGTTATACCTGATAAAAGCAGCATAGTAATTTTTGGTGCTTCTGGAGATTTAACTTACCGCAAGTTAATTCCCGCTTTATATAGACTGTACCAAAGCGGTCAACTTCCCCAATCATTTTATATTTTAGGCGTAAGTCGTACTGAATACAGTGATGAGTCTTACCGCGAAAAATTGAAGAAAGCACTGATAGAATTTGAAAAAACAGAAGAGTCTGTACTAGAAGAATTCATAAGCCATCTTCACTATCAAGCTATCAATACCTCTGATACTGCAGATTATGCCAAATTGGTTGCTCGCCAAGACGAACTTGCCGCGCACTACCAGTTACAAGAGCGTAATGTGCTGTATTACTTAGCGACACCACCGAGCCTATATTCTGTTATTCCAGCAAGCCTTGCCGCTCACGGTCTAAACAAAGAAGACGACGGTTGGAAACGCCTTATCGTTGAAAAGCCTTTTGGTTACGATTTAGCATCAGCGCAACTGCTCGATACGCAAATCCATGAGCATTTTGAAGAAACTCAGCTGTACCGTATTGACCATTATCTTGGTAAAGAAACAGTACAAAACCTGTTAGTGTTCCGTTTTTCAAATATCATGTTTGAGCCGCTTTGGAACCGTAACTTCATTAACTATGTGGAAATCACCGGTTCTGAATTCCTTGGCGTAGAAGAGCGGGGCGGTTATTACGACGGCTCTGGCGCAGTGCGCGATATGTTCCAAAACCACCTATTGCAAGTATTGGCTATGGTAGGCATGGAGTCACCTCCGCGCATCAATGCTGATTCAATTCGTGACGAAGTGGTAAAAGTACTAAGAAGCTTAAAACCACTTGAAGAGCATGATTTAGTGAACAACCTTGTATTAGGTCAATACACTGAATCGGAAGTTCGTGGTGAGTTTTTACCAGGTTATCGTGACGAACCCGGTGTGGCAGAAGATTCTCGCACCGAAACCTACATTGGACTGAAAGCCTACATTAACAACAGCCGTTGGAATGGGGTTCCATTTTATGTTCGTACTGGTAAGCGTCTGCCGACTCGTGTAACAGAAGTGGTTATCCACTTTAAAGATACGCCACACCCAGTGTTTGGACAGGATGCGCCTGAAAACAAACTGATTATCCGTATTCAGCCGGATGAAGGTATTCAAATAAGCTTTGGTTTGAAAGAGCCAGGTGCAGGTTTCCACGCTAAAGAAGTAAAAATGAACTTCCATTACAAGTCTTTAAACGAAGCGCATATGCTCACCGCATACGAACGTTTATTGCTGGATGCGTTAAATGGCGATGCAACGTTATTTGCTCGTTCTGATGCGGTCGAAACCTGTTGGGAATATGTTCAGCCTATCTTAGACTTTAAAGAACGCCCACAAGCGTTATTTGGTTATGCCTGTGGTACATGGGGACCAAAAGAATCTCATGATCTACTAGAGCGTGATGGAAGAGCTTGGCGCTTCCCTTGCAAAAACTTAACCGATACAGATTATTGCGAATTATGATGAATACCAAAATCTTTAGTACGCCAACCCAAGTGGTTGAGCAATTAGCCAAAGAGTTACAAAGCTTTAGCCATAAAGGCCGAGCGGTACATATTTCTTTATCTGGTGGCAGCACCCCTAAAATGCTATTCAAGTTGCTGGCGACTGAGCCGCATGCGAGCAGCATTGATTGGAACAACCTGCATTTTTGGTGGGGTGACGAACGTTGCGTAGCCCCAACGGATGCAGAAAGTAACTTTGGTGAAGCAAACGCTTTGCTATTTGTTCCTGTTGGCGTGCCAGAGGCAAATATTCACCGCATTTTAGGTGAAAATGACCCTCAGCAAGAAGCCATTCGTTTCGCAACGGAAATGAGCGATGTGGTTGACACTCAAGATGGCGTTCCAGTATTTGATTGGATTTTGCTAGGCGTGGGTGCTGATGGGCATACGGCTTCTTTGTTCCCAGAACAAACAAATTACCAAGAAGAAAAATTGGCTATCGTTGCTTCGCATCCAGAATCTGGACAGCTACGTATTTCGAAGTCAGCAAAAGTGCTACAAGCGGCCAAACGCATTAGCTATTTAGTGTTAGGCGCAGGCAAACAAGATATCGTACATGAGATCTACAATACGCCAGCTGAGGATCTTCCCTATCCAGCAGCAAAAATTCACTCCAATGTGGGTGAAACAGAATGGTTTTTAGACTCAGACGCAGCAAGTAAGATTGCTTAAGATAAGTATAGTAGGAGAGACAAAATGAAAGGTGATATTGGTGTAGTTGGACTCGCAGTAATGGGTCAAAACCTTATCTTAAACATGAACGATCATGGCTTTAAAGTGGTAGCACATAACCGTACTGCGGCTAAAGTTGACCAATTTTTAGAAGGCCCAGCAAAAGACACTAACATCGTTGGCGCTTACTCTTTACAAGAAATGGTAGAGAAGCTAGAAACACCACGTAAAGTGATGCTTATGGTGCGTGCTGGTGATGTGGTTGATAGTTTCATCGAACAACTTATCCCACTACTAGATAAAGGTGACATCATCATCGATGGTGGTAACACTAACTATCCTGACACAAACCGTCGCGTAGCTTACTTACGTGAAAAAGGCATTCATTTCATCGGTACTGGCGTATCAGGTGGTGAAGAGGGTGCACGTTTTGGTCCTTCAATCATGCCAGGCGGCTCTCCAGAAGCATGGGAAGCAGTGAAACCTATCCTACAAGGCATCTCAGCGAAAACTGACAAAGGTGAGCCTTGCTGTGATTGGGTAGGTAACGATGGTGCAGGTCACTTCGTTAAAATGGTACACAATGGCATCGAATACGGTGACATGCAGCTTATCTGTGAAGCGTACCAATTTATGCAAGACGGTCTTGGCATGTCTGCTGACGATATGCAAAAAGTATTCGCTGACTGGAACACCACTGAGCTAGACAGCTACCTAGTAGAAATCACAGCAGATATCTTGAAATACCGCGACGAAGATGGCGCGCCATTAGTTGACAAGATCCTTGATACTGCAGGCCAAAAAGGTACCGGTAAATGGACAGGTATCAATGCCCTTGATTTAGGTATTCCACTAACGCTTATCTCTGAGTCTGTTTTCTCTCGTTGCCTATCTTCAATGAAAGACCAACGTGTAGCGGCTGAGAAATTATTTGGTAAAACAGTGCAGCCTGTTGCAGGCGATCAACAAGAATGGGTTGATGCACTTCGCCAAGCACTGCTTGCGTCTAAGATCATCTCTTACGCACAAGGTTTCATGCTAATGCGTGAAGCATCAAACCAAAATGGTTGGGACCTAAACTACGGTAACGTAGCACTAATGTGGCGTGGCGGTTGTATCATCCGTTCTGCATTCCTAGGTAACATTCGTGATGCGTTTGAGACCGATCCTGAGATTGCATTCCTAGGTTCAGACCCTTACTTCAAAGCTATCCTAGAAAACTGTCTAAGTGCATGGCGTAAAGTAGCGGCTAAGTCGCTAGAAGTGGGCATCCCAATGCCTTGTACAACGTCTGCACTTTCGTTCCTTGATGGTTACACAACAGCTCGTTTGCCTGCAAACCTTCTTCAAGCGCAACGTGACTACTTTGGTGCTCACACTTATGAGCGTCTTGACCGTGAGCGTGGTGAATTCTTCCACACTAACTGGACTGGTACAGGCGGCGACACAGCATCAACAACTTACGACGTTTAATCGTCAGTGATTGTCTTTTTTACTAACAAGACAAAGGTTGATCTAACTAGGTAATTTAAGGGTGACTTGTTATGCAAGTCACCCTTTTTCGTGATTGGGCGACCTATTCAGAATATAAAAATTGCTATATCATCAAACAAAACAATCATCAGGTAATACAATATGACTACATTATATACAGAAGCGGCCAAAGAGCTTTTAAGCCGCCGCGTAGCGGGTACTAAAGCGCCACGTCTTGCAGAAAACATTCGTCCAACGACTCTAGAAGACGCTCTGCAAACTCAAGCAGCAATGATTGAACTGAAAAACGGCGCTGTAGGCGGCTGGAAATGTTTAAACCCACTTGGCGAAGGCAAATACATTGTTGCTCCTATCTTTGCTGATAGCGTGAACAGTGGCGATACATGTGAATTATTTATGGACAATGGCGCTGCGCGCATTGAACCAGAAATTGGCTTTAAACTAGGTAAAGATCTTCCTGCAAACGCAGAAGGTTACACTGAAGAGCAAATCAATGACGCTATCGGTTCATGCCACATGGCACTTGAACTAATGCAAGCACGTTTTGCTGCAGACAGCGATGCTGAGTTCAACGAAAAACTGGCTGACTGCATGGTAAACCAAGGTCTGTTTGTTGGCCCTGAAATTGCTCGTGAAAAAGCCTTTGATGCGGCTAAAGTTAACGTGACTGTGACTCAAGGTGACAATGTTCAAAACTTTGATGGCACACATCCAAACGAATCGGCGCAAAGCCCAGTTTACTGGCTAATTAACTTCATGACTCGTCGCGGCGTTACTTTTAAAGCTGGCGAGACTATCATTACCGGTTCTTACTGTGGCATCGTTGAAGTTGAATTCGACAAGCCTACAACAGTAAATTACGCAGGCATCGGTGAGTACCAAGTGGTATTTAACGCTAAAGCGTAATTGATGTGATGATTTGAATAGGGGCGATTGCCCCTATTTTTTTGATTTACATTTTTCGACCTAGGCGTTTTTCTATTTGACGCTTTTCCCATTTAACGCCAAAGAAATCGAACACTTCAAAAGCGTTTAATCCATGGTTGATAATGCCAATACCCCAACCTAGCGCGGGCCACCACGCCCAAATATAGCCAGAATCTGTAATTAGGTTTATGGCAAATAAGACCACCATCACTGCTAAGTACGTCATTAGATGAGAATAAAAGCTCTTAATGGCTCTTACCTGATCAATGACAATTTGCTCTTCGTTGGTAATTTCTACTTTGTCGGTCATTGCTGGCTCCTGTTGAAGGTGAGATACACTTGTTTCGAACACAGCAGCAAGAGATTTTAATGACTCAAGGCTTGGCTTTTGACCTCTTTCAATCCGTTGTATTGTGCGAATACTGAGATCGCTAAGCTCTGCAAGTTGCTCTTGCGACCAACCGTTTTTAAGTCTGAGTTTTCTGATTATCATTTCAAATTCCTTAACGCTGCATCGACACTAAAAGTATCAGTAGCCTAAACAAAAGATAACGGCATTTAGACGACACGCTTACGACATTACTTATATTTCAATAGTTTACATGCATTTCTATGTCTTGGGTAATTTACTATTTTGTTCCTTTTATAAATATTCATTAACTGTATTTTAATGGCAAATTCTCGTGTTATTAGCGAGTAAGAGATGTTTAGGCATAGTGTAAATCATGGCACATCTATAAAGGATGGCGTTTAGCGACTACAAGCACGATAAATGTCGCGCAGGGTGTTAACATGCTAATGAGGCGCTAGATTTCCTAGTTTAAGCTAAGGTGATTGGATAGCCACAAACTCAAGGAGTCGCATGTTTGGATATATTCAACGTAGCAGAATTGCAAAAGTGATTAAGTTGCTTTCGCCTGTATTACTAAAAGGCTATGGCAGACGTGATTACTACTCTATCGGACAAATACAAGCCAGTAGTAAAGCGCTGAGTCAACGTCAGCAGCAGTGTGCGCAGGCCTTGTTTGCACACCCTCAAGACTTAGGTGATGCCCCTATATTCAATCGGCTGCGAAAGGACATAGCGCGTGACTTCTTTGCCGGTGATGACTATAGCGCCAGTGATGTGTTAAATGTACTTGGCAAGGGCGCTTGGAAAGGAGGGCGCATGAATGACGATATATCGAACCGCAGCGGGATGAATAGTCGTTATTAATCGCCTTGTTCAAATTATTATCGCTAAGGCTATTTGCTGAAAGCCTCTTTGCTCAAAGGCGCATTATTGCTACCCTAAACATCAACAACTTGTTATGGAAAGCCTGATGAATAGCACTATAGAGACGCTTCTTTCACACCGTTCAATTCGATCTTTTACCGAGCAAAGTATTTTACCAGAGCAACTCGATACCATTTTAGATTGTGGTTTAGCGGCCTCAAGTTCTAGCTTTATTCAGTGTGTGTCTATTGTTCACGTGCAAGATAAAGAAAGCCGCGCCAAACTAGCGCAATACGCGGGTGGGCAACCTTATGTGGAAAGTTGCGCCGAGTTTTTCGTATTCTGCGCAGATTTTCATCGTCATCAAGAAATTCATCCACAAGCTCAGCTAGGGTTTACCGAGCAAACGCTGATAGGCGCTGTTGATGCGGCTATGGTTGCTCAAAACTGTCTGACGGCGGCAGAATCACTAGGATTAGGGGGAGTGTACATCGGCGGACTAAGAAACAACCCGCAACCAGTTACTGACCTTTTAGCCCTACCTAAGCACGTTATCCCTCTATTTGGTTTATGCTTAGGCCATCCTGCGCAAACGCCAGAGATCAAACCTCGCTTACCTAAATCCATTGTGGTTCATCAAGAAACCTACCAAGCATTAGATAAAGAAGTGCTAACAAGGTACGACGCACACATTCAAGCCTACTACGCAACTCGCACAGATAATAAGAAAGCGGCGTCTTGGTCTGATCAAATTACGCAAACGCTGAGCAAAGAAGCGCGTCCGTTTATGCAAGAATTCCTACAACGCCAAGGGTTTAATATAAAGTAATATGACTATCAATTTACAGCAGGTAGAAAATCAAACCCGAGAATGGTTAGAAAAAGTGGTGATTGGGCTAAATTTGTGTCCGTTTGCCGCTAAACCTAATCGAAATAAACAGATCAGAATTGCCGTTACAGAAGCGGACAATGAAGAGCAATTGCTAGAGTTTATCTTGCAAGAGTTCATGCATTTGCAAAGCACCGACGTCGAAGAGCTAGAAACGACTTTGGTCACTATCCCTAATTTCTTAGATGATTTTATGGATTACAATCTGTTTTTAGATTGGGTTGATGCGCTCATCAAACAGCAAGATTACGAAGGGGAGTTTCAAATTGCCACCTTCCATCCCGATTATTGCTTTGCCGGAACGCATCCCGACGATGACGAAAACCTCACCAACCGTTCGCCATACCCGGTGATCCACTTGATCAGAGAAGCGAGTATGGAAAGGGTGCTAAAACACTACCCAGACCCA
Source organism: Vibrio halioticoli NBRC 102217 (assembly GCF_000496695.1). Classification (GTDB taxonomy): domain Bacteria; phylum Pseudomonadota; class Gammaproteobacteria; order Enterobacterales; family Vibrionaceae; genus Vibrio; species Vibrio halioticoli. The sequence goes on from NZ_BAUJ01000024.1 coordinate 64,825, forward strand.
GAAGCAATCCCAGAAAACAACATCGAACGCGTCACCAACCTCACCACCGAACAAAGAAAAGCCTTATTCCCATACTTGTAATAGTGGCGGTCTAATTGTGGGGTCAGGTCTTGAAATTTGCACTTTGTGCAAATTTCAAGACCTGACCCCGCAATTATCGCACCCCGCTTAAAAGTACTTGATAGCGTTTTGGGGTGATGCCGCTAAATCGTTTGAAGGCGCGGGAGAAGTGGGCGATATCGGCGTAGCCGAGTTGGATTGAAATTTGAGTTAAGCTGAGATTTTGATTCATTAAGTCGCAGGCAGTGTTAAACATTAGGCTGTTTTTAATGGCTCTAAATGAGTTTTTCTCTTGCAACAGTTTACGTTGCAGACTTCGGGTACTCATGTTTAATAATTTAGCGGCAAGCTCTATGTCTAAGGTCTGTTCATGAACGTAGGGCATAAGGGCGGTATATAAGGTATCGGTAAAGGTACTGTGCCAAACAATTTCTTTTACTGCTGGTTCTGGGTAGTGGGTATTGATTTGTTGGTCTAATAATTCTAAATCGACACTGATCTTGGTGTGTTTTTGCGAGAAGAGTACTTGTATATCAATGGGGATATTTTGCGCAAATTGTCCCGTTCGACTTTGAGTAAGTGCGACCGTTTTCGGTCGCCATGCGTCATTGTTGGTTAGTGAACGAATCAACTCAACGCAGTATAGAACGTTGAATATCTCCTGCCAGTCATTGATCTCTTTGTGCTGCATAGCGGAACAGAACCACGCACTGTTTTCGTCGACTTCTAAGTATTGCGATGCAACAGGGATGGATTCACGAATCAATAAATTAAATTTGGTCAGCACTTCCCGAACCGTCAGATTTTTAGACAGTGTTTTTACAAAGTGTGGAATCAATTGGGTTCGCTGAGTATGAACCACCGCCTGAACAAAAGCGAAGATCCCCTCATCTTGATAAACTTTGCCAAAGATACTCCTTACTGAACCATTCACAATCATATTACTTGAATCGAGTAACATCTCTCGGCTGATATTGGCATGCAACAGAGCGTCGGTCATATTGATGCCTTGTTTTTCAAATTGCACAATAATGGTGTTGACTATGTCTGCACGCACCAAAGGGATGGCTTCGGTAATGTCGTCATTGTTTTCATTTTTTGAGTGCAAGTCAGAAGTTTTTTGGTTCAAATTAATTTATCCACATTAAGGCGAATGAGCAAAATATGACGGTGTGTTACCAATGTGTACCATATTCAGTAAGTATAGTCAGTGTTGGCAGTTACAAAATTATGCTTAAAAATAAATAGCTTACAAATTAAGTTAGTGGAATCAGTGTCTCGTCAAAATAGTTAATACTTATAACAAAAAAATCAAATAGAAATAGTTATTGTTTCTATAAAGGCGTACTACACTCAATTGAACTCATAAGGAAGGAGAGAGTGTTATGCGCTATTTTTTGTATGCAGCGTTGCTAGCGGGTTCTACCAATGTGTTAGCGGGAGAAGACGTTGTTTATGAAGTGGATGGAAAAGAATATCAAGGTTATTGGTCTAAGATCTCTGATTCTGCGCCATTGGTGGTCTTAGTTCACGATTGGGATGGATTAACTGAGTACGAAATTAAGCGAGCAAAAATGCTTAATGAAGTCGGTTATAACGTTTTTGCAGCTGACCTGTTCGGTAAAGGCATTCGCCCAACGGAAGTGAAAGACAAAAAACAGCACACAGGTGAGCTTTATAAAGACCGAGCAAAGTTGCAAAAGCTAATGGCAGAAAGCCAGCTTAAAGCAGAAATGCTCAACGGAAGTAAAGATAACACTGTGGTAGCCGGGTATTGTTTTGGGGGAGCGGCGGTTCTCGAATCGGCTCGTGCAGGCAATGCAGCGAAAGCCTTTATTAGCTTCCATGGCGGATTAAAAACACCGCAAGGTCAAGATTACAAAATGACCAAAGCACCTGTAGTGATCTTCCATGGCACGGCGGATAAAGTCGTTAGTATGACTGATTTTGCCATGCTTGCCGATGAGCTTGAAAGTACCGGCATTAAGCACGAAATGATCTCGTATGGCGGTGCACCGCATGCATTTACTGTACTAGGCTCTGATCGTTATCGAGAAGAAGCGGATCTAAAATCATGGAACCGTTTCAACGAAGTATTAGCCGAAGTGACTAATTAACCTTACTCATTCCGGTATTCGCGTGGATTATTTACACTCGAAAATAGCATAAAGGTGGACGTATCTTTTAACAAAGGATCCGTCCTCCTGTCGTTTTAGGGGGTGAGTATGGGTTTTATAGCAAGGCTGTAATCGCAGTTCTTGTAGCAATTGATCCAGTTTCGGTGGTTGTGATGGCGCAAGATGTATACCCCTTTGCGTGTATTCACTTAAATCATCAGGCAAGCGATTGTGCCACCAATCAATAAGCTGTTGGCTAGTGTTTATCCTATTGAGCCAATGATCACAGACCAATACTACGCAGTCATTCGGTTGAATGGCGTAACTAAATTCACTTTGCCATGTGGCTAACGTTTCAAATAGGTGTGATTTAAAGACTTTATTAGCGGTTTTTATAGAATACGGAAAAAGCCACACACTGCCGTATTGCAAGGTAATACGTCGATAGACGGTATTGTTTGCGTGGGAGTTTTTGCTGGTATCTATGGGTTCAATAACCGTCGAAGACCCAAAAGCTTGCGCTGTTTTTTGTAAGCGTCGTTCCACCAGAGAAGTTAAGTGGTGATTGCTAATACCTCGGTTGTGCACGGTAGGATAGTGCTGCTTAGAGAGGGAAAGACAGTCGTTTTGAACCGCTTTAAGTGCCTGAATAACGATGTCTTTTAGCAAAAATCACTCCAATAAATAAGGATTAGCATTGATGAGTCTAATATAGTTTAAATTGTAACTTAGAGTAAATAGTAGTGCCTGTTCAAAGTTTTTGATTTGAATAGATAAATTAACCCAAACTCGAATGAAATTTATTTACCTTTACTGGATGTATCTTGTAGTCTTACTGTTAAATTATTTACCCATTGGTTAATTTATTGTTTTTGGGTACGCATGGCTTACTGATGAAGGACTATTATTTGAACAGCTACAATTTGACCTCTCGTGTCATTCATTGGTGTTCGGCAATCGCCGTTGTGAGCATGTTTGCCCTTGGCTGGTGGATGGTTGACTTAGACTATTATAGCCAGTGGTATCAAACAGCCCCATTTATTCACAAATCGATTGGCATTATTTTAGCTCTTGTCACCTTATTTCGCATTATTTGGAAGAGATACAAAGGCGCACCTAAACTTGAAGGGAATACATTTGAAGTGAAAGCCGCTAAATCTGCACATCACTTAATGTATTTATTATTGTTCGTGCTATTTGTGTCTGGCTATTTAATTTCTACCGAAGATGGTCGCGCCATATCTGTCTTTGATTGGTTTTATGTTCCGGCTTTAGGCAAGTTGTTTGAAGGACAGGCCGATTTGGCAGGAGAGGTTCACTATTATGTGGCTTATGCATTGATTGGACTGGCGATCATTCATGCATTAGCGGCGTTAAAACACCACTTTATCGATAAAGATAATACGCTACGAAAAATGACAGGAGGCTTAAAATGAAGAAATGGACAACAACGTTGGGGTTGGTGGCAATAATGGCAGCGCCGTTATACGCCAATGCCGCTGACTATGTAATTGATACAAAAGGCGCACACGCCTCGATTAACTTTAAGGTAAGTCATTTAGGTTATAGCTTCATTAAAGGTCGTTTTAATCGATTTGAAGGTGAATTCAGTTACGATCCTAAAGACGTAAACGCATCAAAAGTCACAGTAACGGTGGATACCACAAGTCTTGATTCAAACCATGCTGAGCGTGATAAACACATCCGCAGTGATGACTTTATTGATGCAGGAAAGTACAAAGAAGCGGTATTTACCAGCACCAAAGTGATGGATAAAGGCGATGGTAAGTTTGACATTATGGGCGACTTAACCCTGCACGGACAAACAAAACCGATTACGATTTCGGCTGACTTTATTGGTGAAGGTAAAGACCCGTGGGGTGGACAACGCGCCGGCTTTATGGGCACAACCCGTTTAGAGTTAGCTGACTTTAATATCCCGGTGATGGGTGCATCTAGCTATGTCGATATGGAACTGCATATCGAAGGTAAAATGAAGAAATAGCTTATCGCTATTATTTATACTTCCCCTAAAGGATCTGGTGATAATCGCGAGATCCTTTTTTAATTTTTATACCAATCACACTAAGTAAGTGCTCAGAACTTGCGCA
>NZ_BAUJ01000023.1 GCF_000496695.1 Vibrio halioticoli NBRC 102217
AGTGTGATTGGTATAAGAAGAAACCGAGAATGTGGTATGGTTATCACGCCAAGCAAACGATTACTTAAATGCGGGCAAATGATAGCGAAAATGCAATAAGATTGCATTAACATTGAGAGAGTTAGAGGTATAAAGTGAAGGATTTAGCTCAATTATCGGGTATTAATATATTTCCGGTAAAATCAACATCTGGCATTGCACAATCCAGAGCTTATGTTGGTTTAGAAGGAATCAGTTTTGACCGTCGTTTTGTGGTGACTGATACGGCGGGTCGCATGATTACCGCACGTAAGTACCCTAAGATGGTGACGATTAAAAGCACGCTACTGCCAGATGGTATTTTGCTGAGTGCTCCCAATGCACAAGACCTGCATTTGTCTATATCAGATCTGGAACGTAACGAGTTCGAATGTAAAATCTGGAGCGATCGCTTTTTCGCTTATACCACCACAGACACCGCTAACCAGTGGTTTAGTAACGTATTAGGTACGCCAGCATTGCTATTGTATTGCGGTGAAGAATCTAATCGCTATCGTGAAAAACTGGCAACTAAAGTCAGCTTTGCCGACGGCTATCCGTTATTGGTGATCTCTCAAGGTTCTCTGGATGAGTTAAACCGCAGTGCTTCACATCCACAATCAATGTCGCAGTTTCGCACCAACTTGGTGATAGAGGGTGTACCACCTTTTGCCGAAGACAGCTGGGAAAAAATCGCCATTGGCGAGGTAGAATTTAAAGTAGGCAAGGCATGTCAGCGCTGCGTATTAACCTCAGTTGATCCAACGACAGGCGAAAAAATGGCTGCCCAAGAGCCCACTGCAACCTTAGCTAAATTTAGAGCCGACGAAAAAGGGGCGATTTTCTTTGGCATGAATTTGATTGCACTCAATGAGGGTGTGATTGAAGTAGGGGATGAGCTTCGAGTGCTAGAAACCCGCACTGCTATTACTTATGCAGATACGCGCGATTAAAGCCAAGCTGATGTAGTGAATTTAGTTGTGATTATGAACTGGTGAATATTTACCAGTTCATAATGAAAATATGTGTTATTAAAGACATTTAACCTAACAGTTCAAAAACCATTGTTTTTTCGATAATAATTTCTTCTCCGTCCCATATACCTTCACTTGATTTTTTTCTATATTCATTCCCCTGCCATTTGTCTGCGACAGTATGTTCAATGAGGTCTGGCATGAATACCTTAGTGTTTTTTGGCAGATCTTTAGGGATTAGGTATGCCGCAAAAGGTGATGAGTTTAGATTAGCTTGCAATGTAGATGATAGGTTCGTATATGCATCTAGAGAACGAAGATCATAGCTCTGAATAATATATTCTCCGCTATCTTCGTCTTGTTTTATAATCACTTTTTCACCAAAACATTCGTCATAGACTGTAGGTTTTATGATTACTTTATAACCTAGTTTGACGGCTCTATTAATTGATTCAACGTCCCTTGCAGTGTTAATTACTAGCAGGTTATCTCTGTTTGTTTCGCCACAAATATTTGATTCTTGCTCATGAGTTTTAGTTGTACTGATAAACCTAATGTCATTGACACTATGGCGAAAGTCTATGTAAGCGCATGCATCGGGGTCGATTTTAAATATCGCGATTATCTGTTCTTCAGTAAATGTTGTTAAATCAATTACATGCTTATCGCAAGAACTACAAAATCTCTTAAACTCACTCTTTGTCCATGACAATTGTTCCCAGTTTTTTTCTAGGGGGCAAGAGAACTGTTTGATTTTACTTCCATCAGTACTCAACAAAGTATTTGAAGCTAAATGTAAGATCATTGTGTTTCCGTAAATATAAGGTACGAGATGAAATGCTTTAATTATATCTGATATAAGGAAAGTATATATTAAGAATTACATGTATCTTTTGAATATAAGATCTGGTTTTTAAATAACTTTTGACTATAACAGTCAATTAAAGTTGTTTGCTTTGTATTGAATATATTTGAAAATTCACATTTCAACAATTCATATAGCTAATTGTATGCGATTATTCGTGCAGTTTAATTATAGATTCAGAGTATTAGTTATGTTCTTTAAGTGGTTTTGTGTGATTCTTTTAAGTTTTAATGTAGTTGCATGCGGTAGCGAAGGGGGCAGTTCTTCAAAACATAGTACATCACAAGAAACAAAATCACCTGAATCCAACACTAGTACATCTGTGATTAAGTCATTGCCAGTTACCAAAGTTAGTCCTCTAGTTCCGTTATCTCAATCAAAAATAGTTTCACCAATGGTTACGTTAAATCCTTCAGAAACCTCATTTGTAGGTATCGTTGAATCATTTTTACCAAATTATGTTTTCAGTGAAAGAAACCGTAATGAAGCTAAATATATAGACGTAGATAAAGGATATCAGCTTAATATGCTGTTTGGTTCTTCAAAATATCAACCATTTAATGATACAGATGGGCTTTCTATCTCAGTTGATATCGTTGATACGAATACGCAAAAAATATTAGTAGATGGCTCTATTAGGTTTAAATATAGTGCAGAGATGTTGAATGTAGATTATATGTCTTTTGCAGATCATCAATCTAAAAATACATGGCAAAATGGTTTCGGTTCTGGTCTCATAAATGCATATCCTTATGCTTCTGCCAGCAACAAAGAATCCAATAGTCAAATATCTGGGATGCATGACTCTTGTGAGGGTTATACTTCGATGCATATAAATGGCTTTAATAAGAGTTTTAATAATTACGCTCCATATGAACTTGGTTTTAATGGTAGGGCTACTTTAACTGATGTGTGTACTATCACTGGTGGAATAACAGTCTCATCAGGTAGTTTAAGGTATGGAGCGTCTTATACAATTATTTTGAATAAAAAAGATGGCATAAAAGAAATTAATGTTAATTCTGGTGAGTATCATTTTGTTAAAGAAATCAATTAAAAACACTATGATTTTGCTTATTTATACAGCTAAATTATAAGTGGATAAATAACCTAAGTTTTTGGTGTTCCTTCATCCGTAAGAAACACCATTTCAATAATTGGACTTTAAATCTCGTCTACCAAGCATAGGTCTCAATGACGTTTTTCTTGGTCATCGGGTTTAAGCTAATGTGCTTGTTAATATGCTCCAAAAACGGTTGGCGGGCGGCAGGCCACTCACCACGCATGCTAGCGATATTGTTGCCGTGATCGCCCCAATAGAAACAAGGGAAATCATCCATATTTTCCAATAGGTATTTTTCTTCTTCCAAAATTTGTAATGGGCTGGGTAGACTAAATTGCCCATTATGCAGTTCTTGCTCTAATTCACTGCCCGGTTGAATGGCCAGCGCCATAGGTGCAATTGCATCAGGGCGCATGATGTTCAGCAAGCTGGTGGTGTTGATCGCATGTTCTTTTGAACGCTCACGGCCACCTAGACCAAAAATGAATGACGCTAATACTTTAATATCTGCTTCTCTTGCCAGTTCCATGCCTTTAATCGCATGTTCACGGGTCATTCCTTTTTTAATGCGTTCCAGCACAATAGGGTCACCCGATTCAAGGCCAGAGTAGGCGGTAGTTAACCCGGCAGAGCGGATCTCTTTTAATTCAGAAATGCTCTTGCGGCGAAAGTCATTGAATCCCGAATACAGAGCTAAGTTTTTAAGCTCAGGAAAGGTCACCTTTATTTGATCGAGAATCGCGATTAACTTTTCGGTGCGCATTGCCATGACATTACCATCAATTAAGAAGATGGATTCCACTTTAGGGTATAGGCGACGAGCCTCGGCAATGTCTTTGAATATGTCTTCAAGTTCACGAACTTTGAATCGTTTGTCATCGAACATAGTGCAAAAGGTGCATTGATTATTGCTGCAACCTAGGGTGGTTTGAATGAGAATACTGTCAGCTTCCATCCAAGGGCGATAGATTTTACCTTCGTAATGCATGTTAAGCCTTTTTAGATTTTAGTGATTGTTGAGGTGGGTAAGCTTAACTGTGTGGCACGGGATTGATAATGGCGATTTATCCTTAATCAGAATTAAGAATTTATTAATAATAAGGTTTATTAATGATGCAGTGGATAGAAAAAGCCTAGCTATACAGGGCAAAGGTGCGGGGCAAAGCTAGGCTCGTTGTTTTTGTAATATGAGTAGGAGATTACTTTAATCTATCGGTTAAAAGTTTTTCAATTACCGCGACCAATTGTGCATTTTTTTGAGTGTCACTGGCATGTGGATGAGGTGATGCGAAGCGACCAATATCATTGTCAAAATACAAACCTGATGCGTTAGCAAACTCCTCTGATAGGGCGGCGCGATACAAAATATCTGCGCCAATACTCAGATCATTGCCCGCAACGCCATACGCTTCTTTTACCAATTTACTGCCAAGGAATGAGGCTGGATTGACTGCGACAACGCTAGGCCCACGCTCTTTTAATTTAAGCGCAAGATCAGCTGACCACATAGTAATGGCTAATTTGCTTTGAGCGTATACAGCACCATCGCTTTCGTGTGCGTCAGCACTGACTAAAGCGTTTAGATTAACGGGTGCTTGTGCGGCAGAAGAGAGGTTTACGATACGCCCTGTTTGGTCAAACAGGTTCAAAAGTGATTGAGTTAATAGGTATGGCGCTATGGTGTTTACCACAAAACGAGTGTCCAAATTTTCTGAAGTGGTAATTGTTGGTACGTTATAAACGCCAGCATTGTTGATGAGCACGTCCAGGTGTTGATGTTTTTGCTTAATGGCGTTTGCGAGCGCCTTTGTGTCTTCAAGATTAGAAAGATCGCCAAGATAACTTTCAACATTACCAGCGCCTGATAATGCGGATAATGCCGCTTGTACTTTAGTCACTTTTTGCTTGTTACGACCATGAATCAACACATTATGTCCATCCGCCACTAGCTTTTTAGCGGTTTCAAAGCCAATGCCATCGGTTGAACCTGTTATTAGAATGGTTTTTTTCATGAGCGACTCTCCGCAAATTAGGGTGTGTTAAGTTTTAATCATACTAAACAATAGGTGCTTTTGATTATTAATAAAAACTTAAAACTGATTTGCGCCTAAGGGTGCTTATCACTAGTATTCATCACTATACTGCTAATAATAAATTGAAATTAAGAGATTAGCTTAAATGAATATCGATCATCTCAGATTGTTCGTGCGGATCGCCTCTACTCACAACATCAGTCTTGCAGGTAAGGAGTTGGGCTTATCCGCACCTGTTGCCAGTATGCACATCAGTAAACTTGAACAAAGCATAGGTGCTCGTCTAATTCATCGTACAACTCGTAAAGTATCTTTGACCGAAGAAGGGCAAAACTTACTGCCTTATGCTCAAGAAATTATCGACAATGTTGATGCTGCGCAAGCTACAGTTGGCTCAGGTAAAGCATGCCCAAAAGGCACATTGAGGATTGCAGCTCCTGCTTCTTTTGGCCGAATGCACTTAATTTCGCCGTTAAAAGGGTTTTTAGCACAGTATCCTGACTTAGCAGTTGATATTCGTTTAACGGATTCCATGATTGATCTCATTGATGGAGGGTTTGATTTAGCTATTCGCAATGCCGAATTGAAAGACTCAACATTGATAGCGAAAAAAATCGCCACCGACAAACGCATTATGTGCGCATCTCCTGACTATATTGCTGAACATGGCACGCCACAAACGCCATCCGATCTATACCAACATATGTGCATCAATCATGCAGGGCTAGAATCTTGGGTTTTTCAACAAAGCGATGGTCCTGTTAGCGTCAAAGTAAAAGGAAAAATCAAGGTGGATCATGGGGAAGCGGTGCGTGATGCTGCGGTAAATGGCATGGGGATTGCCATGTGCGCCACTTGGATTGCGTATGAACATTTAAATGATGGGCGTCTAGTGCAAGTGTTAGCGGATTATCCATTAGTGGATGACTCTGCCATTTGGGTTGTTTACCCCAGTTCAAAACAATTAGCTCCCAAAGTGCGCGTGTTTATTGATTATATTGCTCAGTTTTATGGAAATCCGCCATATTGGGATTGAGATATAATATGGCTGTTATCACGGTTAATTGTAAGAAATATAATACGTAAATAGCCAATGAAATATGAATATCGATTCCTGTATATAACCACACAGATAGTTATCTGTGATTTGAGGTTTGATTATTAAACCTTGGACCGTGAAAAGGCTTGTATATTATTTAGTGTGGATAGAATAAAAAAATGCCGCTCACATTGTGAGCGGCATTAATATTTCAGATTATACGAAGATAAATATTATTTAGCTTTGTATTGGTCGTGAGATGCGTCAAGTTTGTAGAAAGTAGCTTGAGCGTAATCATCTAGGTCGCCGCTGATGTTTTGGTTGTAAACACCGGCTTTGAAGTACATGTAACGGCCGCCTTCGTCGTAACCACTGTTAGTCATGTCAACAACTTGAACTACGTCGTCATGGCCTTCACGAGATAGAGTAACAGTCATAGTGTTACCCACAACTTTGATTTGGTAGCTGAACACTTCACCTAGAGCAATACCAGTATCACCAACTTCAGCAGTCATATCACCCACTAGAGGGTAGAAATCTTCTTTAGTTGCGCCTTGGCTTTCGTGAGCAAAGTAAACCGCACCAGTTGCTTGGTTTGGAAGTTTACGGTAGTAAAGACGAATTGGCTCATCGTTTTTATCGTGGATTTGACCAATGATAAAGCGACCTACTTCGTTAGCATTACCAGTAGTAGTAGCGTGGTCGATTTTCAGTGTTGCGTTTAGAACACCATCGATGCCGCCAGCTGCTTTTAGGTCAGCTTCTGGAGCACTTGAGAATACCCAGTTGTTTTTGTTCACGCCTTGAGTACGGATAGATTTGTCACCACGACGTAGCATTTCACGTAGCTCAGTACGAGCGTATTTAGTGTTTTCTGAAGTACGAACACCTTTAACGTAAGCGCGGAATACCATGCCGCCGTCGTCAGCTGTGTAGAATACTTCTGGGTGTTGGTAACCGTTTGCTAGGTCCCACTCAGAAACATCATCAGGTTTGCCGTTTTTGTCATGGTCGAATGGTTGAGATAGGTACCAGTACGACATGTCAAAGTTTTCACTTGGTGCATTACCTGCTAGAGGTGTTGCTGGTAGAGCAGGTGTTGGAGGAAGCTCAGTACGTAGACATGTTACTGTAGTTTCACAAGGGTAAACTGCTTTTTCGCCGAAGTTACCTTTACGAAGGTCTTTACGTGCTTCTTTACGTGCTTTCTCTGCTGCTTTCATTTCAGCAATCATTGACTTCTCTGCAGCAACAACTGCTGGAGTAATGATTTGGTTAGCAGGACATGCGTTGATGTTACAGTTAACAGCAGCTAGTTCAGTGACACTGTTCCAACCGTTTTTAGTGTTACCGTGACCTACGTATTTTACGTAACGTGCTTTAACAGCTGGTGCGAACTGGAAGCGCTCTAAACCAATTGCTTGACCAGAACTGATTTGGTCTTTTAGTACAGTTGTCCAGTTTTCACCGTCAACAGATACTTGGATATCAAAGCGAGTTTGACGCTCATTACCTTTACTGAATGCCGCTTGAACTGCGTCAAATTCGTGAACTGAACCGTAGTCTAATGTTGCTGACTCGCCGTCACCAGCTGAAGACCAACGAGTAGTTAAGTCTTGGTCGAATAAACGGTCAGGACCGTTACCATCGTGGCTACTTGCTGTGATAGCAACTGGAGTAAGAAGTGCTACGCCTGTCTCTTTGTTGTTGTCAAATTTTGGAGCTGAAGGTGCTGAAGTACAGCCTACTGCTAATAAGACAGAAGTTGCTAACAAGCTTTTTAGATATATATGTTTCATTTACCATTCACCTAATGTTGTATAAACCAACGATATTATTTGTAATATAAAACAGTTACTAACTGCATTTGTTTTTGATATAGAAAATACGACTTGATGATTTCTATATCTTTTAAATCTAGATAGAACGATGTTCGTCATTCGTTCTGTGTTGTAAATAATACATAATTTAATAATACAAATGTAAAGATGTATTAATAAGTGCGATCAAGATCGACTTGAGTGTTTCTAATAGTGATCTATGTCTAAGTAACTAAAGCTAACGTCGAAAATTTCACCAGAATAATTAGGTGAAAATTGCGGGTATATGCCAGCTTTGAAGTAAAAAGCGATATCTGGAGATGCCCAATCGGCAGACAAAACCACTTTATCACCGTCATTATCGACATACTCTTCGCCCCAAGGGATGGTATGCGACTTCAAATTACCGCCATCTGCATCATAGGTTGCAAGATAGATACCTTCTTGATTGGCGCGAATGGTGTAACCCCATTCTTCTCCTGTTTTATATGTGCCCAAATCAACACTAAACGGTTCACAATGACCGCAGCTTGAGTTATTGGTTTCATAGTCATCATTTAAAATGACTCGCACTGGTCGATTATCACCTTCCCACAATAACTTGACTAAAGCCTGACTGATTTTCCAGCCATGTATTTGCCCCAAAATGACTTTTGGTTGGCTTAAATCGGGATGCTCTTCAACTCTTAATAGTGCTTTGAGCGTGTGCGTAGATGCACCAGTTCTGTCATCGTCAAGATACCAGCTAGAATCTTCATTACTGCTGCTACAAGTGGTGTCTTCATCACTCATATAAAGTTCACGTAATTCGGAGCGAATGTAGCTTGAGTTTTCTGTTGTTGAACCGTAGCCCATATCTGCTCGAAAGTGCATGCGACCGTTTTCCACGGAGAAGTAGGTCATGTCCTGATCGGCGTGATAAATGTCTTCATCGTTAGCCAGTTCATCTCGGTCAGAATAACCACAACGGGCAGGGAACAGTTCTGCTGCGCTACTGCCACCTTCGCCGTACCAATCGTCTTTACTGGCAGGAATGGTGATTTTCCATTCGTCGATGTTCCATTGGTAAGTGGTCTCGGTGTCGGTATCCACTTGCTGTTCAATGACTTTTAGAGATTTAAAGTGAGCTTCAGACTCACCGTTTTCAAACTGGTTATAAACGCCGGCTTTAAAGTAGCTTAGTAGGTGCGCCCAGTAGTCGATATCAAGATCCGCTTTTTCAATCCCATTTACTCGAATAGAAAGACGACTGCTTTGTATCGCTAATTGGAATTCGGTAAATTGGTCTGTATTGGCTTCACCAAGATCGATGTGATCATAGGCGTCGTCACAGCGAGCATCATCTGGTATCGCAGCGTCGCCTTTACAATCAACAGCGTTATTTTTGATGACCGCCCAATAATGGCCATAGTTACCATCACGTTCGGTTTCGTACACCACTCTTAGCAATGGGTGAGGGATGTAGCCTGTGCCATCACTTGCGGTGCCTTTGTTATGGATTTGCAAGAATGTCACTTGGTCTCTGCTTGAAGAAGAGTTAGACATGGCTTGCTCTATATTAGGAAGGCTGACTTCTGCATATAAAGTGCGTTTAATGCCCTCGGCATCAACGTCAAAATTTTCTAGCTCGCGAACTTCACTGCGCATGAGGTAATTAGACATTTTGAATACTAAATTTTGCGAGCTTTGCTCTGCGTAAAAATAGTCGTCAAAGTAACCGTGGAAGTTACCGTCTTTTATAATGCTCTCTTTATTAGATTCGGCGCCTTCAGGATCGGACATTTGCAGATCTGAGTTAGACAGGATTGGTTGGAATTTTGTGAGGTCATAGGGCGCGATATGATCTTCACTGCTGTCATCATCGCCCTCGTCGCCACTTCCGTTGTCGTTATCGCCGCCGTTATCCCCGCCGTTGCCGTCGTCATTATCATTGTCGTCGTTATCATCACCATCATCTGAATCTGGTGGGGTCGGATCAACGTCACCGGGAGGGTTTGGGTCCACAGCGGGTGGTTGAGAAGAATCGTCACTGCTGCCACATCCGCTAATGATTGCGGCTAAGGCTAAAACTAAGAGTGTTTTATTCATTATTACTTTGAATTAATTAAAATATTAAAAGCAAAGCATCGGATTTGTCATATTTTATGTCAAATTAGTGTCATAGAAACTGTGAGCTCATGCATGCAGTTGTTATTAAAAATGCGATCGTGATGCAAGAAAGAAACAAATAAAAATGCGCCTCATTATTAATAATGAAGCGCATTTATAGAATGATGTTGTATTAGTATAAGAGGAAAGGCGAGGTTATTTTTTAAGTTTAGCTTCGCGTTTAGTCAATTCCATTTCAAATTCATCTGGGTAGAGCACAATACCTTCGCCTTCTTGATCAGGAAAAACCACCAACGAAAGCTCGTCATCTTCTAAGCCATGCGTCCAACGGCTTTTCCATTTGGCAATAGAGATAGGCTCGGCGGTGAAACCTTCCCATTCACCGGTAGCCCACATCAATGCATGTTCTTCGGATGGCCAGACAGGAACACATTCCTCATCTTCGGTATTGAGCATCACGCTACCGTGCTCATCAATTAGCAACCAGATTTTTTTATCGGTTGCAGCCGCTTTAAAAAAAAGATTAAAACGTTCTGATGGATCATTTGGAACATTAGGTGTGTTTGACTGTGTCATAAAAGCCCTTGATAAGCATGATGTTGATGACGGGTATTATAGCGATTTTTATTGCTGTTGTATTTTTATATCCAGTCCCGATCCTAAGAAACTAAATAGTATAATCAAAGCCGACAATATATTGGCTAATTTATAGCCCTTGGAACACATTTAACGTTAAATATGTCGAATATTGAGTAAATCGATGAAATAACGCATGTGCATATTAATCATACAAATTACTTATTTATTGAAATGTAAATATTTAAAACTTGAATGTGTATGGGTTTGATAGCTAGCTTTACTCTTCAAAATATGATCCAAATCACAGATTTACAAGAGGTCATAGCCTGACATCAGTGGTAACATTCTTGGTAATACAATATTACATAGAGTGTAAATGCAATGATGAGTTTAAAAACATTGGGTACTTCTAAAGGCAAGAAAGCGGTTTTCGGTGCAGTTGCCTTAGTCGCTGCGCTGACAATGACTGCATGTTCAAATGTAGCACCTAACAATGCGCCAAAAACTAAAGCACCTTCAGACAACTTTGACCTACTAGGTTGGACAGTAAGTGTGCCTATCGATTCTGATGGCGATGGCAAATCTGACCAAATTAAAGAAAAAGAATTAGCAGCAGGTTACTCTGATGCGAATTACTTCTACTTGGCAGAAGATGGTGGCATGGTATTTAAAGCGCCAGTGAAGGGTGCAAAAACATCTAAAAACACTACTTATACTCGTTCAGAATTACGTGAAATGATTCGCCGTGGTAACACTCAATACAAAACGAAAGGTGTTGGCGGTAACAACTGGGTATTCTCAACGGCTCCTCAAGCAGACCAAAAAGTAGCTGGCGGTGTTGACGGTACTCTAGAAGCAACTCTAGCCGTTAACCACGTAACAACTACAGGTAAAAACTGGCAGGTTGGTCGTGTGATCATCGGTCAAATCCACTCAAACAACAACGAACCAATTCGTTTGTACTACCGTAAATTGCCACAAAACGAAACAGGTTCTATCTACTTTGCGCACGAACCACGTAAAGCGTTTGGTAAAGAAACTTGGCACAACATCATCGGTAACTCACTACCTGATTACTGGCACCAAGATGCAACACCAACAGAGCCTACAGACGGTATCAAACTTAACGAGAAATTCAGCTACCGTATCCAAGTTAAAGGTAACGAGCTTTCTGTAACTATCATGCGTGATGGTAAAAAAGACCTTGTTAAAACAGTCGACATGTCTGAGAGTGGCTTCGGTGAAGGCGGTCAATACATGTACTTTAAAGCGGGCGTTTACAACCAAAACAAAACAGGCGATGCAGACGACTACGCACAAGCGACTTTCTACAAGCTTAACGTAACTCACTAATCAGAACATCACTCGCAACTTGCGGTTATGTTTATGATTTAACGATGTTTTAACTGTGTTTTAACTGTGTTTTAGCTATGTTTTGACCATGTTTTTAACTCGTTTTAGAGATTCAAATCCCTTACTTATGTAAGGGATTTTTTTTGCCTAGCACTTTTTAGGAATATGGCATATTCCACAATCATTGAATCCTTCTATTAAGATGACTGGGAACTCACAACTAAGAAGCGAAAATCAATGTCTGATGCATCCTTACCTCCTACCAGTGACGGTCTTGGGAGAAAACTCGCAAGGAGCGCTCTGTCTGTTGTTACTTATATTGTTAAAGCCATTATTGTGTTTGCCGTTATCGGCGGAGCGTCGGTTGCTTTGTCTCATCTAGGTGCCATCCATGGTACGGACTTACCCGCAGAATATTTTAGTAATGGGCTTCCGAACATAGTCAAATTATTAGACTCAGAAGTGTTTATGGGGTTTGTCTTTTTCGTCACTGTCTCTGTGATCATTTACGTGCTGTATTTATTGTGGCAATTGCATGAAATTGCAGTGCATAAAGCCTCGAATATGTCGAGCGCGCATACTCAAATCGTATTTGCTCTTTCTCTTTGTGGTTTGTTCATCAATAAAGCGTGGTGGGTATTAGCTATCATCATCGCCTTTACCCGTTGGGATGTGATTGGTGAATCCATTTCCAAAATTATTCGTAACGGCACGGCTAGCTCAAAGAACATGCCTGCGCAAACTTCAATGCAAACACAAGCACAAGCACAAGCACAAACGTCAATGCAAAATGAAAAGTCAGGAGAGTAAGCAATGAAAGAGATTATGTTGCCTTACATTCTTATATGTTGGATTTTAGTCAAGATAGGCTTTATTAAATGGACGTTACGCAATGCCACCTTAATGGTGGGCACAGGCATGTTGATTGCCACCGCGTTATTTGTTGCGCACCGTTTTTGGTCGCCAGCAGATTTAACCGATAGTACTACGGTGAAGGCGCCACATGCGGTATTAAGCCCGTTATTTGGCCAAGAAGTGGATGAGGTGTATGTCACTCATAACCAGATGGTGAAAAAGGGCGACCTCATATACACGTTGCGCTCAGAAGATACCGAATCCAAAATGGATAGCTTGCAGGCACAGAAAAAGGCCAGTGAAGCTGAAATTTTGTCTTTGAGACGTCAACAACAAAACGATAGAAAAACTCTACAGCGCTTAGAAAAGCTAAAAGATTTTGCCCAGGAGTCGGAGAGAGACGATACTCGCACGCGCATCGAAACCGCAGAAGCGAACATCGCCGCCGCACATGCGCAGATCATGAATATTGAAGCTCAGATGGCGACCGCCAAATGGGAACATGAGCGCCGCGAAGTGCGTGCGCCATTTGATGGACAGTTGTCGATCACCAACATTACCAGTGGTACTCGCACTGGTAACATGCACTTATATTCAACAGAGAAAAAGTTTGTTGAGATGAGAATCCCAGATCAAACCTATCGAGGTATTAAAAAAGGTCAATTTGCTGAGTTCTATGTGGACGCCTATCCTGGGGAGATTTTCCGAGGGCGAGTGCATAGCGTGACTACCGGCACTGGTGAAGCGCAAGTGCAAGTACGTCAGGGTAGCCAACATGTTAGACAGCACGTAGGTAACAATATGAATTCCCACGGGCGTACCATTGTCATCGAATTTGAAGAGCCGCAAGGGTATAACATTCCAATTGGTTCTACAGGCTCTGGCTGGGTGTCAGCGGAAAAACCGCACCCAATGCTTGGCTTTATGGATATCATCGGCGCTGCGACAGTACGGTTAAAGGCGTATAAAGCCTACTTGTCAGCCATGTAATAACAGGTCATCGCATGTTGAACCTCTAAAGGTGTAACACTCATTGTAATGGTTAGTATCTAAGATTAAGTAGATGCACTGAAAGAAAGCATGGTTTTTATCGAAACTGTGCTTTCTTTGCAAAATTCAAGACTTGACCCCATCAACTGATTCCATCGATATGCAGCGTGGCTGAGCAAGGGAAAGATCTTAAACCCCAATGTTGAAATGCCGTTATCTACACAATCTTTGTTTCCATTCCTATAAGAACTGCTTGCGGGGTATATAGTGAAAATCCTTAAATATCAAGGATGTAAAGATTAAAATGAAAACAAGAAACTATGTTGTAGCAAGTGTTCTAACTGCTGCAGCTATTGCCGTTAGTGGCTGCTCTCAAACTCCAGCGCAAACGGAGTCATTTGACTTTGTGATCGGCAATTCCACCATCAACCCAAATCTCTCTTCTGGTTCTGCAATGGTGGTAAACAATAGTAAAATTATTGTTTCAGGTGATGACTCACCATGGTTATTTGATGTGGCTGATGACTTTTCTATTGATAGCAAAACGCTTATTGACAACTTCCCAGTCAATCAAGACAATCGCGTAGCTCACGCAACAAAACCTGATTTCGAGTCAATGACGCTGCTAAATTACAACAATCAACCTTATTACTTTGTGGTTGGTTCTGGCAGCAAAAAAGTGTTACGTGAAAATGCGTATCTAATCCCAGCTGATGGCGGGGATAACATCAAGTTATCGCTGTCTCAATTCTATACTGATTTACACAGTGCTGCGGGTTTCACAGACGAAGAAAAAATAAACATTGAAGGCATTGCGAATTCTGCAGATGAAACTTACATTTTCAACCGTGGTAATGAAGGTAAGAATGCAATCTTCACAATGAAAACTGCCGATATGTTGAATTATCTGCAGGGTAAGATCGATCATATTCCTTCATTGGATGTTGTGGAAATTACATTGCCTAGCATCAACGGTGTGCAAGCATGCTTATCTGGTGCAGATTTTTGGCAAAGTAGCAACAGCTTGATTTATACAGCTTCGGTTGAAGGTAATAATTCAAGTAGCGTGAATGATGGTGAGATCCAAGGCAGTTTTGTTGGGGTGCTACCTATCGATGCACTTAACAATAAAGAGAGTCTTGATCTTACGCCATATAGCCAGTTGATACAAAATGCTGGCAAACCGGTGATCACGAAAGCGGAATCTATTGCGGTTGCTGAGCAAACTAGCGAGCAAGCATCGGGTTATGTTGTGAGCGATAATGACAATGGTACAAGCCAGTTCTTTACCTTCACTATCCATAAGCCTGCCGCTTTATAATTTTTAGCGAGTAGAACGAAAAAGCCTGATGAGGAGACTCATCAGGTTTTCATTTTTTTGTTTGTAAAAAAGTTTAATCCTTCCAATAAATCTATTTCAAATAAGAACTGGAAACGCTCTATTATGCGTGATGTTCTGGCCCTACACGGTTGTGGACTCAACATTTTATCTTGGAAAAGCTGTAAATCTGCCACAGTATCGATTCAAACCTTATTAAGGTGAGTTTGCTAGACAGTAAACTATCCGAATTCAACTCATCTAAAAATCATGCTTATTTTAGCAATCTAATTACTTTACATAGTGACTAAGTCATTGATTATGCGTTGAACTAGTAAATGAAAGACGTCATTATGTAAGAGGAAAAGCGGCTGTTAGTCGTTTTAGTGTAATAGTTTTTCCTCACAAATTGATAAGGAGTGTCATTTTGAAAATAGAAAAAGTAGATAAATCTTATTTTGAAGATATAGCTCAACTATTTGATTTATATCGTCAGTTTTATGGTCAAGAGCCTAACTTATCTGGTTCTAGAGCTTTTATTGAAGAAAGAATAAATTGTTCAGATTCAGTCATTTTCCTAGCAATCGATCATCAAGATAAACTGTTAGGTTTTGTTCAACTTTATCCATCTTTTTCTTCAGTCGCAATGAAGCGCATGTGGTATTTAAATGATCTATTTGTTGCTGAACCAGCAAGAAAAAAGGGGGTGGGCAAAGCACTATTACAGCATGTAAAAAGGTATGCTTTAGAAACAAATGCTCTAACAGTTAAACTAGCAACTGCTGTTGATAATGAAACGGCTAGAAAGCTATATATTTCTGAGGGTTATTCAAAGATTACGGCTTTTGAGCATTTTACGCAGAAAGTAGAACAGGCATAGTAAAGCTTCGAGATACTTTTTCTAGTCAGATAGGTGCTTGTTGGTTTAATAGTTCGATCTCGTTTATGTTTTAAAATGAGATAGTTTGTTTAGAATTCAACCTCGTTTGGTCGATGAGATATCGAGTAAGTGATTGTTAATATAAGATTAAATGCAACATTAACTTAAGATAATGAGCATGGTTGAAAGTGATTGCATGCAGGCTCGTTTTTACCTAAATGATGATTGGAAAATGTGATGTATACGCATGATCTTTTAATGATTTATGGTAGTTTGAATGAAAGTTAGGCTAGAAGGAAAACGAGAAAGTCGATTAATAAGAAATGTTTTGTGATTATGCGTACACCGTCGCTATGTGGTAATCAATATGGAAATTTATCAAAAAGAAATGAATTCTCAGCAACCCCAAAAAGAAAAAGAGTTTGAGTTGGATAGGCATAGACAAAGAATACAAGAGTTTTCGCTATACTGTGAACAGCACAACATATCAGTCCTTAAAGATGATTTCGATTATATTCAAACAATAGGTGTCGTAGCGCGACGGAAAAACATTCTTAAAGATATATACCCTGATCTACCAGTGGATAAAGATGGGCTAGTCTCTTGGAATTTTATTAAAGATAAGTTGCAGTCCTCAAACCAAATGGCGGGTTATATTGGATTGAATGACTTTGTAGTAATGGTTCACCCATACTTTAGAAGAGGGATGTTTCTTTTAAACAACTGGGCTCCTTTATTTGTAGAGCTATTTTGGCGAGTAGAGGACGACAACATTGATGCTTATATTGCGCTAGATTTTGATAACGTTAGGGTCAATACTGAATCATTTTTCTATATGGAGGCTGACACATGGTTTGGAGCTCCTTTCGATAGAAATATAGAAAACATTCCCGACGGCATATCTAAATTAAGGCCACCACTTGATATAGAAAGAGTGCTAAATAATAGTATATTTAACGATGCTTATTCTCTCGATGTTAAATGGAGTAGCAAAGGTAATATTCGAACCTTTCAGGCTTTAGAGTTTAAACACGAAGACGTAACAGTTGAACTAGATGGTGTAACCTATCATCCTGTCCGGTATATTCATGCAGAATATGATCTTAATAAAAAAGCATTTAGACATTTCGACGGCGCTGTTCAGCATTTCTTGCCCAACGAATACCATCAGAGAATTGACATGGACTTTAACTTTGACAGTAAGTCATTAAACTCACTTAAAGCAAAAAATATTAAATTATTTAAGTTTAATGGTGAGTTTTCTGTAAATTTCTGGGTTGAGTTTTGCTCTCATTTTTACATTGGCAATCCATTAATATTTGAGTATTTTACGGGTAATTACCCTGACCATGTAACTGATTCACTGAATAGAATCCGAGAAAAGGTTGTTACATAATCACGCTTTAAATCTGAGTTGCGAGAGTGGGCGCGTGCCGAACTAGCTAGCACTTAAATATTGTACACGTCACTTATAGTTTAAGTAGGCGTTAGCTATCATTTAGTATGTTGTAGCAAGAAGAACTGCAACATTGAAAATCGCAATAACTCGTTTAGCGATCCATCAGTTCTGGTAGAAGCCCATGAGTTGACTTCTGAAACTATTAGACCATCATCACTGCCGATGAATTTTGTAACGTGTTACATATCACTATTTTTAAGCTGCATTATTTAGCATTCATCATTACTTGTCATGATTATTCTGCTCTCGAACACAGCGCGTGATGAGTTTTTCTAGCCATAGGTTTTTAGGCGACTTTCTCTTAGAGGTTTTTTGGATGATGGCAATGTCGATGCCAAGTTCAGGAAGGTCAGTATTTTGGCTGTAGCTGGCGAGGCGCATTGTATAAGCCATTCCCATTAAGTTGTTCATTAACATATGGTTGTCGACAAAAATGGTGGCTTCCACGTCAGGTAAAACTCTCTGAAAACGGTTTTCATATTCGTTGACACCTGGTGCAATATATTTGATGTATTCGCCGTCTTCATTGCCGGTGACTATGCCTGAACTGGTGTAGAGCTTTTTCTGATATAAGCTTTGAGGCTTATCGGTTAAAACGTGCAGCCCTAAATCGACCTCTTCATCTAAGATCATCCCTTCAGATAACTTTGTCCAATTACGGATTTCAATGATTGCGTCAGTTTCTTGACGAATGGCTTCAATGATAGATTTGCCAAATTGAATTAACATTGGCTCTAGGCCGTGAATCACAATGCGATCAATATGGGTGGTGCAAAAGGTTTCGGGCTCTAGCGATTGCGACAATTGTTCAATGGCGCGATGCAACTTAGGTTGAATACTTAACGCGTAAGAGGTGGGAGAAAGCCCTTCGGCACTGCGCGTGAACAAGGGGTCATCAAGCTCTTCGCGAAGTTGTGCCAGTACCTTTGATATATACGATTGAGAACGCCCCAATTTCTTGGCTGCGCGTTGCGTTGAGTGTGTTTGCATCAAAGTTAAAAACACATTCAGTGAATTTAGATCGGTAATTCTCATCCTGTCGCCATCAATTCCTTTTAGGATTAAGAATAGCAAAAAAACAAAGGCAAAAAAGCAATAGAATCAATAAGTTTATAACGTGTAACTTGTCTAATTTATCCTAATTGTTGCTGTGCTCTCAGATTACAAAGTCAGGCGAGTAATAAAGTCCAATATCTTGTCAAAACATGGCCCAAGATCGCGTTCATCTTCTGCATAACAATACAGCCCTTGGGTTTGATTGGCTTGAAAATGCAGTTGCGGATAAAGTAGTGCATCATAGCCATTAGCGCCTCCCATTCGGGCATCATTTGCCATTCTGTAGAGCATATCTTCACCTGTGCCAACGTTGCTGCCATTGATGTCCATTGAACTGGTGAGTGAGCTGCCCAGTCCCAATGTAAAAATATAGATGTCATCAGCTCGCGCGGCATACGCCATTTTTTCAGGTAAATCCCGAGAGATACCGCGAATTAATTGCTGAAACTTGCTTTTGTGAGAGTTGCTTGTTTGTGTATTTTCATCGTAAGACTGGTTGCCTGCTCTAGGTCCACCTAATAGAGGAAAAGAGGCATAACTGTCATCAGATGAAATGTTCACATAGCGATAAATATCTTCAGAGTTGTTACTTGCGCTTTTTGTTACCCATTTATTTTGGTAATCGTTCCAAATGTTATAACTAATACGACTGGCCATTTCGCTGGCACCCCATAAGCCTTTCGCCGCTGAGCCTGTTGTGGAAATAGAAGCAAAATTATCTACGCCATCTATATCAAAATTCGCGCTAAAGGTATTGGGGGCACCATCGGTGAACAGCACAATCACTTTTAAATTGGCGGGTAACGCCGAGCCAGTGACGCTAAACTGCTCATAACCTCGATAAAAACCTTCGGCTGTATTGGTGTAGTTGTTGTTATAGCTCATGTCATCGATGGCTTTTTCTACCGCGTCAGCATCGTATTGGCGCACGTCAGGATCAAATGCGACAACGGTTTGTGCACCATAACCATATTTGGTGACTGCAACTCTGTCATAGGTTGGGTTAAAGTGCGACAGGAACTCTTTAGAGCGGGTTTTCACTGTATCAAATACGCCACTTAATGAACTGGAATTATCCACAACCAAGGAGATATCAACAGTGCGACGAGTGGTTTGTGATTCAGCGGTGAGCGTCCAAGTATCAATGCCCACAAGTTTGGCTAATATAGTGGGCATATTGGCTTGACCGGTAAGATCAACGGTGACTTTTCCCCATTCATCAACACTAAAACTCCATGTTTTAATAAAAGCGGAAGTATCTAGATAATCACTGGGGAAATTGACCTGAAAATAGCGTTGAGCGGCGTTTTTTGCGGCGGCTTCACCTAACGAGGATACTCTGGCGGCGGCAATTCCAGCCGCGTCAACTGCAGCAAACAGTTTCGTTTTCGCAATATAAGCACGACCAGTGTCTATAGTGAAAGCGGCCAAAATTATCATAAAAGGAAGCGAGATAACCATAAATAATGAGATGGCGCCTTTTTGATGAGTTAGGGTCTTTATCCAACGCTTATGCATTTTGCTTCCTTGCATTATAAGTATGTACGCTCACTGATGATGAAATCGTTACTCAGTAAAAAACTAGAAATAGGGGTATAGCGGTAATACACCTCGACAATATAGGTGGACTCGCCATCTTGGATGACTGAGGTTTGTGCGTTATCAATGGTGACGGTAGGAAAGTCATCAATTTTGATCTGAGCGTCACTATCGGGAAGATTGCACTCTTGCACATCATTTTCGTTATCGTCATCAATATTGACGTCACTCCACGAGGGACAATTGCCCCAGACTGCGCTGGTGGCCGAAATGGCCGAATCCATCCATTTTACTTGTCTCGATATATAGATAAATTCGCCGTCATTGTTATCACGTCTAGATACTTGATTGATAATAATGGTGCCATCTTGGGGCATATTCAGTGGGGTGGCGCTGTTGGCAATAATGTCCATCACGGTTTCTTCGGTGTAACTGCTGGCGCGTGAGATAAGGCTTGCCCCCTCTCGACTCAAGTTAAGAATAATATTCTTAGCTTGCAAAATGAGTGTGAACTCAAAAATTGCCATCAATAGTAACAACAACACAGGGGTGATTAAGGTCATTTCAACGGCGGCTAAACCGGACTGCTTTTTAAAGAATCGTATCTGCATGCTTTATACTTGCTCGTTAAATTCTTCGTTTTTCATAGTGGCACTGACCGTAAACTTGTATTTACCGTCAGTCAGAATAGGGATAATGAGGGGACTAAGGCTGTGCCACTCACAGTCGAGATGGATAGACACCAACTGTCCCGGAGAGCCAAAACCAGAAACACTTTGCCCATTAACGTCTTCAACGCGAATATCTTTGATATCCATCACTTTTTCTAATATGCCAATGGATGAGTGTTCTATGACAGTAAGGACTGCGTTTTCTCGCAAAGGATTTTCTTGGTCAGGATCGGAATCTATTCGACCCGTAATGGCATAACGAGCTCCTTCACGAACCGCATGTTGCATGGTGAGTTTGACGTAACCAAACAGAGCAAAATCGACAATAGTAAATAGCAGTAGGAAAAATAAGCTAAAGACGATAGAAAATTCGACAAGGGAGATCCCACGTTGCTTATGGCGTATCTTTATTATGCAGGGTGAAACTGTTGATAATTTCAAAATGTACCAAACTTCCATGTTGGGACAAAATACTGCAAACCCTTAATAATTAAAGGGTTAAATTTGTGGATTTGTTAATGTATGTAAGGTTTAATGTAAAAACCGTAACAAATTGTATTTTGTATTACTAGTGAGTTTCTATTCATTTGCTGAATGTGTGATAAGGCTCACTAAGTGGTGGCAAATGCGATATGGGGCTAAGCCTTTTCACTGTATCTGGCGAGAGTTTGTGCAATCAGTGGTGTGGAATTGCCTTGTTATTGAGCAGTCGCCACGGCATAACAGATACAACGACTTATCCCTGTCGTGCTAGGGCGATAAAATCTGCTATAACATGTCTGCGTTTCATTGATAAAGATAATTGCTTCTTCAATGACCCTCATTTTTCATTTGTGTATAGGTTAGCGATATATGCGCGCATTCGTTTTGTTTCTATTGTGTTTGAGTGTACCTGCATACGCTCATACTGGGCATTTGGTCGCGAGTAGTGGCTTTAAGGCAGGCTTTTTGCATCCGCTGTTTGGGCTTGATCATTTATTTGCCATGTTATGTGTCGGTATTACCAGTTCTCGGTTAGGGGGTAAGGCTCTTTGGCGAGTACCTCTGTATTTTATTGTATTGATGATGGTCGGTTTTATGCTTGGCAGAGCGCAACTGCCGTTTCCTTATTTTGAATCTTTGATTGGCTTATCTTTGGTGTTCTTTGGCTTACTTTTGGTACCAAACAAACCTTTGCGTCTGGGGTACATTGCCTTACCTATTACGCTTTTTGCGTTGGCGCATGGTTTTGCTCACGGCAGTGAGATTGGCGGTCTGAATAATCCTTGGTTATTTCAGCAAGGGTTTTTACTCGCTTCAATCATTATTCATATCGTTGGGGTAGGGATTGGCTGTATTCCAACCACAAAAGTGTGGGCGCAACATGCGGCAAAATCAGCCTTTATTGCGGTAGCGGTCTATGGCGTGTTTTTGCTGTAGTGATTTAAGCATTGATAGTGATGTTAAGTATTGATAACCCCGTTCTAGGGTTATCAATACGGTTTAATCGTAGCGTGTGCCTGTGGTTATGCGGTAATAGCAATCGTATTAAATAACTAGCCATT
>NZ_BAUJ01000022.1 GCF_000496695.1 Vibrio halioticoli NBRC 102217
GTAGTATTAAACGTTAGTCACATCTAATTGAAGACTAGGATCAAACTCTACCGGTTCAATTTCACTAGAAACCACTGGTAACTCTTCTTTATCAAAACCAATATCACCGCCATTGATCACGCCTGAATCTTTATCGATAGATTTAAAGTCAAACAAATTAAAATCAGCAAGATGGCTAGGTACCACGTTTTGCACCGCGCGGTACATCGTTTCGATGCGACCCGGGAATTGTTTGTCCCATGCGTTAAGCATTTGTTTGACGTTTTGACGCTGCATGTTCGGCTGTGAACCACATAAGTTACATGGAATGATAGGGTAATCACGCATGTCAGCAAACTTGATGATGTCTTTTTCGCGGCAGTAAGCCAACGGACGAATCACAACGTGCTCACCATTGTCAGACACAAGTTTTGGTGGCATGGCTTTCATTTTTCCGCCATGGAACATGTTTAAGAACAAGGTTTCTAAAATGTCATCTCTATGGTGTCCCAATGCAATTTTTGTTGCACCCAGTTCGTTTGCTGTGCGGTATAGAATTCCGCGACGCAGTCTGGAACACAAAGAACAAGTGGTTTTGCCTTCAGGGATTTTGTCTTGAACGATAGAGTAGGTGTCTTCTTCTACGATTTTATATTCAATACCTAACTTCTCTAAGTATTCAGGAAGAATATGATCAGGGAAGCCTGGTTGTTTCTGATCTAAGTTGACCGCAATGAGAGAAAAATCGATAGGCGCGCTTTTTTTCAAGCTCATAAGAATTTCAAGCATAGTGAAACTGTCTTTGCCGCCAGAGAGACATACCATAATACGGTCGCCTTCTTCAATCATGTTGAAATCTCTAATGGCATTGCCTGTATCGCGACGGAGGCGTTTTTGCAACTTGTTGAAGTTGTACTGTTGTGCTTTGGTACGTTCTTGAACTTGTTCGCTCATTTGACTATCCGAATTCTTACTTGAAAATAGAGAACGTATGATACGGATATCTGGAGTAGATTCCAGTGAAAATTGATAGTGTTTATGCGTAGATGACGAGAAAAAGCGGTGTGTGCACCGCTTTTTAGTTGTTTATCGTGTTTAAGCCAAGTTGTTAGCTTTGGTTTGGATCCAACGGGCTGATATAGCCACTTGGTTTGAGAGCCAAAACATCACAATTGATTTGATCAATAATGTTTTCTGCCGTGTTACCAAGGAAAACAGCAGATAGCCCAGTTCTTCCTGATGTACCGACCACCACAAGTCCAGCGCCAAGATCTTTGACCACTTTAGGAATAACATCTTGAGGTAAACCTTGCTCTACAACGGTTTGCTCTTCAGGAATGCCATATTCTTGTCGAAGTGCTTTCATGCTAGTTAAATGATGACCGCGAACAGAGTCGGTATAAATGGTCGGATCAAATTCCGGCAATTCAACGGTGATGTTCGGTGGGGTCATTGGATAAGAGTTGGCTAAATGCAGCGTTGCACCTAAACGATTTGAGATATCCATCGCTTGCTCAACCATTCTATGGTTAAGTTCAAGGTGCGCTTCAATTTCTGAACCGACGTGAACAGAAACGACCACATGTCCGTTTTCTGGCCAGTATTGATTTTTAACCAATAACACAGGGCAAGGACATTTTCTGAGAAGATGCCAATCGGTAGGCGTAAACAAAACCGATTCGATAAGATCGTGTTGACGCGTGGTTTTGATGACCAGTTCATAACTGTTGGCAAATACTTCGCTGATAATGGCCTCGTAAGGTCTATTATGCCAAACCACTTTAATGTCGAGCTGAATATGCTCATCATCTCGGTAGGGTTTTGCAACTTCTTTCATCCATTGTTCACGCTGATGAATTACTCCCGCTCGCATCGCATTGCGTTCGTCAGGGGAGAGCATAGAAGTCATTTCATAAGAAAAATCATAGATAACGAGGAAAAAAGTAATCTTACTTGGCGATTTACTTTTCTTGCCAATCTGCATGGCTCTCGCCAAGGCCGGCTGTTGTTCTGCGTCGATATTGGCAACAACCAGGATGTTGTTGTAAATACTCATAGACCACCCACTTTATTTTGTTAGCGATTAAATACACTATATCTTATATCTCGCCGATGAAAATACGTGTTAGTTTGCAATCTAAGATTAGCTGAAAAAGAGGATAATTATTAGTGATTTAGGACAAATAGTTGCGGAATTTGAAGTGACTCAAGTTTGAGTCACTTATTCAATACAGTAGACTAGTTACGGCAAGCGCCTGCAAGTTTCGCTAATGCGTCATGATCGTTAATGGTGATGTATTTACCTTTAACGGCCAAAATATCCGATTTTTGGAAGCGACCTAATAAACGACTAATGGTTTCAACCGTCAATCCTAAGTAGTTACCAATATCACCACGAGTCATAGTGAGGCGAAACTCGCGTGGGCTAAAGCCTCGTTTTGAAAAACGCTCAGATAAGTTGTAAAGAAAAGCGGCGAGACGTTCTTCTGCGTTTTTCTTTGAAAGTAACAATATCATGTCTTGATCGCCTTTGATCTCGCTGCTCATTAGACGCATGATTTGTTGACGAAGCTTAGGCATTTTTCCAGATAGGTCGTCTAAAATTTCGTATGGGATTTCACATACCATAGACGTTTCTAATGCCTGAGCAAAACTTGGGTGAGACTGTGTATTGATGGCATCAAAACCCACCAAATCACCGGCCAAATGGAAGGCGGTTATCTGTTCATCACCTTGCTCCGTAATCGTATAACTCTTAATCGTACCAGAGCGAATAGCGTATAGGGATTTCAATTCATCGCCGGCTTTAAATAGCTCTTGGCTTTTTTGAATCGGCTTTTTACGCTCAATGATCTGATCAAGCTGGTCTAGCTCGGTATCATTAAGTGTAAACGGTATGCACAGTTGTGAAATGCTACAGTCTTGGCAGTGGATCGCACATCCGCCGGACTGTATGCGCTTTGTTACTTGTTTTTCAGTATTAATAATCATACTTTTCAGACATACATAAAATTGATATACGTCAATATATTAGCACTTCAACCTTGAAATGTGTAGCAGTATAATTGTGAGTGATGTGTGCTCTCTCGCAAATTAAACACTGCTTATATGATTATGTATAGAGAATAAACAGCATAAACAATCATTAAGCTACCAATTATGCGGCGAGTGAGCGGTAATCGTAACATTTTTGAAAACTGACTAGAGCCTGCGCCAATCAGCAGCATCGCGGGTAAGGTGCCTAACCCAAAGCAGCCCATAATCAATAGCCCGTTGCTGGCACTGCCAGAAACGGCCGCCCAACTGAGCATTGAGTAGACCATTCCGCAAGGGATCCATCCCCATATAATACCCACAGGATAGGCGTACCATACTGAGCGCAGTGGTAGCATTTTTGTGGCAACCGGTGCAATTAATTTCCACAGCATTTGCCCCAGTTTCTCAATCTTGAGTAAGCCATTCCACCATTGGGCAAGATATAAGCCCAAGAGTAATATCATAATAGCAGCGAGCGCCCGCAGTGCGGTTAAAACATAAGTAGAATCAAATAGGTTGACGCTACTGGCAACGGCGCCGCCAATAAGTGCGCCCACCATTAGGTAAGACGATATCCGTCCAAGATTGTACAACAGGGTAATCGTAAACGAATGATGGCGTCCGTTTAATGCTACCGCACTGGCGATGCCGCCACACATGCCCATGCAGTGTCCGGCCCCCGCCAATCCAATGAAAAATGCGCCGATCCAGTCAATATTGGTCATGAGTCGTCTTTTTTAGTTGTATTGGCAGCATCGTCCTCTTCAAAAAGAATGGTGTGACCTTGACGGTCAAGATCTTCAAATTGCTCAGTTTTAACTGCCCACAGAAACACGGCCACCGCGATGGCGACTAGAATGATTGCTATGGGAATTAGTATGTAAAGACTTTCCATTTTTATTTAGTAATCTCAGTGAGTTAGTGACTACGATGATGGAGCTGGCTGACATGCCCACCACAGCAATATAGGGAGCGACCAAACCACAAACAGCCAGTGGTAAGATCAATAAGTTATAGCCTAAAGACCAGGCAAGATTTTCTCTAATTATCTTGCGTGTCTTAATCGCAAGAGAGCGTGCTTCAACCAGTTTATCCAGTTTATCGCCTAACAGTACCATATCAGCGGAAGATTTCGCGACGTCAGTGCCGCCACCCATAGCTACTGAAAGATGGGCTCCTGCCAAGGTTGGCGCATCATTGATGCCATCACCGACCATCAAGGTCACCTGTGACTTATCCAAGCTGTGCAAGTACGCCAATTTGCCTTCAGGATTTACCCCACACACTAACGTATCTATGCCCAGCTGCTCTGCCACTGGTTGTGCGTTAATTTCATTATCACCGGTAAGCAGGGTGGTTTTAATGCCGAGCTGCTTTAAGGATTGAATAAAGTGCTGGCTACTTTCTCGTATAGGGTCGCTATAGGTGAAGGTCGCCACAACGCGATCGTCAATGGATAAATACACGGTGTGTGGCTGATTTGGAATATCTTCCTGACACACAAAAGCATAGCTGCCTATTTTACACTTTTGGCCATTAATCACGCCTGTCAGACCTGAGCCGATGTGGTTCTCGATTGATTCCGCTTGCTTGGTTTCGTCAAAATATGGGCGAAAGGCGGCCGCTATTGGATGATTAGCGTGTGATTCAAGGCTTGCGGCAATGCAAAGCACTTGTTGTTTTGTCCAATCACCAAAAATTTGGGTATGGGAAAGGGATATCTTGCCTTCGGTTAAGGTGCCGGTTTTATCGACAATCACATGATTGATTTTGCAAAGGGTCTCAATGGCATGGGACTTACGCAATAAAATACCAAAGTCACCCATTCGTGAGGTGGAGCAAGTAATCGCGGTAGGGGTAGCTAAAGACAAGGCGCAAGGGCAGGTAGCCACTAATACCGCCAACATGATCCAGAATGCGTCTTCAGGTTGATTGTGTTGCCAATACAGATAAGTACATGCGGAAATAAGCAAAATAACCGCCACAAAGTAACGGGCGACAATATCGGCAATTTCGGCGATTTTAGGCTTAGTGGCCTGCGCTTCATCTTGCAAGCGCACTATATTGGCGATCATGCTTTCTTGCTTGCGACAGGCAACCTCTAAGGTAAAGGTTTGCTCACCGTTAATGGTACCTGCATACACAGTTTCGCCGGTGTTTTTCTTAACGTGTAAAGATTCACCCGTGAGCATAGACTCATCTACGTACACGGCTTTATCTACAACATAACCGTCAGCGGGAACATGTTCACCGGCGAGTACACGCACGCGGTCGCCAATGTTTAATGTTTTGACGGGTATTTGGCTACCATCTTCTAAGGTGGCCATTGCCGGCACCAGTTTTAAAAGGTTGGCACTGGCGGCAGCGGCTTTACGGCGTGCGCGCATTTCTAAGAAGCGCCCAAGCAGCAAGAAGAAGGTGAACATGGAAATCGATTCAAAGAACACCTCGCCACTTTGGGTAAAGGTAGCAACTAGGCTGGCCACATAGGCAAAAATAAGGGCAATGGAGACGGGAACGTCCATACCTAAGGTGCGCGCTTTTAAACTGCGCCATGCGTTCATGTAAAACGGTAGCGCCGAATACAGGAGTACCGGGGTGGCGAAAATCAGGCTTACGATGCGAAAATAGTGTTTAAACTCAGGTTCTAAATTGCCAAACACTTCTAGATACAGCGCTACGGCCAGCATCATCACCTGCATAGTGGCAAGCCCGGCAATACCTAACTTATAAAGGTATTGCTTCATGGCGCGATAGTAACTTTCTTCTTGTTTATCTGCTTCAAAAGGGGCGGCTTTGTAACCCAGTTTATGAATGCTGCTTAGCAGTTCGCTGAGTTTGGTTTCGGTTTTATCCCATGCTAGAAGCGCGCGGTGGGTTGCTGTATTGACGCGAATTCGCACCACACCTGTGTGGCCATTCATTTGTCTTTCGATTAACCAAGCACAGGCCGCGCAAGACACCCCCTCGAGTGACAGTGTCACCTCGGAAATATTATCTTGATTGCGCACAAACTCCGCTTGCACTTGTTCATTGTCGTAGTGAATCAAGGCTCGCAGTTGTTCCGGAACTAAGTCAACACGCTCGGCTTTTTCGGTGCGATATTGATAATAAGAGCTTAATCCGCTGTCGACTATGGTCTGCGCCACGGACTCACATCCGGGGCAGCACATGCTTCTCGGTTCATCTAAAATAGTGACGCAAAAGTCAGTGTTCTCTGGTACATCTTCACCGCAGTGATAACACGATTTATCCATAGTCATTAATTCATCAAAGGAGTAGGAGTTGAACTTGGGAACGACATGCGACCTTGAATAAGCCATTGCTTGTCGTGCGGTTGTAACTCAATAAACCAAGGGCCTTGTAATGGCTCTTTTAAATGCACTTTGTAAGTGCCAGATGGATTAGCCGTGGCTAAGTAGTCAAAATCTCTATCGGCTAAGGTGCGATGAGAGAACTCAATATTGAGCGCAGGGAAATGGGTTAATTGCCCTTTGTTTAGTGCAATCACAATGTCTTGCCCATCGGAATAAACCATTGCCGACAGCTTGAGATCTTGCGCCACGCTAACCTTAGACAGGTCAATATTGATGCCTTTACCTTTTTTATAGTAATCCTCAGAGACTAAAGAAACGGTATGTTGAGACAATATATACACTCTAAGTAAAGTGCCAAAAATAGTCGTTAGGATGATGATTAGAATGAACCAAGCCCAAAACTGCTTATACCAAGGCTTTACCATAAAAACGTTCTCTAAATTAGAAATGAAAGGATGATTGTACTGAAATGTCAGCCCCTTTTTACAGGGGCTGCTATTAGCTTGTTACTCTTTTTCTGTATTGCTTAAGCTCCATACGTAAGCAGACACAAGTTGCACTTTTTCTTTGCCCAAGATGTCTTTCCACGCAGGCATTACGCCTATACGACCATGAGCAACGGTTTCTGTTACTGCCGCGCGAGAATCGCCATATAACCATGTGTTATCAGTTAAATCTGGAGCACCAAGCGCCGGGTTACCTTTGCCATCTGTGCCGTGGCAGGCTGCACATACTACAAAGCGAGTCTTACCTGCTGCAGCCTCACGAGCATTGACTTTACGACCAGAAAGAGCAAGCGTGTAGCTCACCACTTCTTCAACGCCTTCAGCGCCCAGCACATCAATCCATGCTGGCATTTCGCCGATGCGACCTTGCATAACCGTAGTTACAATCGCTTCCGGTTCGCCGCCATAGAGCCATGCGCTGTCGGTTAGGCTAGGGAAGCCCAGTTGACCACGAGCATCAGAGCCATGACATTGTGAACAGTTTTGTAAGAACAGACGCTGCCCAACTTTAATTGCTTCTTCGTTGCTGGCGATGTCTTCGATAGCGCGCAGCCCTTGTCCGTCATCAGTCATAGCCAGTTTTCTAAAGGCTTCGCCAAAGTGGGCATCGGCGTGATCAAGTTCTTTTGCGTATTGGTCTAACTGCTTGTTAGCTTGAGCACGCGCGATAGAAGCGTTTGATTCTTCGATACTAGTGACGGTTTGATCAGAGCTTTGCCAACCGAGTAGACCTTTAAAGTTCCCTAAACCAGGGTATAGGGCAAGGTATACGGCTGCAAAGATGAAGGTTGACACAAATAGGTAAGTCCACCATTTCGGTAAGTCGTTATTGAGCTCACGAATACCATCGTATTCGTGCCCCATATCCTCACCACTGGGTACACCCATTTTGTCTTTTACACACCAGCGCAGGATGATAGCAACACCTACTAACGTTCCCACGGTGATGATGATTATCCAAAGACTCCAAAACGTACTCATGATTTAGTCTCTCCTTGCGGGTTCGCTTTAGGCGGCTGTTCGTCGGCAAAGATCATATTTGCATCCTCTTCAAAGCGAGCCTTACGGTTTTTACCGAAAGCCCACCACACCACGCCACCAAAGCTGACAAATAGCACAATGGTCCAAATGCTGTGAATAATGCTGATATCCATAGTTACCCCTTATTTCATCGCATGGCCAAGAGATTGCAGGTAGGCGATCAGAGCATCCATCTCTGTTTTACCTGCTACGTCTTGTTGTGCCGATTGAACTTGTTCGTCGGTGTAGGGTACGCCAAATTGATTTTTGAAGATCTCTAGTTTCTTCTGGGTCAATTTGCCATCTAACACATTCTCTTCAAGCCAAGGGAAACCAGGCATGTTTGACTCTGGCACCAACTCTCTCGGGTTGATGAGGTGTACGCGGTGCCATTCATCAGAATAACGGCCGCCGACACGAGCCAAATCAGGACCTGTACGTTTTGAGCCCCATAAGAATGGATGTTCCCAGACACTTTCACCCGCTACCGAGTAGTGGCCGTAACGCTCAGTTTCAGAGCGGAAAGGACGGATCATCTGGCTATGACAGACAGTACAACCCTCACGGATGTAGATATCACGACCTTCCATTTCCAATGCTGAATACACTCGAAGGTTCTTCACCGGTTCAGTGGTTTGCTTTTGGAAAATCAACGGAGTGATTTCGACCAATGCCCCTAAACTGATTGCAAACACGATCAAGATTGCCATTAAGCCAACGTTTTTCTCAACGAGTTCGTGGCGATTTTTTGAATTGTTAGCCATCTTATCGTCTCCTATTGTGCCGGTTGAGGAATAGCTTTTAGGCTATTCTTGGGAGCGTTGATAGTCTTGTAGGTGTTGTATGCCATTAAAAACATACCCGACAAGAAGATGGCGCCACCGATAAAGCGCACCGTGTAGTACGGATAAGACGCTTGCACAGATTCGACAAAGCTGTAGGTCAAGGTGCCGTCAGCGTTAACACTGCGCCACATCAAGCCTTGCATTACACCTGAAATCCACATTGCAACAATGTACAAAACAGTGCCGACAGTGGCTAACCAGAAGTGCACGTTGATAAGACTGACCGAGTACATACGCTCTTGACCAAACAACTTAGGCACTAAGTGGTACACCGAACCAATAGACACCATCGCCACCCAGCCTAATGCGCCAGAGTGTACGTGACCAATGGTCCAGTCGGTGTAGTGTGACAGTGCGTTTACTGTCTTAATTGCCATCATTGGCCCTTCAAAGGTCGACATACCGTAGAAAGAAAGTGAGACAATTAAGAAACGTAGAATTGGGTCATAGCGCAATTTATGCCAAGCGCCAGATAGGGTCATAATACCGTTGATCATGCCACCCCAAGACGGAGCAAACAGAACCAAAGACATCACCATACCTAACGATTGAGTCCAATCGGGCAGTGCCGTGTAGTGTAGGTGGTGTGGACCTGCCCAAATGTACAAAGAAACCAATGCCCAAAAGTGAACGATAGAAAGGCGGTATGAATAAACGGGACGTTCAGCTTGTTTGGGTACGAAGTAGTACATCATACCAAGGAAACCAGCAGTCAATAGGAAGCCTACTGCGTTGTGTCCGTACCACCACTGTACCATGGCATCCACGGCGCCAGAGTAGATGGAGTAAGACTTCATGCCAGAAACAGGAATGGCTAAGCTATTGACTATATGTAAAACAGCAACAGTCAGAATAAAGGCTCCAAAGAACCAGTTAGCAACGTAAATATGCGATGTTTTACGCTTGATGAGAGTTCCAAAGAACACTACAGCATAAGCGACCCAAACGATAGTGATGGCGATATCGATTGGCCATTCAAGTTCTGCGTATTCCTTGCCTGAGGTAAACCCAAGTGGCAGTGAAATAGCCGCAGCTAAAATGATCGCCTGCCAACCCCAGAAGGTGAATGCCACTAACGGGCCACCAAATAGGCGTGCTTGACAGGTACGTTGAACCACATAATAAGATGTGGCGAATAGGGCGCTTGTACCAAACGCAAAGATAACTGCGTTTGTGTGAAGCGGTCGTAGACGGGAGTAGGTTAACCACGGCGTATCAAAGTTAAGCTGTGGCCAAACCAACTGAGCGGCAATCAAAACACCCACACCCATTCCGACAATACCCCACAAAATTGTGACTAAGGTAAATTGACGAACTACGGTGTAGTTGTAGTTTTGTTCAAGCTGCTTTTCTTGGCTCATTTGCATGCTTCCAATTATTAGTAACTACACTTTTCCAACACAACGCCAACAAGTTGACGCACGACAAATATCACCAAAATCAAAGGCAAATGAGTTAAAGTTACTCTAATTCCTAAAATCCATTTAAAAGGCGACATTAACACTGAGAATTATACGGATTTAACATTTGAATGACAGGTGTTTAACGTTAGGTGTGATTGGAGTTTTACTATTTAATGTAAAAAGTTTGAAGTTTGTTACAAAGGAGGCATTTAATGGCCGCAGAAAAATTGACCAAAGGACGCTTAATTCAAATTATTGTGACTTTTTCGGTGCTTATCATCGCCTTTACTTGGCGAACTTTTACGCACGATCAAAGTAATGCCATCAAAAAAGTGAAATGTAATACACAAGAAATCTGTCAAATAAGCCTAAATAAGAAAGAATATCAGTTAGATTTAGACGTGAAGAACAGCCGGTTTAGACTTATAACAAATGGAAATGATGAAAATAAAGGCTTTGTGGAGTTTAAAGGGGCTACCTACCAAATATCAGAGTTTATTGCGGTAGATAGCCTTAATAATTTCGATTTTTCTATTAGAAATGGTCAACATAGCATCAATGTGAATGTTAAATAAGAGTGATAGTTAACACTGATTAATGATCGACATCGACTTTTACGTCTCTAGCACTGAGAGCACCAAAAAATGCGCATCCACAACCGACAATAGCAATGCTCCATAAAGACAACGCCCAACTGCCGCTGCTTTGGTAAAAGTAACCAAGCAGTGGTGGTCCAATGGTCGCAATTCCATAACCAATACTTTGTGACATGGCAGAGAGCGCAGCTGCTTGAGATCCGTTGTGTGTGCGTAACCCAATAAATGAAAGACCAATCACGAAGGTCGCACAATTAAAGAAACCGAACATCAGTGTCCATAATATGGCCCATTGCGGAACATAGAGGGTGCCAAGGGTGGCGATCACTGCGCCCATTGCCGTACCAACAAACAACCACTTAGTACTCTTTAGTATGGATAAAAATGGAATCAACACCAAGCCAGGTAACATAGTCGCAAACTGTAATAAGCCATAGATGTAACCCGCTTCGGTTTCCTTCATGCCGTGGTCAATCAAGATCTTTGGCAGCCAACCCGCAAAAGAATAGAAAGTAAAAGAATTCAGTCCCAAAGCTAATGTGACTTGCCAAGCGACTGGGCTTCGCAGTAATTGTTTAATATTAATAGATTTATTCGACTCATTGCGACCTTCATCTTTGGCTGAGAATAACCAAAACACTAGCGCGATGACCACAAGCAGCAAGTTGAATAGCAATGCAAACTGCCAACCAGAAATAGACGACAACAGTGGATTGGAAAACGACCAATGTGATAAAGGCACCATCGCTGTAGACGAAAGCGCAGAGCCTATGCCCATAGTAAACGTATATAAAGAGCTCACTACTGCAATACGTGCAGGAAAACTGACTTTAACTGCGACAGGAAGCAATACATTGCCAACCGCAATACCCGCGCCGATAAAAACGGTGCCTAGATAAAGGCTATATACATCGCCATACGAACGTAAACACACGCCGAGGAATATCGAAAGCAGCGCAACACAGATGCTGTTCTTAAGCCCTACGTATTTGAGTATAACAAGCGCAAACGGAGAGATAAGTGCAAATGACAACAGCGGTAGTGAAGATAACATCCCCAAAATGGTTGAGCTTAGATGCAACTGGGTCATTATCTGGTCGAGCAAAGGCGCAAGACTGGTAAACGGGCCGCGTAAATTGGCTGCCAGTAATAGAATCCCGATAAAGGCGAGGGTGTGTTTGCGTGAAAGAGCCACGATGTTTCCTAACAAAGAACGAGCAGCGAGTATAAGCCTTTGCTAAGCCGTTGTTGAGCATTAATCTACTGTCTATTTCTAAATGTATATGTTCACATTAAATAAATGCGAAACATTTACCCAAAGAGTTGACGCTATACGCGATTTGCTGTTTTTCAAAGTGTTACACTCGTACTCAATTCATCTCTAATGCTTACGGAAATAGCATGTTAAAAAAACTACTCACATTAAATGCCTTTCTTATTCTAAGTGGTTGTACTGCTACATCTGACGTTGCTCCAAAGCCCGTGGTGCACACTCAAAGTGGTAATGTTGTTATCAGTCAAACTCAATTAACCGCTGATGGTCCAGGCAAAGAAGATACTTATACCTTGATTCGAAATGCGTTTGGTCCTCGCTCTATTGAGGCGCCGGATCTCTATGGCAGTGCCAACCATGCGGGTGCGCCTCATATCACTGAAGCGACTGATGCGACGGTAGGTAACTATTTTAAATTTGTTATCCATAGAGATGATGATCATGATCGTGATGTACTGTCTAAAAGCGATCGTCAGCGTAACGAAATCAAAGTCTATGGCGGTTCGGATTCGTCATTGAAAGGTTATTTAGGCAGTACTTTTGAGTATCGCTGGAAATTCAGAATTGGCGATAATCTCGCGGTAACAAAACACTTTACCCATATTTTCCAACTTAAAGCGGTAAAAGGTAAAGGCAGCGATGCTATCACCAGCTCCCCAATATTGACTTTGACGGCTAACGTACGCCAAGGGAAAAGCGGCTTAGAAGTACGACATGTTCGCTACAACGATAATAAAACGGGCACAGTCAATGAAACTCTATATCACTCGGTTCGTCACAATGTCGACTGGGAAAATGACCTTCGAGGACACTGGTTTGAAGTATACGTTAAAGCAAACTACGCCGAGTCGGGCAGCTTATATATGACAGTTACACCATTGGGTGAAACAACGCCTATGATAGAAGTGAATCAACACAACATTGAAATGTGGCGCTCTGGCGATGATGCTAGCCATGTCAACTTTGTCCGACCAAAATGGGGCATCTACCGTTCATTGAAAGCGATTGATCAGTTGAATAAAGAAGAAGACGAAGTGGATTTTGCTGATTTTGAAGTAACTAAGGTTAAACCGGTGACTGAGTAAAAGTCATTAAATCTTGGTATGCATAATCGAACATCAGCGATAAATATCGCTGATGTTTCATCTACTCTAACGCACTATAACTAATTTGTTGTTAGTGATGGTTTATCACATTACACACGGTTATTTAAGTTAAACTTTAAATTATTCAATAGGATACAGGTACGTTAGCATTTGTAGAGAGAAAAGATGCTTAGGTAATCTAAGTTTATAAAACCGTAATATACACTAAGCTGATAGTCGGCATGATTGGAGTCAATAAGTTGGTTTACTCTGTGTATTGCCTAGAGAGCAGTTGTCTTTTGCGATTGAGTGCGTCAAATCTTGGCTATGGATAAGCTCATATAGATTATGAGCACGGAACAAGGGTCATAATTAAGCGGTTTTGAATGGCATAAATTCATTTCATCAACTGATTAGAGGGATTTAGTTCGAGCTAACAGCGAATGAACATGAAAGTATTCGTTAAGGTAAAGGGCTAAGTATTTAACTCGGAACTATATACTATTAGTAAGCAATATTGCGTCGGAATGATGTTGATGTGTGTTCGGCAAATGACACACTTAGTCAAAATGGCAAGAAAGGAAAAATGTGGTTAGATGCAGCCAGGATTGAAGTTTGGCTCGTTGACGCGTAAACGAAACATAATTAGCTTAGTGTATAAAACGCTAACACAGTGAACCAGATCAAAGGGTCACAAACAAATTCCATGCTTGATAGTTAGGTCAGCTTTAAGAAAAACATATTGATATTGAATCAGTGAACCTAGTGTATAAAGAAATGACTGAGCAAACATTAAGAGAGGGGTTAAACAAGCCAAAGTCAAAGCTACAGAGATTAGATAACCGTTTCAATAAACTCTATTTAACATAATATACATTATGCGCACTCAAA
>NZ_BAUJ01000021.1 GCF_000496695.1 Vibrio halioticoli NBRC 102217
CTGACAGGGCATTTTTGTCTGTACTTGAGTCAAATCATAATGCTTGTTCGTTCGTGATCAAAGAGACGCGCGTAGACACAGCATGCAATGCGATATTGTGAATCATTTCATTCACAGTGGTTGTACAGTCCATTAAGATCGAAACTTTGTATTTCTCAGCACCTTTGGAAATAGCGGTGTGTGTGACGCAGTTTTGCGTCATCATGCCACAGATCAATAGCTCATCAACTTGGTGTTTTTGCAGTGTTTCTTCAAGAGTGGTCTTTTCGAAACCATCGGCAAAAGATTTAACCACTATGTCTGAATTTGGCGCTAACGCCATGATCTCATGATGAATTTCAGCGCCATGACTGCCTTGATTAAAAAACGGTGCAATGCCCATAGCAGGGTCGGCTATGTGTTGAATATGAATAACAGGGATATTGCTCGCATTTGCTTTGTTGATCGCCTGTTTGATATTGGCAAGGGTTTGCTCGGTGTTCCAAAGAGGGAATTTACCCTCTGCAAAGTAATCATTTTGTAAGTCGATAACTAAAAGTGCTTTCTGGCTCATGCGGTTTCTCCAATTAATTCGTTATGCGTTACGGGATGCTTTCTTGCTTGCTATAAGGAGGCTCATTATAGAAGTGTTGCAGTGAACGCATAACAGTCTAAAATGACATAAACCATGCTAAAAACGACAGTTTGAGATTTTTGCTCATGAAACGGATTTTAATCGGTATCTGCCATTACCCAGATGCTCTGCAATCGGCTATTTATGGCTTGCAAGAGATGTTGCAAATGGCAAACAGTATTTGTGTTGAGCAAGCGCTTGGGATTGAATTTGAATCGGTTATTTTTGATAGTACGCAATTGCCGACGCAAGATTTTAGCGTGATCTTGCTGCCTCCTAGTTTGCATAACCATTACTATATGAATCCAAAGATCGAACTGATTGATTGGCTTAAAACGCAACATTCTCAAGGCAGTATTTTGGCGTCAGCTTGCGCGGGGGCATTTATTCTGGCGAGCACAAATACACTATTAAATAGAAGTGTGACTACCCATTGGGGCTTGTCAGATTTGTTTAAGCAGCAATTTCCTGATGCTTGTTTGAATATCAATGAGATCCTTATCGACCATGGTGATGTTATTAGCGCTGGTGGCATGATGTCGTGGCTTGATCTTGGTTTTGAATTGGTCACCAAATACACCTCGGTCGGTGTCATGCGTCAATTGGGTAAGAGGTTAGTGGTAGATACTGCGCCAAGAGAGCAGCGTTTTTATCAACAATTTAATCCCTCGTTTTCACACGCAGATAAGGGGATTATTGCTGTTCAGCAAACAATGAATGTGCGTTTTGCTGAGCCACTGCCGATCAAATGGCTTGCTGAGCAAGCCAACCTTACGGAGCGAACACTGCAAAGACGGTTTTTAAAAGCAACTGGCTATAACCCTAATCAATATTTACAGCGGCTTAGAGTACAAAAGGCCTGTGATCTCTTGGAAAGTACATATTATTCTTTTGACTGGATTGCCAATCAAGTGGGATATGAAGATAGCAATGCGTGTCGCAAAGTGTTTATTAAAACCATGGGACTTACGCCCAGAGAGTTTCGTGCTCGCTTTAATTAGGGTGTACTTAAAGTAAATTTACGTGGTAGCTAGATCCTTCGTTTATTGATCCTCTTTCTTTTGATACTTAGCCAGTGCGCTATTTAAGTTGTCGATCACTTTGTCGCGGATTTTTTGCGGTGAAACGACTTCAATTACGTTCGCATTTTTCATTAACCACCATTCAAAACCCAGACTATCGCGAACTTTAGCCCTGATAGTGGTGATTTTATTATCTTTATAGACGATTTGTTGACACGTGGAGAGCTTAGTTTCTTCTATTAAGTGCAGTCCGGCGTAGTTATCAATATTCAGTTTGACTTCGATAAACTCACCACCAGAAAAGTGCGGTACATTACGTTGAATGTATTGTTTCGCATTAAAGGTTTTGTGCGCATCTTGCAGGCTAAAGCCCAGTTTTAGCTGCTTGATTCGATGAATGGCAAAGGTTCTGTATTCGTTCGTACCTTCTTTGGTCGCAATAAGATAGAAACTGCGCCCATGCAGTACGATCCCTAAAGGCTCGACGCTGTACTCTTGAGTGTGGCTATGCCCACGTTTTTGATAGGTTAAATGTAAGCCGCGTTTATCAATAATCGCTTGTTCAATGTCATCAATAAACGACTCATCAAATTGAGGCGAAGTTAGCTGAAATTCAATCGGAGAGTAGGTAAAGCGCTCCTTCCATAGCTCCGTTCTTTTATCCAGTGCCGTGTTGCTGGTGCTGATGAGGTTGGCGACTTCTTTGCGCATGGTCGGTGGCAACATCTGCAACACTTCATGCTCAATAATTTTCAGTGATAACACGCTGCTCATTGCCGAAGGGTTTATCGGATGAGGATGACCTTGGGCGATCTTAATTTGATGAGGGCGAGTGTCGGTGTTGATGTCTACGGAATAGTAATCGCTAGCAACTTTTGCAATGACCCTTTGCACGGTTTTCATTTGGCTTTTGTCATCAAGGGCCGAATCGAGTAATTCGTGTGAGAGCAACATTTGCTTAAGCTCTAAACTGGTGACATGTGCCGGGTGGCAAGGAATGTTTTGCAATACCAACTGATAACGTTCAAATGTTTTCGACACTGTGATTACCTGATCATCCACGAAAGAGAATAATTGTACATTAAGAGACACTTTTTGTCTCTATATCAGGCATAATAGAGCAAAGTATTCAGTATATGCTCAGCATAGCTCTTTGATTCAAGGAAACACCATGAACTTAACGTACGTGATATTTGGCTTAGTGTTAGTGATAGCCTGCGCAATATCATATTGGTTGGCCAATCGCACACAAGCACAGCTGAAATTGGAGCTTGAGCTTGCCAATGCTGAACTGGCAAACCAAACCGAATTTGCCAAAGGTTATCAGCAAAAACTAGAACAAGCACAAGAAGAAAACGGTGATTTGGAAGTGCGCTGTGCACAACTGGGCTCAGAGATGCAGGCGCTGCGCGTGTCA
The DNA here is from genome assembly GCF_000496695.1 of Vibrio halioticoli NBRC 102217. GTDB lineage: Bacteria > Pseudomonadota > Gammaproteobacteria > Enterobacterales > Vibrionaceae > Vibrio > Vibrio halioticoli. Next base: position 3,053 of record NZ_BAUJ01000021.1, read on the forward strand.
GAGCATTCGTATCGCAAGCAGTTGACTGAAAAAGAGCATCTGCTGCGTCAAGCTACGCAAGCTCTCGGGCAATCCCAAGTCGCGGAAAGCTCGGCAAGCGCAAGTTTAAAAGCGAAGCACGAACAGTTACTGGCGCAAAGTGAGCGTGCGTTAGCCCTCAATAGTGAACTGAAAGAGCTGAATGAGAAGTACTCCATCGCAAGTGGAAAAATTGCTGAGCTGCATACCGAAATGGACACTAAAGAGGTGCATTTCAAAGCGCAAATTGAGCTGTTAAAAGAGAATAAACAAGAGTTAAGTAAAGAGTTTGAACGGTTAGCCAATGAAATTTTAGAGCGTAAAGGCAAGGCGTTTAAAGAGCTAAATACTGAAAGCATGAGCTCAATTTTAAATCCGATTCATCAAGAGCTTAGAGGCTTTAAAAACAAAGTTGAAGATATTCACAGCAAAGAAAGTGAACAGCGTGTTCAGCTTCGCACCGAATTGCAAAACTTGCAAAAGCTAAACCGTGAGATCACCGACCAAGCCGATAAACTGACTACTGCTCTAAAAGGCGAGAAGAAAGTGCAGGGCAATTGGGGTGAGTTGATGCTGGAAAATGTATTGGACAACTCAGGGCTTAGATTAGGCACAGATTACAAGCGTGAAGTGAGTATAGACAGCGAAGAAGGGCGTTTTAGACCCGATGCCATTGTTTACCTTCCGCAGAAGAAACACTTGGTTATTGATGCCAAAACATCACTGAACGCTTATACAAGGTATGTGAATTCAGAAGATGTTGCAGAGCGAGAAATTGCGTTGCGTGAACATGCTAGCGCAGTACGCGATCGCATTAATGAGTTGTCGGCCAAGGAATACAGCAAATTGCCCGGCATTAACTCACCGGAAGTGGTGGTGATGTTTATTCCAATTGAATCGGCTTATGTTGAAGCGCTGAAAGCCGATCCTAACTTGTTCCAATCGGCATTGGAAAAAAACATTTTAGTGGCAACACCTACCACACTACTGACCAGTTTAAACATAGTTCGTCAGTTGTGGCGCTTTGAAGAGCAAAACAAACACACCGCTGAATTGGCTAACCGCGCCGAGAAGTTTTATACCAAGCTGAATACCTTTTTGAACTCAATGGAGGGTGTCGGTAAGCAACTTGATAAAGCCAAAGAGACTTACGATCGAGCGTTGGGGCAGTTACATACCGGTAAAGGCAACTTAATCAAACAAGCGTCCGAGTTTAAAGAATTAGGCGTTGCAGTGACCCGTGAATTGCCGAGCGAGTTGGTAGAAAAAGCCAATTTAGAGCTTGAGTATCACACGCCAAGCCCTGATTTTACAGTGATTGAGCACAATCAAGGCTAGGTTTTGTAATAAGCGCTGTAACGGCAAAAAATAACAACCACTATACTAAAAGCTATTGTCTATGAAGCGGTAGCAGTCACTCATATTGGGTAAATGAAACAATTAAGGAATCAAAATGGCATCACGCGGCGTAAATAAAGTCATCATTTTAGGTAATCTTGGGACTGATCCTGAGTTAAGGCATTTTCCAAATGGTAATGCAGTAGCCAATTTTACAGTAGCGACCTCTGAAACATGGCAGGATAAAGCGACGGGTCAACAGCGAGAAAAAACAGAATGGCACCGTATCTCGGTGATGGGAAAACTAGCCGAAATTGCTGGAAATCACCTGCGAAAAGGTTCACAAGTGTACATTGAAGGTCAGCTGCAAACTCGTAAATGGCAAGACAAATCAGGCCAAGAACGTTACACAACTGAAATTGTGGTACAAGGCTTCAACGGCACAATGCAAATGTTAGGCTCTCGCCAACAAGGCGAATCAAGTCAACACTCACCAAACCAACCACAACAAAACACACCGAATAATCAAAACCAGTTTACGCCAAACACTGACGATTACGACGATATCCCGTTTTAGGTGGTGCGGGGTCAGGTCTTGAAATTTGCATGCCGCTTGCGGCATGCAAATTTCAAGACCTGACCCCGCAATGGCTACGCTTTCGCGTTTAACCAATCTAAAATGGAGAGTATGCGTTGGTCATCTAGGTTTAGTAGGGTGTCGCCTACGTAGATTTCGACTAGTGATTGGTTTGGGTGTCCGGTGACTTGCGGGAAGCCTAGCCAAACTTTTTCTTCCATTGCCAACTGGTCGCGTATTTGTAGCGCTGTTTTTTGATCAAACGGCAAGATCAGATGCAGCATATTTGCTTGTGGCTCGCTTGGATTTAAAGTGAATTTTGGGTAGCGGGCAATCAAAGAGTACAGCTGTTTAGTGCGTTCAAATAGCGCGGGCATTTGTGCCAGTCTTTGATCAAATTGCATGGCTGCCGAGACAATATAAGGGCTACGGTGAATTACATTGCCCCCTTGTCGTTGCATCCAGCGACTTGCTCGTTTAATAAACGCTTGATCGCCAAGTAAGATTGCGCCGCCTAATCCGCCTAGCCCTTTGTATAAAGAAACGTAAGCAGTATTAAAACCTGCGCTGATTTCGTGATAAGGTTTTTGGTAGTAAGCCGCTGATTCCCAAAGCCTCGCGCCATCCATATGCAGATGAATGTTATTGGTTTGGCAATGATTCTTGATTTTTTCAAGCTCTTGCCACGCAAGCAGTTGTCCACCAATTTCGCGCATTGGCAACTCGTACAATACCGCGGCTAATTCATCTGGGTAGTTTTCAAGGTCGTCAACGGTCCAAGGTTGGTATCGATTACCTAGCGGAGCAACAGTAAAGCGTTGTTGCAGTTGATAGTTTTGATTTTCGTGGCGCACGATATGACTGCTCTCATGCATGCCAACTAAAGGGTTACGTTTGCTTCGGCAAACAAGATCTAATGCGGTGACTTGCGCAAGGGTGCCGGTCATTACAAACAACCCAGCCTCATAACCTAACAGCTTGGCGATTTTCTGTTCAAAGCTTTGAATCAGCTCTCCCGTACCGTAAACATCGTGCTCAACGTTGTTTTCTTTACACCATGTTGCCATTTGTGCGTACATTTCGGCCGGCGTTGGATCGCGGTGACCATAAAGAATGGTGTCGCATTGATTACGTAGATTTTGTGTCATGGGAACAATCCTTTGCTTGTGATGGGATGGGGTCAGGTCTTGAAATTTGCACCGCCAAAGGCGATGCAAATTTCAAGACCTGACCCCGCAATAATTATGTTCGGTGATCGAACCAAATTGTAGAGAGGTTCATGAAGCCTAAGCCGTTGACATCTGTGCCTCTTAGGCTTTGATGGCTTTTGAATGAAATGGATTTTGTCCAAAGAGGGACAATTCTGTTTTGTTCGATATAGCGGCGTTCTAGTTGCGCCAATATATCTTGAATATTGTCACTTTTTTGCACTTCAGACTGCCATTGCTGACGTTTAAAAGGTGTCAGTAGATTCACCGCAGGTTCACTCAATAGCATCCAGTAGTAATGATCTAATATCGAATCTTGGCCGACGAGAAAATCATTGATCCACAATTCAGCTTTACTGAGTTCTTCAACATACTCAATTTGCACCCCAAGTTCTGTGAAACGATGCCACATATGATGAAAATCTTGATGATTGTGCGCTAAGATCTTGATGGAATGTGGCAGGGCAACTTTTAACTCTGAGTCATTGTCGATAATGCAAAGCGGTGTTTTACTGGGTTGGAATAGGTAACAACACAGGTGATGCGTTTCTTGGTAGTGACTAAGTAATACCTGACGGCAGACACGCGCAATGGCGTTACGGCTGTTGTTGTCCAGTCTGTGGCTCAAACATAAGCTCTTGGTGCCAAGTTGAGAGGTGTGAATCCCTTCTTGTGCTTGGGACTTAGTATCCAGCTCTTCGTATTCAAACAGATGGCCGATAGAGGTTTTATTGGTTCTGATCACATGCCAAAAATCGGCTTTGCGTAGAATGCCGTGCTGAGCAAAATACTGGGTGTTCTTTTGCAAACTCCAGTGATCGGTTTTGCGATTTCCCCAGTAATAAGGCCCACTGCCGTATGGATACTCAGGCTCACTTGGGTTGTCTAAAAATATAGCTGCATGAATATCGGCTAAGGTATGCAAAAAGATAGGATCATCATAATTTAAGGTGATCGAGACCCACTGCATGTCAATCTCAATCTCTTTGATGCATTGATACAGCTCGTTGGCTAAAACAGATTCTTCGGTATGCGCAAGTAATGACGATTTAACATGTTCTGGTGATAGCAATACGCCATTGTGAAAATACACATCCGGGCGAATGCGAAAATAGTAGGTAAGACCTTCTTGATAAAACTGATGTGCAAGATGAGGTTGAAAGGTTTGTGTGGCATCATCAAATTTAATCAAGGTATCGAATAACACCGTCACATACATGCCTGCGTGACGATCTTGCATATACATAGGATGACAAAGGGGCAGGGTATAGGGTACCAGTGAAACCAGTTCATCAGAGCGATCACTGCCACTGGATAGTTCCGCTATCCAATCTGGAAGATGCTGTTTAAATACCGTTTGGTACTGAAAAATATCGGCGTAACGAGAGGCTTCGTTAAGCTCTCCCTTAGCGACATAATCTTTAATCACATCACACAGTACTTCATGAAAAGATCGCTTTACTTGCAGTTGAGTTTTAATGCCACGTCCACGACCGGGTATCCAATCTATCCAACCTAACTCACGTAGGTTTTTCATGGTTTTCGCGACATTTCGCGTCGAACATGACATAACTTGCGCCAATGTTTGGCTGTCTACGATAGTGGATTCTGTGCCGAAAAATCGATCCAGTTGTTTAAGACGGTTTAGATGAATAGTGCTGCTGGTTTTTTCGGTCATTATTACTAACTTAAGGTGAACAAAAAAGATGAACTATTAATACAATAGTTCATCTATTATTAGGATCAATACAAGATGTATTACCTGAACCAATTGATCGCGCTATTTACTAGCGATTAATCGTTCTTTGGTCTCCAGCTTAATGCACTTGCAATACTACCTACTACGATAGTGTCACGTTGATCTTGAGTGAGTTCAGGAAGCATTTGGATGCTGATTGAACCGTTAGCTTGGGTTGCTGCCACTTCTTTTCCGTCAATTTTGAAGCTGTAACCTAGAGGTTCGCCGGCTTCAAATGCAGAACCTTGCGCTTTTTTAACTGCAGCAAGTTGGATTTTAACGCCGTTTACACTTACAAAGCCTTCTTCTTTGCTTGCGCCCATCAAGCTGTGCTCTTCAGTGATTTCGTAAGAACCTACAGTTTTTCCATCTTGGGTAATATCACATTTGAATGGCTTACTACCGGAGAAATCAATACCGCCTAAGCTTAGGTTAGACTGTTCGCCAGTACATTGTAGTTTCCAATGTTTACCCGTTTTGCTATCAAGCTCAGCCATCATGCCGCCTTTGCTTGAACCCACAACGCCAAACCAGCTAGATTTTGATGAATCACGAGTAAAGCGACCACTATATTGTTCAGCGACTTTAAATGAGCCTTCGTCGCCGAAACCGCCAAATTTACCGTCAACAGTGACAGGAAGAACAGGCTGTGCATTGACTGCGTCTGACTTAACCATAATCGCAGTAGAGGCACAACCAAACAGGCTGCTTGCTACAAGTAGACCTAACGTTAACTTTTTCATAGTGTTCCTAAATTATTCCATTGATGACCTCACTATATGAAAGGCTTATAAATTAAAAGAGGAAGAGTACCAGCAATGGAGTTCTGGTTTTAAAGTGAGCAGTTACCCTTTTATTTGATAGTAAGCTCCCAGAATTACAGCAAGAAATATTAGCAATAGTAGAATAGGGTGAGTGTAATCCCTTATATAGAGGCGAATGTGGATTACCTTTTCAACTCTAGCCATGACGCAGAAGAGCAAGCACGTCATGCGGTATATACCTTGGTAGCGCTTGAATGGCTGAGCATCGCGTCAATATTGAAACCATTGTTTGAGCATATATCGAGGCGTTGTTTGGCTTTGGATAAAGAAGACTCGCTATGCCAATGGCTTCGGTTAATCAACTGGGTTTATATTGAGTGAAATAAATAAAAGTGGAACTTGGGTAATATCACTGTTCGCTTTTTAAGTGTGATTCACGTCGTATACTTTTTTGCATTGAAGTTATAGGAGAAATCACAATGAAAAATTTCAAGTGGGCTATTTTAGGTGTTGCGTTAGTAGCGGGCTATGCGAGCGCAAGCGAAGCGAATTCTACAACAAGTTCTGATGCAGGCTTTTTCTCCGGTATCACTCTTGGTGCGGGTTACGCAAATGATAGTAACATTCAAGGTCAAACTTTAGATGGATACACTATTTACTCTCGTGGTTATCTGGTGCCGTCGTTAAAAGACTACTTGTTTACTGATTTCCGTTGGTCTCATACAACAGATGATGTACCTGTAAGTGCGACACAAGCAGGTGCTTTGATAACTAATAAATATGACTTAGAACGCTATCAAGCAAGTATCGGTGTTGATTATCCGTTCCAAGCAACGCAAAGCATTACCATTAAACCTTACCTAACAGCCGGTTGGGCGTGGGATACACTGAAAATTGCTTCTCAAAAAGGTCATGACAACGGTATGGTTGGCGCATTGGGTCTTGAAACTCAATTCGGTCAACATGTGGTTACAGATCTTGGCTATTCAGAGCAATTCTCTGGTGATTTGAAAGCCAATCAATTCATGCTTGATGTCGGTTACAAGTTCAAATAACCTCTCGTTTTAAGCCTGAAATAACAAAATTTACAGCCCCCAAATACTGAGGTATTTGGGGGCTTTTCTATATTGTGCGTTTTTGTGCCATGTAACCTGTAGGTAATCGATTAACGATTGAGAAGCGTTAGCGGGTCATTTATTATCTAAAACTAGCCAATGCTGCAATCGTATCTAGATTTCGTATTTAAGTATCAGTTACGTTTGTTGCTTTAGGCCCTGATATGGATATCTGGCACTTAAACCACTCTTACTCGTTGGTCTTAATGAAAATATTGCACACCTCTGATTGGCATCTTGGCCAAAACTTCTTCACCAAAACTCGTCTTTTTGAACATCAACAGTTTATTAAATGGCTACTTGAAACCGTTCAGTCGGAGCAAGTCGATTGCGTAATTATCGCCGGTGACGTATTCGATACGGGCACGCCGCCCAGTTACGCCCGTGAATTGTACAACCACTTTGTGGTGCAGATGCATAGCTTGAACTGTCAATTGGTGGTGCTTGGTGGCAACCATGATTCTGTTGCCATGCTCAATGAATCCAAACAACTGTTAAAGCAATTGCACACCCAAGTAGTCGCCAGTGCCAGTGAAGATGACACTATTTTAGAGCTAAAAAACGCGCAAGGAACAACTGGCGCAATTTTGTGTGCGGTGCCTTTTATTCGCCCAAGAGATGTGCTGAAAAGTATTGCCGGCGAGTCAGGCGCAGACAAACAAAAAGCGCTAGGTGAGGCAATCAAAGGACATTACGCTAACTTGTACCAACAAGCGCTTCAACTTCGCCAAGCACAAGGCTTGCAAGTGCCGATCATTGCCACCGGGCATTTGACTGCACTAGGTGTCAGCCAGTCAGAGTCGGAGCGAGATATTTACATTGGCTCGTTAGACGGTTTTGCCGCAGATGGTTTTCCCCCTGCAGACTATATTGCGCTAGGGCATATTCATCGACCACAAAAAGTGGCAAAAACTGAACACATTCGATATAGCGGTTCACCTATTTTCCTCAGCTTTGACGAACTTAAATCAGACAAACAAGTGCTGCTAGTAGAATTTACCTTAGACAAATTAAGCCACATTGAAAGTAAAGCCGTACCCAGTTTTCAAGCCATGTACAGCTTAAAAGGCGATCTTGTTAGCCTAGAACAGCAAATCAATCAGTTAGTTATCCCTGACGAGCAAAGCGTATGGCTTTCTATTGAAGTTGAAGTGCAAGATTATCTGAGTGATTTACAGCAAGCGGTGCAAAAGCTGATTGGTGAGCGCAATATTGAAGTATTGCAATTGCGCCGCTCTCGCAAGCAAAAACAGCGCACCTTGTCGCAACAAAAATCAGAAACCTTATCGGAATTAACCCCGATGGAAGTATTTAAAAAGCGTTTAGATATTGAAGATTTTGCTGATGAAAAAGACCAAGCACGCGCAAAGCGCATGACCAGTAAATTTCAACAAATCGCGCTTGAAGTGCAGCAGGAAAGCAAATGAAAATACTGAGTCTCACCTTTGAAAATTTAAACTCTTTAAAAGGCAAATGGCACATAGATTTCACCTCCGATGCCTTTGTTGAAAGCGGTTTATTTGCCATTACTGGCCCAACTGGGGCCGGAAAAACCACCATTTTAGATGCCATTTGTTTAGCCATTTATCATGAAACTCCACGTCTTGGTGGGATCTCCACCAGCAATAATGAAATCATGACCCGAGGCTGCGCCAGTTGTAGCGCGGAAGTGGAGTTTGAAGTTAAAGGTAAGGCGTACCGCGCTCATTGGAGCATGCGCCGCTCTCGCAATAAGGCTGATGGCAACTTACAACCCGCTACGGTCGAATTGGCTGAGGTGGAGTCGGGGACAATTATTGCCGACAAGGTGAAAACCAAATTAGATCAGGTGAATAGCATTACCGGTTTAGATTTTGCGCGCTTCACTAAATCTATGATGTTATCGCAAGGGCAGTTTGCCGCCTTTTTAAATACAGATGCCAATAAACGTGCTGAATTGCTTGAAGAGCTAACTGGCACTGAAGTGTATGGATTGATCTCAGCACGTATTCACGATAGCTATAGTCAGGCGAAAATAACGCTCGATCAATTACACGCCAGAGCCGATGGTGTTGCACTATTATCTCCAGAACAGCTTGAAGAATTGCACGATCAATCAAAGCAACTGACCGAGAGCAGTGACAAGCAGCAGAAGCTATTAACTTTGCACCAACAGCAGCAGCAGTGGTGGCTCGAGAAAAATAAGTTACAACAAAACGTGACAGTGCAACAAAGCGCGTTAGAGGTAGCAACTGTCGCGCACAACGCACTGCAACCACAGCGAGAGAAACTGCAACGCAGCCTACCTGCCGAACGAATGCGAGCGGACTATGAACTATGGAACAGTGCGCAACTTGAGCAAACCCGTATTGCTGAGCAGCTGCAAACGCAAACAGCACAGCTTGGTTTACAGCAAGACGCCCTGCAACCCTTGCAGGCCGCAGCGCAGAGCTCAGAGCACAGGTTACAACAGGCAAGGCAAGCGCAAACATCATTGCGCGAGTTGATCCAGCAACAAGTGGTGCCGATTGATACCCGACTGCATGAGCTGCGAAAATCTCTTGTTCAGCAACAACAAAAAACAAAGCAAGTAGACAGCGCAGTTAAACAGCTAAACGATAGAAAAGGCAAACTAGAGACTGAAAAACAACTGACTCAGCAGTCACTTGAAAAAGGTCAGGCGTATTTAAAAGCCAATGCTAGCGACGCTATGTTGCAAAGTAAACTGGCTTTGTGGCAACAAAAACATCAGCAGCGTATGGAGGCGAGTCAAAAGGCAGATCAAGCAGAACGGCTTGCCAAGCAACTGACGATACAAAGTAATGATAAACGTGCCGCGTTAAGTCAGAAAAAGGCTCAAGAACAACAGTTAACTAAAGAATTAGGCACTTTTGAGCAGGCGTTTAATACCGCGCAGCAGCAACTTGATGAATTACTAAAACAAGGTGATGAGTCGTCTCTTTTAACTCAGTTGCAGTCATTGCAAAATAATCACCCGAACTATCTGAAATTAGAGCAAGGCAATAGCCTGTATTTAGACACGCTAAAAGAGCGTGCACAGCTTGTTAGTTCGATTGCTGAGCAGCGTTTGAGCCTAGATGCACAAACACAAAAAGTATCACAACTTCGTCGCGACCTTACTTTGTGTGAGCAAAGCATTGCCGACATTAATAAGCTGTTAGCCCAAGAAAGTGAATTGGCTAAATATCGCGCCCAGCTTAATGAGCATCAGGCGTGTCCGCTGTGTGGCTCTATGGATCATCCTGCATTAGTAAGTAAAGACAATGCCGATAATGATGTGCTGGCGCTCGGTCAACGCTTAACGCAGGCTCAATCTCGTTTTACAGATCTCAACAATGCCTATAAGCAGCAAGAGACTCAGCTAAATACTGTAAGCAGTCACTTGCAACACAGCGCTGAACAAGAGCAGCGGCTAACCAACAAATGCGCTGAGCTAGAGCAGCGTTGGCAGAGCTTCACCACGTCATTAGGTTTAGCAATTGATTTGGGTGATGAGCAAGCGGTCACGCAGTTAATGGAGCGAAATAAAGCGCAACAAAACGCGATTAATCAACAGCTTAATGCGCTAGTCGCACTGCAAAAAAATGCCGACCAAGCTAAGCAAACACTGCATACGCAGCAAAGTGCACTGGCCGATGTTAGGCGCGCTCTTGATAGTGAGCAAAGTGCATTAACGTTAATTGATAGTAAATCAGACGCGGCAAGCAAAGAGTTCACACAGTGGCATGAGGCGAGCGTGTTATGCACTAAGCAGCTAACCAATGAAATTCAAGAAGCCGGTTTTGATTTTGCCAATCTGTACGTAAATGACGACATAAATGAACAAGCAAATGAACAAGCAAATACGCATGCAAACGACTGGTTTGAGCAAAAGCATCGCGACCTAAGCTTGTGGAATCAAACGCTTGAGCAAACCCGCTCAGCTGAGCAGTTGCAAGCTCAACTGCAAACGCAAATCAATGCCGTACTTGAATCAATACAAACCAACACGGTTTCGGCAACTAATGAACAAGCGCGCTTACAGCAAATGCAATCACAGCTGAGCGAGGATGAAACGCAAAGACGCGCTTTATTTGGCGATAAGTCTAGCAGTGAAGAGTCGGAGAAAATGCGCCTACAGCTTGAAGCGTGTGAGTTGGCTTGCAGTCAGGCTCGCACAGAACGTGATAGCGCTTTAGAGAGGGTAACGAAACTTTCTGGGCAACTAGATACCATGAAAGCGCAACATACTCAGCTAACGGCAGACGTTAAAAACAAAAGTGAGATTTGGCAGAGTCAACTTGGGCAAAGCCCATTTGTTGATGTAAGCGAATTTAAAAATGCGCTCTTGTCAGAACAAGAAAGAGACACGCTGGCAGATGAAATTGAGCGCAGTAATCACGCCCTTGAAAATGCAAAAACGTTACTGAACAGCGCGCAGTCATCTTTAGCCTCACATCAAGGTCAATTTGAGCAAGCCGCATTAGAAAATGAACAATGGACTACTCTTTCACAAGCCGAAATTGAGTCCGTCATTGCCGAGCTTAGTACGCAAGTGGAACAGACGTTAAAAAGGCAAGGTGAGCTATCGCAACAGCTGATTAGCGATCAGAGCAATCGAGAGCGATTAAAAGATCTTATCGCTGAAATTGACGCCTTTGAACAAGAGTTTAGCGATATTTCGCACCTTAATTCGCTGGTGGGCTCAGCCAAAGGCGATAAATTTAGAAAGTTTGCACAAGGTTTAACCCTTGAGAATCTGGTGTATTTAGCCAATAAACACTTAACTCGTTTTCACGGCCGCTATGAGTTACAACGCAAATCCGATGATGGCCTGTCCCTACAAGTGATTGATACCTGGCAAGGCGATACTGAGCGAGATACCAAAACTTTATCTGGTGGTGAAAGCTTCTTAGTCAGTCTGGCGTTGGCACTGGCGTTATCCGATTTAGTCAGCCACAAAACCAGTATTGATTCTTTATTCTTGGATGAAGGCTTTGGCACATTGGACGCTGAAACCTTAGACATGGCGCTTGATGCACTAGACAATTTGAACGCATCTGGAAAAATGATCGGTGTGATCAGCCACGTTGAAGCGATGAAAGAGCGCATTCCATTGCAAATCAAAGTCTCTAAACGTAGCGGGCTTGGAGTCAGTGCCCTTGAGCGTGAGTTTGCAGCGTAAAGTAAGTGTATAAGCAAGCGCACAAGGAAAGACAAATACAGCAGTTCTAGCTTTTATATCAAGGTTAATATGTCATATGTAACATAACTGCTGTATAAAGGCGCCATGAAGATACCTAAGAGAATACAGCCTTTAGTTGACGATGGTTTAGTTGACGAGGTGAAAAGCCAGTTAATGAGTGGCAAAGAAGCGTCAGTGTACATTGTGCGCTGTGGCGAGACAATTCGTTGTGCCAAGGTGTATAAGGAAATCAGCCAACGTAGCTTTAAAAAAGCCGCTGCCTATCGTGAAGGTCGTAAGGTGCGCAACAGTCGCCGCGCCAGAGCGATGGAGAAAGGCTCGGGTTTTGGTCGCGATCAACAAGAAAAAGTGTGGCAAAACGCCGAAGTGGATGCCCTGTATAAACTGGCGGCCGCAGGCGTAAGAGTGCCGCAGCCCTTTGGCTGTTTTGATGGCGTGCTGTTAATGGAGCTTGTCACAGACGACGAAGGCTATGTTGCGCCTCGCTTAAATGATGTGTTGATGTCAGAAGAGCAAGCCATTGAAGATCATCTAGTAATGATGAGCTACGTGGTGAAAATGCTATGCGTAGGTTTGATTCATGGCGATTTATCAGAATTTAATGTGTTAGTTGATGAATACGGGCCAGTGATTATCGATTTACCGCAAGCGGTGGACGCATCCGCCAATAACAACGCTGAATGGATGCTTACGCGAGATATTAATAACATTCGTGATTATTATGCGCAATTTGCCCCGCAACTTGCCCAGACAGAATACGCCAAAGAAATTTGGTCACTGTTTGAAAAGGGCGAGTTAAAGCCTGACAGTGAGCTAAGCGGCACATATCAGGAAGTGGAAACGGCGGCGGATATTGACATTATCATGCAAGAAATTGACGCCGCGCGCGCCGCAGAGCTTGAACGCAGAGAGCGCGCGAAAGAAGCCAGTGAAGGCATAGACGATAGTAAGTTTAACTGGTCTGAGTCTTAATTGGTTTTTTTATTACTAGCACTATGAATGTAGCCCTGTCATCGCTTTATTAGAGTCTGTGATAGGGCTATTTTTGATTTGTATCAGCGAATGCAAACTTAATTGTGAAATGTATATAACCGCGTTAAATTGTCAGAAAATCTCTGCAAAACCTTACTTTTCTTAGCACAACGTATACCATCAAACTGTCTCATTTATAAATTCAGGGAAGACAGTTATGAGTGCACTACGCATCCCAATGACCAAGTTTGGCTTTGACTTCGATTTATTGATTAAATCTTGGGCGGATAAGCTAGACGGTTTTCGCGTGGTCGATGACACGCTTACGCCGCTTGAGGGCGGGTTAGGTATGGGCTTTGACATCCTTCGAGAGTTTGATACCACAGGTTGGCGCGAACAAATTCCCGCTAAACTGCTAGAGATCACCCAACCTTTTCCCGAATACCAATACCAAATGTTGTGGCTTGCCGCCAATGAATCCAGCGCACTAGAATTTTTATATCAACGTCCAATTTTATTGGCGCTGATTTGTCGTCATTGCAATGTGGATAGTAAGGTGGCGCAAATACTCTGCCGTAGAGGGCAGTTAGGCGCACTTGAAGCGTTAGGACTGGATGCCACTGATGGCGCGCTATCGTTTATTGACAAACTAGAGCTGGATTTTGATGTTGGTGACGAGTACGTGCACATTAGTCGTTTGTTGGATACCAGTCAAAAACGCTATCGCGAATTTAAAGATTACCCGCATGTGACTTATGCGTGTCTAAGACTGGATAGCATCTTCCCTGAGTTTAGTGGTAAACCGTTGGGCTTAGCCATGCTTAACAGTGGAGAGTCACAAATTAGCCCTGCTGATTTTCAAAAAATCTATGAAGTGGGTAAGCAATTGAACATAGATAATGTGTTAAGCGTAATGAGTGAGCAAGATTCCTCGCTGCAATTGAGTGCGCTGTATGAGCGTTGGATAACCTTGAAGCGCAAAGGATCGCATTTATCGCTGGTTTGAAAATGATTTTGTGATTCGCTTTTGTTTACAAAACTAGCCATTGGTTTAAAATGCGCACAGTGCGTTACGTTAAAAAGCGCACCAGAAATTTGAAAGAAGGTCCACAATGAAAAAAGTTATCCCTATATTGTTAATCGCTATGTTTGCGGCTGGTTCTGCCCAAGCTCACCATCAGCGTATCGGCTTTCATAAGAATAAAGATGGGACACATACCAGTTGTGTTAAGGGTTTACTTAAAGACCATTTAATTTGCACAACGGTATAGCTCGCTATTTACCAACAAATTCATAACTGGAAAAGCCAAATTATGTTAATAAGCTAATTTGGCTTTTTACGTATAAGCGACAAATAAATCTCTAATAACGCTTACATCTGCAGCGTTAAGCGTTCTAAATTCGTAGTTTTCAGTCTTTGCTACTACACTCATCTGACCACTTTTTTGTGTCAATTGGTTCTACCACTTGATTTTCCATGTAATTGTTTAGGGAGAGACATACATGTACCCACTATTTCGCCTTGCTAAAGTCACTTGGCAGGCCAAGAAGCAGTCGTCATTGAGCATTGCAGATAAAAGCACAACCGAGTTTTATTGCCACCCTTGGGATCTAGACATTTTTAATGAGTTAAATAATGGTCGTGTGCTGACTCTATACGATCTAGGCAGGACCAACTTAGGTATTCGCTGTGGATTAATGAAAGTGCTCGCGCGCAACAAATGGGCGTTAGTTGTCGCAGGCAGTTCTGTACGTTATCGCAAGCGTGTACACCTTTTAAACAAAATCACCATGCACACGCAATGCGTAGGCTTTGATGATAAATGGTTGTATGTAGAGCAATCAATGTGGGTGAAAGGAGAGCCAAGTTCTTCTGTGTTGATTCGAGCGGGTATTACCTCTAAACAAGGTATCGTGAGCCCAGTGACAGCTCTGGAAGCTATGGGGCAACCCAATCCATTTACCGAGCTTCCAATGTGGGTAAAAGAGTGGGTTGATTCAGAACAGCACCGCCCATGGCCACCTTTATGTGGCGACAGAGAAGCGGAAACGGCCCAGCAAAGTGTATAAAGTCGCGGAAATGAATATCACACGCATCGATTAGTAGAACCTGTTAGCTTTGGGAGTTGCGAACACAAAAGCGGCATAAAATGATAAGAGCACTGCCTGCGATTAAGGTATATTGACGAATAAGGTATTATCTTGGTTTAGATAGACTACCGTTATTGTCGATTTTTTGTTTGTTGCTTCGTTTGGTGTTTTGGCTTAGTGCTAGGGTAAATTGATGGATTGTGATTCAGAGAGCAGTTTTATTGGAGACTTGCTAGGCATGGCCTTATTTGGCTTCATGTTTTATGCACTGTATAAAATAGTTGTATTGTGCTTCAAAGCCCTTGGGTGGCTTTTGGTTGCGATATACAAAATTTTCGATTTCTGTGTGTTAGTGATTGCCTTGTTCATCAGCCGCTCTGAAAGAGAGGATCTTTGGTTTCATCATACTGGTTTACGTGCCTTGATCACAATACCGCTAATATTGTTTAGTTGTGTATTGGTTATGAATGATTCAAATGAACACGCGTATATTGCTAGAAATGACTTAGTACGCAGCGCCATTGCGCGACAATCTCAAGCAGAACCAACTCAAGCTCAAACAAAGCAAGTTGCCACAAAGCCTCAAACAGTGAATACGCAATTATTAAATATTCGCTCTAACCCTAACGCAAAAGCCGGCGTTGTTGCTCAAGTGGGGCAAGATAGCATTGTTTTGGTTAATAAGACTCAAGGCTCGTGGTCTGAAATTAGTTATAACGAAACGCGAGGATGGGTAGCATCTCGTTATTTAACAGTGGCAGAGAATCCGATTTACGCTCATGTTACCGCAATTAAGTTAAATGTGCGCAATGCACCACCAACTGGCGCAGTGCTGTTTCAGCTAAATAAAGGTGACAAGGTCACGATCGACTCTAGCCGTAATAACTGGGTAAAAATCAAATATAAAGATAAGTCCGGTTGGGTTGCTCAACGATTCTTAGATTTAACTTAAAAAATTCCCGCATCAGAATGCGGGAATTTTTTTATGAGAACATCTTTATAAGGGTAGTGAGCCTATCAGGATGTAACTGTTAAAGACTTAGAACTTATAGCCAATGGTGGCTTCGATAGTACTGGTATTATCAAAGTCCTCGTCGCTGTAGCCATCTTTGGTATAAGCGAGGTTTAAAACTGCATGGCTGATTTGAACTTCAACGCCGAGACCAAGTTGGCCGTATGGAGTGCCATCAGAATTGCTATAGCCAAAAGCGGAACTGGAAATACTTTGATAGCCGATACCTGCAACAATATAAGGACGCAGAGTCAAAGAATCATCATAAAATGTAGTGCCAATAAGAAAAGCACCGCCACCACGAACAGTCGTTGATTTAAGTGTACTAGTCGAGTAATTGTAGATACTCACGGCCTCTTCAGATAGACGCATATATTCAAAGGTACTACGAAAAGCAACGTAGTCATTAATTTGACTTTTCACATTCAGTGATAAGCCACCAAACTTACCTTTAAAGCCTGCATCTCGAAGCTCTGGAGCTGTTAATTGAGCATAGCCGATGTTAAAACTGGTATTGGCAAACTGGCTATGTTCAGTGTTAGTAGTACTGGGGTCAGAAGCTAAGGCGAGTGAAGATATCGAGGAGAGAGCGACCGCTAAGATGATTTTTTTCATGTTTAACTCGATTATATATTGATAATTGATTTGGTTAGTGACAATTCGCTGAACTCAATTCAATTAGAAGGGTGCATATTAAAAATAAAAACAAAGATTTCTTTTAATTATGCAAACGATTTTAATCAATTAAATTAGGTATAAACATGAAGGGTGCATAGGTGGCTGTTCACCTTTTCTCTTTGAGGGGGAAGTGGTTAATTGGAGGGAATAGAGTGCTTCGACGCTTGATTGAATACCGACTGAGTCACTCATCTTTCACGGTAAGCTAAAAACAAAAACGCCAAGCAAAATGCTTGGCGTTTTTGTAAATTTGGTGGGTCCGGGCGAACTCGAATCGCCGACCCCCGCCATGTCAAGACATGTCATGTTAAAAATAAGTTATTGAATTGCGTCATTGTACAATAAAAACAATAAGTTAAGTTTTATCTGTAAGCTCTTATTACAACTTTAATGTGTATTTTGGACACAAATTGGTCACAATGTTAAAGTATCTAAAGTGGTTGTTATATGAGCTGAGAATGTAGTGTAATGGATGAAATTCAAAGATTCAATGCAGGGTTGTTCGAAGACTCTGAACTTAAATTTATTGCCATCGATCAGTTGATTGGTGATGACTTACTAGAGCAACTTCATCGTTCGGCAAATCCATTCTCGTTGCTGAGAACTCAGCCAGACAGGACATTCTCTAGCGACTATTTATGCAATTTACTGGCCATGCAATCGCCTATTATTGCTTATCGATTTAGGCACCATTATCGATATTTAGTTGGGGCATTTACTCTTGAAAAACTGAAAACCGCAGTAGCACAAAAACACCTAGCGCCAGATCATAAAATCCCTGTCTTCGTTTTAAAAAAGAAACCGTCTGAGCGTACCAGGTTGAGAGTCATACAGTTCGAACTGATGGAAAATCTACTCGATAAGTGCTTCGTTTCAAATACTAAAAAGATCCGTTTTTTACTTGAAAATTGGTTTACGAAAGACGCAGGTAAACGAAGTATATTTCAATCAAAAGAATGGCAAGCTCTGTATCCGAATATTACCTCAATTGAGGGGCTTAGTGGTTACCTTTCATTATCGAAAAAAAATGTTTAGCTGGAGCTTCTATGGAACTGGTTAATGTCGAAAACCTTAAAAAATTGACACCTAAAAGTAATGACGTATCGTTACCTATATGGGTTGATTTGCTTAACGCGATAGAATGCCCCTCGAACTTTCAATCCCTACAATTTGTTTTACATACTTTAGAAATTTCATACAGCATAAACCCTCCGCTTTTTTGTGAAACGTTTGCTGTGCCAAAGGAATTTGATAGTTCATTCTTTGATTATTTTTCTAATATTAATTTTACAGATTTCCCTAACTATTACAGAGAATCTTTACCGGTTGGTTCAAAAAGTGATAGGCCAATTTTTGCCATTCTTTTTACTTTCTCATCACTGCTTACTCCTCATTTCGTTAAGCCATTGTTGTTGTTGCTCAACCATTATTACAAAAATGAGTCCCTCATCAATCGACGTGACAAAAGTGAAGATGTCTTTAGAGCATTGAGATTGTTGTATCAAGATCCGCTATTTAAATGTGACTGTTTATTTGGAGATGACGTAAATGTTATAGCCCAGAAACTAGAAGATTATAAACAACAGTTGGCAGTCTTTGATGGTGATAGTGATCAACGCATACTGATCAAGTATGTTCGAGATTTGATTCACTTTTGCCGACTTGATTGGTCTCAACCAGTGAGAAGGAAAAGAAAAACGAAGACTACTATGCGGTCTTCTTATAATAGAACTCGAGTCGAAAGAATCTATGGCTCTGAGGATCTGTATACCTACAAGTTAAAATCATTACCGTCTTCGATAGAAAGTAAAACAGAAGGAATTGCTGAGTCTGAGGATTACCCGCCACTTGCATTTATTAAGACTAAGGCGTCTGAAGTGCCAAAGCCCATTTTTGAATTACCAGATAAAGCTGCTATCAAAGACGTTAAGAAAGACCGAGTGCAAAATTCAGCAATTCAGCGAGAGTCAAAAAAGTCGCATAATTTAATTCTAACGAGTAGAACCTTACTCCAATGCTATGAGATGGGGTTTTTATTGGATGAATTGCTCTCTCGAAGAAAGGGAAAAGTTAATGGTCTAGACAAGCAGTTCATCAGGGGCATTGCATTACTGTCTTTGGTGACTGGCCGACCTATTGAGCAAGTGGCTAAGCTGAAGTGTATTGATGTTGATAGTATTGAAGTTGAAGGGCTATACAAAAATCACGGACATTGGTATTTAAAAAGCTACCATGCAGCGACCGCCGAAAACGGTCCGCAGCGAACTAATTCCAATTTATTACGAACGAACACGGAAGTGTATATACAGTTTCCTACTTGGATAAGTAATGTGTTGGATTTGTTAGCACTGAACGCAGACGAAGAAACTGGCAAAGGTCACAAGGTCGACACGCTTAATAAAGCGATCCAACAATTAATAACTAGCTTGAACCGAAAACAGCACTGTCAGATCAGTTTAAAAAAAATTAATTATCATCTAGTAAATTATGTCGTTGCATACGAGCAATTTGATCCAGTCATACTCGAGTGCTTAACAGGCAAACCCAGTTACTACACTCGTTCTCCTCGTCATTACGCCTGGTATTCCAATGATATGATCAACCGTCATATTCAAACGTTATATGAAGATGCATTTTTGGTTGAAGCTGACAGCGCTTTACAGGATGGGCTCTACTCTTGGCCAGTAAGGAATGAGGTTGGGGTAGGCTCTCAATTCACACCGAAGCAGGACTCACTACGAACGTTAGTGAAACACCTTCAATTACAACTTGGGGGTAGCCATACGTTTGACATGGCTAAGCGATTATCTTCTGCTATTGATTATCACAATGCTTATACGCTCTACACGCTGTATATGATGTTAAACGCGACGGGTTATAGGGCTGTCGGTAATCCTTTACCCAGTTTTAATCTTTTATTGAATCGTTACAGTGCATTGTGTATTTCGGATAAAGACAGTGTAGTCACGTTTGCGCACATGCGAGTCATAGCGTGTGCTCCTGTACTTACTGAGCAACTCAATCACTATCTTGATCACGTGCGAACCATGTCTCGATTGCTGTCGGTAGCACTCCCCAACAGTTCAGAACAATACAAAGATCAAGCATCACCGACTCAATTTATTGATTTGAAATCGAAAAATGAAAAGCTGAATTGGTTTATTACTACTAAGAACTCCAAAGGGAATGATGGGCTGTTTGTCTTTTTTGACCATACGGAGCAGGGCAAAATTAAAGCAACTAATGCTTACCCTAAGTCATTGAAACAACATTCTGAAGAACTGCCAAGTTTCCCTATGAACTTTGGACGTCACTATGTAAGGCTTTACTTGCAGGAAAAGCGGGTCAATCAAGAGCTAGTCAAATTTCAGTTAGGGCACTGGGTAGCAGGCGAAAATCCACTAGAGTTGTTTTCCACTTTTGACTTTAAAGAAGCGGTGAACACTCTATGTCCGATACTTGAACAAATGATGGGGGAGTTGGGTTGGCAAGCGATCCCCTCAGCGTTGACGAGAAAGCGTCTATGAATGAAGTACCTATGAAAAGCAAACTAGAATCAATTCCCTGTGATGGTCTCAAAGCCAAGTTTATTTCGGTTGCGAATGAAGAAATTGCGAACTACCTACAACTGAATCCAGTTAGAGATGATTCTGGCTCATTTCGCTCAAAGTGTATCAGTAAAGTTTATGAATTTACCGTTAAAATTGCTCGGCATATTGATGCCAATATCACTGCTTCTTCTCTTAACTCCATTCAATCCAAGTTTCCAAAAAATCCAGAAGTTGAGCCAATATACCGTGATCTGCTGCGTTTGCTACTTGTTGAGATTGAAAAAGAAACGGGCATACGTGCGCCCAATATTGGAGAGAATGTATACATTGAACAGGAAGTCCCTCAGTTAACCCCCGATATATTTTTAAATTCTCAGTTAGCGAATAATATTTACGAGACTATTGAGTCAGCGTCCTCACTACATAGCTACCTTGATTCTCCTCATCATCATGCTGGATTTTTAGTGCTTTGGCTGTGTTTAAAAGAAGGGATTGACCAACAAAAAACCATTACTGATTTACTATGTCGCCCAGAGAGTAGGACGTTAATTAGTGGACACTGGTTCTTCTCAGCGGGTAAAAAACGTTATTGGCTATCGACTCAAGCAGAGCTTTTGTTGCATCGCTGGTATGAATCTAATGACCGTCGTCGCCTGCTACTGTCAACAGTAGTCAATACTTATCTGGTTAACTGTGGTTTGTTACCTCGTCACACAAAGCTGAGTTTTATAGAACTTCGTCAAATGCTCAAGCTTGAATATGTCATGACTCGAAACGCTATGGAATATGGCTTAGCAGCAAGAAAAATTGATTCTACCTTCTTAGCAGAGCATGTGATGACTCGGCTCTTAAGTGACGTAAGGGTGAATGTGCAACGACAAAAAGAGCCCACATTGGCTACAACGGTGCGGCAAACTCGAAGTTGGGACAGTGCCTTTTCATCGAGTTATCGGCAATTGCGACCAGACACTGATGATGTCTGTATCATGCAACAAACGACAGAAGAACAAATTACCGTAATTTCTCGAATTACCAATGTGCTAATCCGCACCAATCGTAAAAACAGCATTCGTATTCGCCAAAAACTCCTGACAGAACTCCATCCTAAACTGCATAATCCGAGTGCAACTAAGAAGATGCCATGGGCTTGGTTGTTGCTATCTTGGCTGTACCACTTATTGAAAAATGGTGGAAAGAACAAATCAACGTTAAGACTGGATACGATCAAAGCCTACGTAGACTATGTGGCGATGCCATTTATTGTGGAGTTTTCTGGTTGCAACCCAAATCTGATGGATAGTCTCGATTGGGCAGAGAAGTTAAATGATGTCATAGAGCGTATTTCATCGGTAACGAAGAAAGCCTATGTCGCCTATTTTGCAGAATATCTGGTAGAAAGTGCTCTAGTACCTAATCTCTGTCTTTCAGATATTGATGTTCCTGCTGCTCAACATAATGTTGATGCGAATGTCATCACTCAACATGAAGCCGATAGAATCATAGAAGCTCTCAATGCATCGCAACACTCGAAAGCAAGTTTAGGTAAAATCATATTTTTATTGGCGTTTTATACTGGATTAAGAAGAAATGAAATTGCAGGGTTACAATTTAAAGATGTCTACCACTATAACGACAGAAATCATACTTTGCATGTCAGGCCAAATCGATACCGATTGTTGAAGTCAAAAGAAAGCTCCCGAAATATCCCTATAGATGTATTAATTCCAAAGGACTTGCTAGAAGTCTTTATGGAGTACCTCTTTACGGCAAAGACTAAATTTATGGCTGAAGATACATCGATATTTCCTCACTTTGAACAGTCAGATATAGAAGAGGCATTTAGCTTCTTAACAAACGTTCTAAAAGGGGTGACTGGTGATGAGTCTATTCGCTTTCATCATTGCAGACATTCATTTTGTAACTGGATGGTAGTCCAACTCTATTACAATGAGTTGACCAATAAGGAAGATATTGCATTCCTAAATCACCATTACTTTAGTGAACAAAGAAGTCACGAACTGAATCAACGACTCGGAATTACGAGATATTCTCGTAAGAAATTTTGGGCTATTGCAACATTGCTTGGTCATGCTTCACCCGCAACTACCGCTGCTTCTTATTTCCATCTCTCCGACTTTCTAAGGCGTAATCTCTTTGCCAATCATGTAGCTTCGGAAGCGTCACTACGACGTGTTTGGGGGCAGCGAATCTCTACAGATCCTTTTGGTCGAGTTACCCCTAAAGCAAATTTTAGCCAGCGATTGCTTCGGACTATGCCTACACAATCAGCGGTTGCGTTGCATACAGAAGTGTTTGATATACAAACTCTAGAGAAACCTAAGTCTAGAAAACCTGAAGATGATCTGAGTTTAGAGCTTTGCTGGCGGGTGATTAGGCGCAGTGCTGAAGGTCATTCTTCAAACTCCATTTCAAAGGCTTTAGAGCTCTCTTTGAATACAGTACAGCTAATAATTGAGACAGAAGCTCACTTGACTGAACGCCTGCTTTCCAACTCAAAATATCAGGCGAGATCTTCTCTAAATTATGAAAATCTGAATCAGCCGAACATCAGTGTCTTGGGTGTGTTAATCCGGCGCTATACAGAATCAGAAGTAAAGCTTAAAAAAGCAGTCCAGTTGCCAATGTTGTATTCATGTATCGAAAGCTTCATTGGTGCGAAGGACTCATTGATAAGAACGGATAACAAAGACATGGCTTTAACGTTGTTACGCTTCTTGAAATTGATGGAGGTCGGTTTTTTTGAGATTAAGGTTAAGTGGTACATGGCTAATATATCAGTGACCGACGCTAAAGAATTAACGCCTTACCTTGCACATGTAGATTACTGGATAAAAGCGATAGTCAAAAATGTAGAGTTACCTAAAGACTCGATTCAACTGGTGGTGCCAAAGCAGTTGGAAAGGTTCAAGCAACAATTTGAGGATAGGGCAACTACTGTATGCAGTGATGATGGCAGGTTTATAAGGTACAACTCACCAGGGACAATTTCGATACACTTTAAACAAACTAAATTTCATAGTGATCAAAGAAAGTCCCCAGAGACCTTACCAAGCATGCCACGACGAACAAAAGCTTTTGTGAGCTTTCTGAGGTTAGTGAAGACGTATTGGACCGTTAAGGAAGAAAAAAGCGAATAGGAAGCACCTAGGTTCTACATTTCATGAGTTGGCTAGGAGTTAAGGCATAAAAATTGAAAAAGGACATTTGCTGAAGGGGCATGTTCATCTGTGTATCAGTGTCCCTCCAAAATATTCAGTATCTAATATCGTTGGCTACCTCAAAGGAAAAGTGCGATATCAATAGCTAAGAAGTTGTGAGGTAGGCAGAGAAATTTCAATGGTGAACATTTTGTGGCGAGGGGATACTTTGTTTCAATGGTAGGCTTAGACGAAGAGACAGTTCTTGAATATATACGGAGTCAAGAACAAGAAGATGAGCACCGAGAACAATTGAAATTAGAAATTTAGCGCCTTGTGGTGCTTACCTAAGCTTAAGCCCTTAGAGAGCGTCACCCAACAAGCCTCCAGCTTTGCCAGAGGTCATTTAACTTTATGTCTATTTGAAATTGGTGCCTTTTTCTAATTATCTGCTAGATTATGCTCTGATTTTTGTCGCGTCGATGCTGAGGATGCTAATTAATAGACCAATGGGAGTTGCTCTATTAATTTCGTAACCTTACGAAATACCATTTCCGCATGTACTCAATACAATCCACCTCATCAGAATTATTTGCTACGTATAACCATGGCTTTGTTGCGTAGTTTCAACGGTAAATGCAGTAACCCAAGATTAACTGATTTACCAGTATTTATTATATCTGAAGCATATTCAGTAATATAGACAAACTGGGAACGGTATCGTTGTACCTGCGAACATATCCTGAAATGAATGGTAAAACAATTAGTGAAATTACAATTTTATTTGAATGTCAGTATCGTTGGCTAGGCAATATTCGAGAGATTTGAAACATATTACACCTGGCTGTATTTTGGTCAAAATCGAATGTTATTACTGCAAAAGAAATAGAGCCTTCTCTATTAACGCAAGCCAAGTCAAACAACGAAAGAGTTGTTGTAGACAATGTTGAGTTGCCTGCAATATAACTTAACTTATTGATGTGGTATAATAAATACCTTGTTTCGGAATTTGAGTTAGATGGTGATAATAAGAAAATAGTAGTTCAACTACTTGGGCTGTCAAGCCATCAAAATTTTCGTAATTGGGCCGAGAAAGCAAAAGCAGACCTCCCTAATATCTAAATCATTTTGGTACACCTGTTACGTTACTCTATATAAGGACATTGTTGGAATGAATAAATTTATGTGTTTATGTTGTTACAAGAGCAACGTATAACCTTCCAGGCTGATTGGCTAAAAGCTAAACCTGAAGAGTCATCCACTATTTAGGTTAATAGAACCTATGTAAATCATTCTCATGAATAGCGAGAAGGTAATGCCTTTTATCACTTCACATTTCGCTATGCATTTATGAAATAGTTATTTTGATCAACCAATTAATATTGCTATTGGTGAAGAGGAAAATAAAACATGTTTGATCCCAAGAAATTTACAGTGCCAGCCGCAAAACCTCTCCCTGTCGTTCTGCTTCTGGATGTCAGCTACAGTATGTCTGGAGACAAAATCGAGAACCTTAA
Organism: Vibrio halioticoli NBRC 102217; assembly: GCF_000496695.1. Lineage (GTDB taxonomy): Bacteria > Pseudomonadota > Gammaproteobacteria > Enterobacterales > Vibrionaceae > Vibrio > Vibrio halioticoli. Next base: position 27,975 of record NZ_BAUJ01000021.1, read on the forward strand.
CAAGGCTGTCGAGGATATGCTGGACACCTTTGCGCAGGAGGAGAAGATGGAGACAGAGATTCTTGTTTCTGTCATCACTTTCGGTAACCAAGTGGAACTGCATGTTCCCTACACCAAGGCTTCTCAGGTGCAGTGGCAAGGTCTGCGGGCTAACGGTATGACCCCGATGGGAACCTCCCTCAAGATGGCTAAGGCCATGATCGAGGACAAGGAGACCACTCCGTCCCGAGCCTACCGCCCGACGATCGTTCTTGTTTCAGACGGGCAGCCTAATGACAGTTGGGAAAGGCCGCTGAAGGATTTCATTTCCGAAGGACGATCTTCCAAATGTGACCGCATGGCAATGGCTATCGGACGTGATGCGGATGAGACGGTTCTGAAACGTTTTATCGAGGGCACGCCACACGACCTTTTCTATGCAGAAAATGCCGGGCAATTGCATGAGTTTTTCCAGCGAGTGACCATGTCGGTGACCATGCGTACCCAGTCAAAGACCCCGAACGTGGTACCGGCTCCGTCAGAGATCAAACTGGACGGTGGCAGTGTCAAGTCGGCTACAACTGAGCCAACCGCTTCGTCCGACGATGAAGGTTACTGGTAAATAAAAATTTGGAGGTGAATCATGCCACAGGCAATTGGCGACCCTGATGAACTTGACCGTTTCGCGCAATCTTTGACGCAGTTCATCGACACGTTGAATGACGCGGTTAACGGTTTGAATCATAGCTTTGGTGTCCTTGGGGATACTTGGCAGGATGAAAAGCGAGCGAGTTTTGAAGAGGACTATAACGCGCTGGTTCAGCAGCTTTCTCATTTTGAGGCGAATGCATCGGAACAGGTTCCTTATCTTCACGCTCTGGCTTCACGTTTAAGAGATTATTTACAGAGTTAAGGTGGGGAATGGCGTACGTATCCATTGAACAAGTTGAGAGTCTTGAGGAGGCAATTGCCGGACTTCAGTCGACCTACGACTCCATGGAAAGTGCCTGTCAGGTTCAGATTGCTGCTACTGAAGCCAAGTTGACCGAAGTACAGCAGGAGGCCGATAACAGCGCTCAACTTATGGATGCTTCGATGGAAGCCGAAATGGGGGCTGGGCAGCAACTGGAACAGGCTAATGAGCAGCTTTCTTCAGCTAATGAGCAGTTGAGTTCCGCTTATTTATCTCTATCCGCCTGCGAAGCGCGTGGGAGCTATAATGACGATGACAACAACTATGAACCGCCCAACTGTTCATCTGAAGAGGCTAACATAGCTGCCGCAGAATCAGCCGTCACAGAAGCAGCATCCGCTGTTAAGGCTGCTGAGGAAGCTTTGGAAGCTGCGAAAGACCACCGCATGCAGATGGAGCAGCGAAATGAAATGGCCCGGCAGTGTCTTGATATGGCAACTCAGCTGGCGGAAACAGTGCAAACGGAGTGTGCAGCTCGAATTGCCAGTGCTGCGGCTCACCTTGAAAGAGGAAAAGCCCGATTGGAAAGCGCCAAGGTAGCTCTCAACGCTTATCTCGATACGCACCCGCCAGCTGCGGACTTTTATGCATGGCTGAAGTGGACTCCGGACTCAAGTAAGCCGGTTACGCCAAAGGAGCTGCATTCGAGGCTGAATCTATCCGTTCAACAGCAGCGCTATTATTTTGAATATCTCACTGATCGTGATCCGGTATTCAGAGCCAAGATTGCGGACTACAGAAGCCAGCTCGAAGCCGCCAACGGTCCGGCTGAAAGGCATGCGGTTCAGCTTAAAATCCGCCGAAACCTGAGTGGCTACTGTGGCGAAAAAATTGTGGAACAGGCGCTGAGTCCGCTTGGACATAAAACGGACACGCAGGCCCGGACCACATTTGAGGATGGTAGATTTACCAAAACTGACCTGATCATCGAAGATCTCAAAGTACCGGTTATTCTCGGTCGTGGTGAAGGTATGAGTGCTCCGACTGGAGGCTCTATCGCTATTGAAGTTAAATGCGGCCGGGCTTCGTACCTTTATTCTCAGAAAGATCACATGGTTTTCCAATCCGGCGGGCATCAGGAAGCTAATGCATCGATGACGGTATGTTCACGCGACATCAAGGATTTAACTCCAGAACAGGAAAAAGAACTGCGTGAGGCCCTTCGGAGTGCCGGATCGCCATTACTAGGCATGCTCCCGACAAAAGACGAGATCGACAAAGCCTCTTGGGACATAGTGAACGGTTCTAATGCAAATAACGGAGGAACTCTTGAAAATTAAGATCGCTCTGATCCCAAGTGAACGCACCAGCAAAGCTCAGGATCTTTCTTCCAAGCTTCAGAATGCTATGGAGTCAGGTGAGATGAGTGCTGTTGATAAGCTCACGGAAGAACTGTTCTCGTTAACGGATAGTGAGTATTCCCTGTCCTTACCGGAAGAATACTGGCACCAGCTAATTGAAAAGGTTAGATGCTCTGATGACGATTTCAAGTCCGACTACATTATGTCCAAGCTGCAACTCGAGACGATTATTGTAGCTGGTGTAGCTGAATCATTTGCGGATGTTTTAGGGGTTATTGAACAGGCATTAAAGGCTGATGGTATCGTCCTTCAGCTTCCATTTGAAGAAGAGAATACCTATGTTTGATGATCTATTTAATGTGACTTCACAACAGATGGTCAAATTTTCCGACACCGTCAGAGACGAGTTTGGTCAGTCTATTGTCTCAGACGTATTCGAGCCCCTTTTGCAGGACATCTCCGACCTTCAGCAAGTGGGAGAATTGTTTCAGACCCGAGCCGCCGAGATTGATCAGTTAACTGGAGAGGTGCTATCGATAGGAAGAATGTGTCATGAGTAACAGCCGTAAAAACAGGGACTCCATGCCTAAACGTCTGTTCGATGCCGTTGGCGCAATGAATAAGGCGATTCTAAGGAAGGAAGATACTTACCACCAGCTTCAAACTGAACTGAAGCAATCGGAGCAGGACTGCAACAGAGCTATAGGAAATCTCCGGGCTGTCAGCGAATGTGTAGAAAGAGGCGAACTGGCTGCGTTGCATGATAAAGAGACAAAGTTGCAAAAGGATCTGCAATCGCTAAACAATGAGATCCGCATCGTAGAGGATCATATAAAGCAGGTTGAAAAATCCATTTCCGACCTTGCGAATGATAAGGACAGGCTTGACCGTGAGATCAGCCAGCGCTCCACCTTAATTTCAATCATAAAATATGTATTTGGTGATGCTGAACGAGAGGAATCTGAAAAAATCCTGAGAGAGATTAAAAAGAATGAGCATGGCAAAGATGATTTAATCAAAACCAGCTCCAAACTCAGCTCTCGAAAGGCTAGTTTGGAGAATCGGCAGAATGACCTGAAAGTTGAGCTTGCAGGTATCCAGACCAAAATTAAGCGATTGAGTGATTCCAAACTCGCTGTAGTCAGAAGACGAAACGACGCGCTGAATTCTCTCAAGTCAAAAAAAGAGCAGATTCGCGAGAGAAAACATCGGGCGCACGAGGAGTTTGAGAAGAAATGGGTTTCGGCCCTGAAGAATCTTGATGACCTATGCAAAAGGGTCCGCCTGCGTCAGCCGCATCTGAATGAGTTAGTAGCCGAAAATATCAATACGGGCACCATTTTCCCTGACGCTCTGGCATTTGGGCGCATGTACCTTACCTATCAGAACTGGAAAGGTTATATCCCACGGCTGATTCCTTTTCCTTTTAAGACATCGTTCTGGTTACCCGACCAGACTACAGGGCATCGGTTGATTCACCAGCTGATGCTTCGGCTGATGCACTGCTTGCCGGTCTGCAATGTTGAAATTACCGCTGCAGATCCGCTGAGATTGGGCACTTCTCTGGACCCGTTTCTTTCCCTGTTGAATGTAAAACGGCTCTTTCCCGAGCAGCGATTGCTGACCCGGTCGGACGAACTGGAAAATGCTCTGGCCCGGTTAACGGATTATGTCGAGGATCTGCTTCAGAATAAATTTAAGGGAGAGCTCAAGAGCTGGTCCGTCTACAATGAGGTAAACAGCAGCAATCCCATACCATATAAACTGTTGCTCATTTTTGGAGTGCCGGAACAGTTGACGGACAAAAGCCTCTGGTACCTTGGACGCCTTCTGGAACACGGCCCTATCTGTGGCGTTCTTCCTGTTTTGACCATTGATGAAAGTCGGCTGGAGGACCGCAAGTTTACGGGGCTGCGCACCGCGATAGACAAATATGCTAAGAGAATGGATTCCATTGTTCCAGCAGAGATACTGACCAAGCATGTCTCTGAAATCAATGTTGTGGAGGAACAGGAGTTCTGGCTTGGACGTTCTGAGCTGACCGATTTTCTGGCATCTATATCTGACCGATATGAACAGAGCGCGAAATTCAGCAAAAGCCTCACTGACCTCTGGTGCAATTCGGACTACTGGAGTCACGACGCTGTTCAGGGTGTACAGGTTCCGATCGGCTGGACTTCGGATGGCGAGATCGTTCATTTCTCTATCGGCGGGGTGAATACAGAGCACCATGTTCTTCTGGCGGGGCGTTCAGGCTCTGGAAAATCGAACCTGCTTCATGTTCTGATTCATAGCCTCTGCCACACGTATTCACCTTCGGAGTTGAATATCTACCTGCTGGATTACAAGCAGGGTACAGAATTCAGTGTTTATGCTTCCCCTCCGCTTCCTCAGGCAAAACTGGTGGCTACAGAGAGTGATCCTGAATACGGGGTAACTGTTCTGGCGCATTTGACGGAGGAGATTGAAAAACGGGCTCAGGAGTTCAAAAGCCGGTCTGTCCGCGACTTTTATGAATACAGGGAATCTTCAGTAACCGATCTCCCGCGTGTCTTGCTGATTATTGATGAGTTTCAGATCCTGTTTTCTGAGGGGCGGCAAGTGGCAGCTCCCGCAGAGAAAATGTTGAACAAGCTGCTGAGGCAAGGACGGGCCTACGGCATACATGTACTGCTGGCCACCCAGACACTGAAAGGAATCCAGTCTCTTTCAATGGGCCAGTTGATAAGCCAAATCGGCTGCCGGATTGCCCTTGCCTGCAGCGAGGAAGATTCCGCGATGATTCTTGGTAACAGCAACTGGGAGGCTTCCAAATTGAGTTGCCCACCGGAGGGCATCATTAACAATTCCAACGGGGCAAAATCGGAAAATCAACGGTTTCTGATTCCATTTGCCGATAGTCGGCTGTGCAAGGATCACATTACCAAGATTACTCAGTTCGCAGACCAACGTGGTTACTGCAGCTCAACAAGAATATTCAACGGCTCGCGTCTGCCGGAAATGCCTACAGCTGCTTGGTTCAAGTCAAAAAGCCATGAGGCGGTGCAACTTCACCTTGGTGAACGTTTGAGTTTTGAAGCTGAGCTGTTTTCACTGACATTGGTTAACCGACCGTCATCGAATTTACTTATATCCGGCTATAGCGATGCAATCCACGACGGTCTGCTCGCCTCCATCCTTCAAAGTTTGGGTGCTCAGAATGGCATCGATGAAATTATCTACTTGAACGGACGCTCCATAGTGCCGGTGGGGGCATCAAAATATCTCGATGGTGCCGGAAGTAGACCTATTTCAAAGCACGAGAGTGTTCCCGCATTGAATCTGGCCGAGATCTCCAAGGAATTACAACAATCAAAAAGAATTGTGATTATTGACGGACTGGATTCGGCCAAGGAATTTCACTCCGGTCCAGCGAATTTTAGACCGGTTAAGAAAGATGAGCTACCTTCCCCACAAGAGAGCCTGAAGAAAATTCTGGAAGACGGTCCGCTACAAGGGACATTTGTTATTGCATTTGTGGATAACTGGAAGCGCTGTAACTCATCGTGCAAGGACCTTCTTGGGTTCTTTGAGATGCGTGTCGGATTCTGCATGAATGAAGATGATGCTGGCTCATTCGTCAGTGGAGCAATAGGAAAACTTAAAGGGCTTGAAACAGACAATCGCGCTGTCTTTGCCGATCGCTTGAAAAATCAGGTTAGTTGGGTACGTCCATACATAAATGGGGAAAGTTTATGAAGAAATATTTAATGACATGGTACGGAATGACTGATTTTAGGGCCTCACTCGGGCTGGAACGGACAACCGGCCCGGTTCTTGGAGCTTTGCTGGCGGAAGATTACACCAACGCAGTAATCCTTGGTTTCACACATCCAGATAAAAGAGAAAACAAAGCCTATGAATTTCAGCAAAAAACAGCAGAGATCGAGGGTTTTGATTCTGCAACCGTGAGAAAGTTTCTCGATTTGTTTTCTAATACAGCGGAAGCGCATAATCATTTTAATCAGTGGCTTCAAAAGCAACTTCGGGATGCAGGTAAAACGGTTGATGTGCATTTCCACCCTGTGGAACTGACGCATCTCAATGACACGGAGGGCATCTATGAGGCCGCGACTCAATCCCTGAATACTGTTGCCGCATCTGAAGGTGAAAAGCTCGCTACGCTCTACCTGAGTCCGGGGACTCCGGTTATGGCTTTCGTTTGGGCTTTTGCGGCTCTGAGGCACCCGACGCTAAAGAAACGTCTTATCGCATCTTCTCAGCCCGGGAGACCTCCTGAGAGTGTTTTGCTCCCAAAAGAGTGGATGGAATGGCACGCAAAAGCCATTCCTGAAAAAACTGGAGAAATTGAGCACTTTGATGCGATATTTCATTTGTTCGGAGAGCAAAGGATGCCTAGTCTGCTTGGAATCAATCAATTCCAAAGTCAGGATCATGTATTTGTAAATTCGACAGACTTTCCTGCCAACGTGATGAAGCAGTTCATTGCCGAAAGTGGGTTTTATGAACTCTCCGTCGATCCTTATGATCCTGAAAAAGTGAAAACTGAAATACTCAATATTGTTGAAGCTCTGCCATCAAATTATCGTATAGGATTTAATTTAACTGGAGGTACTAAGCTTATGTATGCAGGTGCATTGGCTGCATGTAGAAAAGTGAATGGGATACCTTTTTATTTTGACAATCGAAGCAATAAAACTATTTTTCTGGACACCTTTTATTCAATACCAACAAAAACCATAAACTCAGTATCCACATTTATTCAATTAAATGGAAATGATTTGTGGGTATCAAAGCATGGTGATTGGGAAGATATCCCTGGTGTAAACAGCTCTGAAAGGGATAAGTTAACTTCGGAGCTTTGGTTAGCTCGCTCAAAAATTTCGAAGCTGTATAAACATCTTGTTAAGTTTAATGACTCTGATGAACCTTTTAATGTTTCTGATGAGGGAATTTCGGCTCAGTTATTGAGTGACCGTCAAGCTGAAATTAAGATAAACAATAAGCTTTTCAAATTTGAAAAGTGGCCGAATTTTGCTCGTTATTTATCTGGAGGTTGGTTTGAAGAGTATACGTATCGTCAATTAGAGCCCTTGTTAAATTCAGGACTAATAAAAGATCTTAAGATAGGTTTGGAAGTGTCTGTTGATGATGGGAAAGGTTATTCATTTTTATCTGAATCTGAACTGTACCAAGAGTTAGATATCACATTTACCGATGGTCGTTCGCTTTATGTTGTCGAATGTAAAGCAGGAGGTGTTAAAAGTGATCAAATAATGAAATTACAGAACATCGTTAGATATTTTGGTGGAATGTCTGGACATGGAATATTAGCTTGCTGTTTTTCGCCCAAAAACAAAGTTGTTCGTAAAAAAATTGAAGATTCTAGCAATATTCATGAAGTTGCAGGTAGCTCTTTGCAACACCAAATTAAGTCAATTGTTCTCAAAAATAATAAGTGTCTATAAATGAATAATAGCATCTATATAATTGTTCAGTCCTCAGGTCGTATGAACGAGATGGGGAAAATTCATCTGCTGCAGAATCTGTGTCGTTATGCGACTCAGTTAAGGCTGATAGATCAGGAAAAATACTCAGACTCTGACATCCGTTTTTATCAATGGGCACAGAATGTTTCTGAGGCCGCTTTGCAAAGCGACGGGGATATCCCTGCTTTAAACGCTGAAGGCTCATCGAATCTATGTGCTATCTCCGATTTTCTGTCCCAGTACCTGAATGATACTGGGAGATTAATGGTTCTCATTTTGTCTGACGGCAATTTCCCAAATTCAGACATCGTAAGCTTTCAGAAGCAACTAGGCACATTCACCGACCTGATCATTCGAACTGTTGCAGTCGGTGCTGATGCTGACTTGTTGAAGTTGAAGAAAATTTCCACAAACAGGACTGTTTACCTTTCGGAGAATATAGCGTCAGCGATAGACGGTATAATCTTTGGTTCGGATGAGCCGTTAATCACGCCATCATCCACAGCTCAGATTCTGCAATCCGCACCACCTGAAACAGAAGAACTAGAGGAAGATTGGGATGCTTGAGCAACTCTGGAATAGCTGGGGTGCTACAGTAGTCGGGCCCCTACATGTTAAAGCTGGAATTCCAAATCAAGATTCTTGGATGGTACGCCGGTATAAATGGGGGAATGTCGTTGTTGTATCCGATGGCCTAGGCAGCAAGGCACATTCAGATCACGGTTCAAAAGCCGCTTGTCTTGCTATGTTTGAGGCAGCCAAGAGCTACCATAATACCCCCGATGCCAATATCGTTGATATTTTAAGGCTCATTCATGCCAACTGGCTTGTGAAAATAGCTCCGTACTCTTCAAGAGATTGTTCGGCTACATGCCTTTTCGCCATCCAGAACGAAGGAATAATCACTCTTGGACGCCTTGGTGACGGAATGATTGTCGCCCTTGGAGAAACTGGCGAAAACGATCTTATTCTCTGTGATAACAAACAGGATTCCTTCTCAAACTACACAAACAGTCTTCAACAGGAGTTTAAGCCAGATCAGTGGGAAATCGCAACGATTGAAAGCACGGCATGCTGCGCAGTTGTGCTATGCACCGATGGTATATCCGATGACTTATTACCTGAAAAGCAGATGATTTTTGCGCAGGAACTCCATTCCACTTATGCAGACCTGGAAACGGAGGAAAGAAAGAGGGATCTTAAACGTTGGCTCAATGAATGGCCGGTTCCGGGACATTCTGATGACAAGACGATCGCATGTCTGTTTAAGAAAGGAGGCTTCCAATGAGTCAAAGATTCAACGAGTATGTGGATGAATATCAGAATGTACACATTCAAGACAAGGTGCTCGGTCAAGGAGGCCAAGGGGTCGTTTTTCGTACCAAGGACCCTGATCTGGCGATCAAGCTTGTTACAGATGAAAGCGGAACTCCGGTCACTGATGAGGAATCGGTGGAACGGTATTCAAAGCGCTTTAAGCGAGTCCGACTCCTGCCTTTGCCAGAAAACCTGAATATATCCGTACCGGCAGTTCTGCTTCAAAACAATGCCGGTTATGTGATGCAGCTTTTGAGTGAAATGGTTCCGTTCAGTCATTTCTGGCTCGATGGCAAGTCCGCAGAAAATATTGGTACAGACGATATACCGGCATGGCTTTCGGCAATGCCTGAGAACGAAGCTAAAAAGATTGTGCATTATTACAGAACCGGTGGGCTTAGACGCAGGCTTCATGCGCTATACAAATGCGCATCATTGCTGGCACGCCTTCATGGTAATGGTATGGTCTATGGTGACATTTCTCCCAACAATATCTTTATTTCAGAAAGGCTTGGTGATTCAGCTGTCTGGCTGATTGATGCTGACAATATTCGATTTGAAATCACCGCAGGTGGAAGTGTTGTTTACACACCAAAATACGGAGCCCCCGAGCTGGTACAGGCCAAAGACGGTGGAAGACCTTCAAGTGATTGTCATGCGTTCGCGGTCGTGGCTTTCTACCTTCTTTCGCTGATTCATCCTTTTGTCGGAAAAAAGGTAGATGGAACGGATGAAGGTGACTGGGCTGATGAGGAAAATGATAGCGAGGATGTTGAAGATAAAGCATATGCAGGGTTGTTCCCTTGGATTGACGACCAAAATGATGATTCAAATTCTTCCGACAGCGGTCTGCCTAGGGCCCTTCTCTTTACAGAAAAACTGGTCACTTTATTTGAGGGAACATTCGGCTTAGGCAGGAAATTCCCATTGTTGCGGCCGACCATCTATCACTGGCCTGAAGCTCTCGCTCAGGCAGCTGATATGACTGTCACGTGCCCAGACTGCTCTATGAACTATTACTATGATTTCATTCACCCGGAAACAGGGGCTCACAATTGCCCTTACTGTAAAGCGCAGAGGCCGCAGGTGCTCATTCTTGAGTCTTATCGATGGAATGGACCGGATAAACCCATAAACTCACCATGCTGGCGGTATGTACGTGAGATCTCGCAGGGGTCAGAGCTGGCTGTACCTAGACGAGTCTTTGCTGAGTTTGCAATGCTTGATTCGGATACAACAGAGGTGCTTATATCTTCGAGCAATAATGGTATTTTGATTAAAAAGTCAGACCATGGCAAAGCAGATTTGTCTGTTGCTGCTGACAGTTATCCGCAGAGTGGTTTTAAGAAATTGTATTCACAAATGAAAATAGACCAGTTAACGCCGGATGTTCAGTTCTGGATGTTCGCAAATTTGAATAGTCCTCGGTTGGTTAAATGTATGATCTACGGAGGTGGCAAATGAAACTGAAAGACATAAATGCTGAAATTACCTTTGAATTATGGTTGAAACCGGAGTTGTCTGGAGAAACTCCAAACATTGGTATTGGATATATCGCACCCAACAATACTGGACAGGCATACAGATTAAGAATCGATGGCCAGCAGTGGAATGTACTGCTTCGTGATCCCTCGGCCGAAAAGGATCTGAATTTTCATCTGAAAAGAGGTTGTGCGCACCTTGCTGAGGTAATGCAGGTTGCCAAGGACGACAGTGCGCTTGTTAAAATCATTTTTTTCAATGGTGAAATCGTTGAAGTTGGTGACGTGGAGATTGGCATTGATGAACGCATAGAATCAACGGCTAAAAGAAATGGCATTCGCTTTAATGGAGTTGAAGAGCTGGGGAACGTATTAAATGAAAAATGCAAAATCAGCGTTAGCGGAGAAGATTTCTTTCTGCTCATGAGCGGCCCATCCACCAAGGCTGACTTTGAAGCGGATACTTCTGAGGATCAAGACGCGCCCGACTTTCAAGCTGTTGTGCAGGAGAAGTACCGGGTATTCTCTATCTCTGGGGAGAGAGTTCGTATCCCTGTTGAAAGGCGCAATGTCGATAAGTCAAAGGACATCTATTTTGCGACTAAAGCGGTCTTCAAGGATAACCAGAAAAGTGAAGGATCATTGCGGCTGGCAAGGGGAGCCGTCCTGTTTTCTGACTACACCAAGACAGGTCGCATTCGAGCTTTAGCTGCTGGAGCGATGAGTCAACTTACTAAGGAGACCGGGAGTTACTTGAAACAGTGGGACGAGTACGGTGCAATTGAAGGTGAAATGCTGCTAGCCCGGGCCAAAGCAGTTAGCAGAATAGACTATCATGGCATTGAAAAGACAACAAAAGGTGTTAAGTTCTTTGTGTCGTCAATTTCGGATCAACTTACCGAAGGCGATGAGATAGAGATCACCTCCGAGGAGCCTTTATACATCAAGAATCCGGATCTTACATGGGAAGCCTACAGCAAGGCTCTGGAAGAAAAATTAGCTACCAAAAAGGAGCAGAAAAAGAACGATGCTGAAATGCCAGCTTCTGTTTATGCCCCGATCCTTAAACTTTCAAAAACCAGCATCGAATTGGACTTGCCGTCAATTCCGTCTGATCCAATGTTTTTGATTCTGTCCATCAATGGAGACAAGATTCAGATTGAAAGACGAATGCGGGCACGCTCAGCCATTCTGGAAGGACGCTGTGCTAATCCGCTTCTCGGCCTGTTAATTGAAGAAGGAGGAACACTCCCAGACATTCAACGTGTCACCAAATTGAAGCCTTTGACGTCCTTCGTGAAAGAGAAGATTTTTAAGCATCCTCCCACAGACAGGCAGGTGGATGCTATCGACGTCGCATTGAACACCCCGGATATTGCTCTTATTCAGGGGCCTCCAGGAACAGGCAAAACAACTGTAGTTACAGCAATTCTTGAAAGGCTCAATGAGGAATATGACAAAACCAAGTCGATAAGAGGTCAGATACTTGTATCCGGTTTTCAGCATGATGCCGTTGAGAATATAGTTGCAAGGTTGAGTGTTAATGCACTTCCGGCAGTTAAGTTCGGCAGAAGGTCCGGTGACTCGGAATTTACGGAAGATGCTGTCACTGAAAAAATTAACAAATGGTGCTCCAATGTCGCCGAGAATATTCGAAACAAAAACCCCCAAATCGCTCAGACTGAGGATCAGGTAAGACTGATGGAGCTGTTTGTCGCATATTCAATGTGTCCCTCGAAGAACAACACAGTCAGTTTAATGAAACGTATTCTGGATTTGCCCAGAGACGTGATTTCTGAGGATATCACCAATGAGGCTGAAGAAATCATCAACTTCCTGCAAACCGAATTGAAGTCGAATGATCCTTCCACCTTGCGGCTCGTTAGAGCTCTGCGTGTCAGTGAAGCAGCCTTTGTTGACGACGGCGCCGCAAGAGCAGTCGATTTGCTGGATAAGATAGAGGACGGATCTGTTAATCCGGATTTAAGTGTTCTTGAAAAAGCGGCGCGTTGGCGCAACGACAAGCCGTTGAGTTTTCTTTCTGAGCTCAGAGAACTGAAAGAAGCTCTGCTCTATAAATATCTGCCTTCGCCTGATTTCAGGACAGAAAAACCAAGAGAGGATGTTTTGAGATTGGTGGCAACAGTATCTCAGCTTCTGGAGAAAAAACTCAATTCAAGCAATAAACGAGATGCGATACTGGCAGAGTTTTTACATGAGCTTGAAGATAACCCTGATGGGGTTCGTGAGGCCATAGAGGACTACAACTTTGTGTATGCTGCAACCACTCAACAGGCGGTTGGGAAAGACATCATCCGCTCAAAGAATAAAAACGTCCGATATGATCAGCGAACGGAAATGGTTAAGTACGATACGGTGATCATAGATGAGGCCGCGAGAACCAGTCCGAGAGACCTGCTTATCCCGATGTCTCAGGCGGAAAAAAGAATAATCCTTGTCGGGGACCACAGGCAGTTGCCTCATTTGATTGATGAGGAGGTCGCAAGAGCTTTGGAAGGTGACGATTCATCCAGTCAGTCGATTGATGTCGATTTTGTCAAGAAAAGTATGTTTGAGTACCTGTTCAACCGTTTGAAAAAACTGGAGGAGAAGGATGACATCAAGCGAACAGTGACGCTTGATGCTCAGTACCGAACACACCCACTGTTGGGAGATTTTGCAAGCCGCAACTTTTATAACCAGTACAATGAAGGTTATCGTTCTCCTTTAGCTGCTAAGTATTTTTCTCAGAAGTTAAAAGGCATCGAAGATAAAGCAGCAGTATGGTTTGATGTACCTAATAGTAGAGGGCCAGAAGGTTACAACAAAGAGGGTGGGAAGAGATGGAGAAGTGTAGAGGCAGAAGCTATAGCTGAAAAAATTAATATGTGGATCAAATCGAAAGAATCCTGTGCAGAATTTATGCAGGAACTGACTGGTGATACGAAGCATTCAGGTCTGAGTTTTGGAATTATTAGTTTTTATAAACCTCAAGTATTTGAAGTCTACAGAGAATTAGAAAAATACGGTGTCACGGAGAGGGCACAGGATGGTACATGGCAGATATGTCAGGAATACCGCTTTCTTGAAAATGGTGAAGAGCGGCTCCGTATCGGCACTGTTGATGCCTTTCAGGGCATGGAATTTGATATTGTGTTTCTTTCCATGGTGAGGTCTCAGGACATGAATGCCTTGCCGTCTCATATACACAACGAGCAGGATTACAAAAAGAAACAGCAAAAATTATTCGGCCATCTCATGTCGGAAAACCGATTATGTGTGAGCATGAGTCGTCAGAAGAGGGTCTTAGCCATTGTGGGAGACAGCGTCTTTACAAACACCCAGATCGCTGTGGATGCAGTTCCGGCTCTGAAAAACTTCTATGATTTGTGCCATGAAAAGGGGGTAATCCTATGAGTGCGCCCTCTATAAAAAAATCAGCAAAAGATCATCGTCCTAAAGTAATTAGTTTTCGCACAGCATTGGATGGATTGAACATCGCCGCCAGACAAAGTGTTCTATGGCCATGTCACGCCTTCAAAATCTCTATTCCGCAGAAGAAAAAGAGCGGCCTCAATGTGTTTGAAGAAGCTGTATTGAAGATAACAGAGATTGAATCTGGCGACACAGAAAATATTGCATTGGTCACTTGTTTGGAAAAGGAGCTGGTGGCCTTCATTCAGAATCGCCTAAACCAGCTCGGCCTATTGAATGATCGTTATGAGTTGTCTCAGTATGGACTGGAACTTCTGAATGAGTGGAAGAATAAAGCAGACGGAAATCTGGAATACACCGTGGCTACAGTGTTTGTAGATCTGCTGTCCGGGAAGCTTCTTCCATATGTTAGTATGGGGCAACAGAGTTATAAAAAAATCTCAAGGATTGGTGACAACGGATTTATTGATTTTCTAATCAATCCAACAAATGATAAGTCGACGGTCAGCGCAAGACAGATACGCCCTACAAAAGGCTCTTTCTGGAAAGCAGTTCCTGATTCTAACGATATCATCAGAGCCATCAGGGAGTTCAAGAAGAAATATAAACGGCATGCCCTGTTAATCCAAGATGTCGGTCAATATCCGCCTCCGGTGCCGATGGCTGAAGCCATATCTTTAAATGAGATTCCTGAACTTGTTTACTTGCATTGTAATGTCCTTATCCAGATAGGAAATTCTGACCTTTTAGTGACGGATGGATGCGGATTTGGCTTTTCTGAAAGCTTTGCTAATTACCTTACTTCTCAGGACTGGCAGTGGGTCATAGATTTGAAAAATAAAGGGGTTATCGACCGTCTGAGCTCCGATCAAAGCAATAAGGAAGTAGAGAACGAGTCTTTAGAGGCGGACTGGTTGAAAAAATACCCACAGATAGCACGGAGGCTTCGACGCGCACAAGAGTATATTTCAGACGCTGAAAAGATCGATGTTGATTCATCTAATGATGAGCAGGAATTTGGCCGCTTGACCAGCTTGGCAGTAGTCTCCTTGTATGAAGCAATAGAATGGGCGCTGAGATTTGTTGTCTCTGGCAACCCTGTGATTCACTGGGAACGCTTGTTCTCGTCACAGTCCTACCGGGAGAATGACAAGATATTGCGCTCGTTAGCTACCAAGATTGGGCTTGATGTTCCTGACAGTTTAAGGGGCCTTCTTCAAGTGAAACCTGGAAAAATCAGAGCTTTTGAGCGCGGGGTTTCAGAGATGCAGCCGCTACTAGCTTTGGCAATAGCTGGTGCGATAAATGATCCCCAGCACCCGCTGAATCATCTGGCTATTCAGGACTCTGGATGTCTCTGCTTTATAAATGCGCTGAAAAAAGTCAGGGATCCTGTATCTCATGGAAATTCACCAGATGTTGAACTCTCGCCGGAAACCCTCAGGGGCTATTGCGATAGAACCACTCGGCTCATCCAGTCCCTAATACCTGATATAACTGAAGATGATTATACAGCAAAAATAAGGAAAGGAAGAGATATTGATCAGGTCAGATTGAAAGCCAGGATCGATTTGGATAAGTCATTAGGAATTGGATTTGTTCAAAATATTTTACCATTATTGCGGGAAGAGTTGGTCAAAGCAACGATATTAAGCCAGAAGGAGACTCTGGATGACGAACAGCTTCAGCGCTATATAAATTTGTTGGCGTCCATTATGCAATTGTCGTTGTTAGAAGCTGCGAAGGGCCGGAGAACATTAGTCAAAAATCGAAATAAGTTGAGGGATGAAGCGATTGAAAAAATCGTTCAATCTGGTTTTTTTCCAGCGCCTGATGCAATACCTGCACAAATTAGCACAGTAAATGTGGATCGACTATATCGTGCTACTCAAGGCTCAAGCACAACTCTTGGGGCTCAACTTCTTGCACTCTGTTTAGTCGCATCAAAAAGTGAATTGTTAGATCTAAAAAGGTGTTTTCCGAATTGCTTTGAGCTTATCTCCAAGTTGATAAAACTTCGTGGTCACGGTAATCATCATCAACTTGACTTTACAAGGGAAAACTTGGAGTCATTAAAAATAAATGTATTCACACTAGTCAAAATAATTATGGAAGTATTTTAATGAACTCTAAAAGAAATAATAGCACCCAGGTAACTGTAAATAATGGAAAGGGAGGTCAGGCTGACAGAACTATATACTGCAAAGAGGAAGACCTCCTGAAAAAACAGCAGGAACTGAAGGAATTAGAATATTCTCTGAGCCAAAAAAAGACCTCTATCGCTCAAAAGGAACAGGCGCTAAAGGCTGCTAAAGACGTGATAGCCAAAAAAGAAGCTGAGATGAATGACAAACGTGTTCATCTAGAAGAGATGGAGCTTCAGGCAAAAAATGGTTTCCCGAAGCTCTTTGAGGAAAAGTTTGCTGGTTTAAGAAAACAATTGGAGCAGCGGGAAGCCAAGTGTATGGACGAGTTGGAATCTCTTGAAGGAGAAAAAGAAAAATTGCGGCAGAGAGAGGTGGCGGTACAAAAAGCTGAAGTCCAAAGGGACAATGGGTATGCAGATGCTCGGGCAAAGCTTGATGACGAGCTCTTCAATCTCCGGAAAGAACAGGAAAAAGAGTTGGAATCTCTTGAAGGAGAAAAAGAAAAATTGCGGCAGAGAGAGGTGGCGGTACAAAAAGCTGAACTTCAAAGGGACAATGGGTATGCAGATGCTCGGGCAAAGCTTGATGACGAGCTATTCAATCTTCGGAAAGAACAAAAAAAAGAGTTGGAGTCAAAACGAGCATACACTCTGACTGCGATTGAAAAGGAACTTTCGCAGGAGAGGGCATCGAGAATAGCAGCCTTGGAGAAAGAGGTCGCTGATAGATTTAAAGCTCATGAGGTGGCGATTCAACAGGAAAAGGATGAGCTCGAACAAAAAAGGAAAACTCTCCTGAAGGATCAAGCTGAGCTTGATGAGCTCAAGGATGAGCTTGAGTACCAAAAGCAGCGCCTTCAATCTCGTAAAGAAACTCTTGAAGAAAGAGAAGTGACTTTGAATCTTGAGGTTGATACCAAGATTGTTGAACGGAAACAATCTTTCGAGAATGAGAAGTCTGTACTTAATGATGAAATTGCCCGTTTGAGAGACTCCCTCAAAACAAGCTGTGCTCTCATTTCAAATTTCGAAGAACTGAGGCATAAACTGGATGATGAAGACCCAGCCGCTGTTTTACTCAAACTAAAAACGTATGAAGAGGAAATTAAAAAGCTGCGCGATGACCTTGCCACACGACCCACACAGGAAATGCAAGAAACTTTTGATCGCTTGAAATCAGAACAGAGAGAACTGCAGCAGACCTACGAGCGACTCGCTGAAGAAAATCAGGTTCTCAGAAGTTCAGCGCGCGCACAATCGGATCTTGAAATGCAGGTATCAGAGCTGACCGATAAAAATAAATCTTTGCTGAGGCGGTTTGAATCAATGGATGCCGAAAATAATCGATTAATGGAGGAACTTAAACGTTTACAATCCTCGTACGAACGTGAACAGGACCGTGAGGCAAGGATTCGGGATATTGAAGAGCCTTATGTTCAGAAAGTGTTACCAAGATCAACTAAATTGATAAAAGAAGTTGAACAGTATCGCCCATTAACGGCTGCTAAAGAAAATGGCAAACAACTAACTTCCGAACAATCTGAATTATTGGTAAAACTTGAGAAAGATATAACGAAAGGTGAGCTAGAATGGCTCGATCATATCAGAGAGTCTTGCATTGACTACGGTTTAAGGTTCCCGCGCCGGATACTCCATGCGTTCCATACTGCATTAAAAACCTCCGAGTGGTCTCCTGTGACGGTTCTAGCTGGTGTTAGTGGTACAGGCAAATCTGAACTCCCTCGGTTATATTCTCATTTTGGAGGTGTGAACTTTCTAAGCCTTTCTGTTCAGCCAAACTGGGATAGCCAAGAATCCATGCTTGGCTTCTTTAACTCAATTGACAATAAATTTGATTCTCAACCTGTTCTCAATTTGTTGACTCAAACCCAAAAAAGAAAATCAGAAGAATACCCTCTTGGTCTCAAAGATGCTATGAACCTTGTGTTGATGGATGAGATGAACCTTGCTCATGTTGAGCTCTATTTTGCCGAATTCTTAAGTAAGCTTGAACAAAGACGTGGCTGTAAAGGTAACGAGGTTCCCAATCTTGAAGTTAAACTCGGTGCGGGTATTCAACATTATGACTTACCACTGGGAAGGAATGTACTTTGGGCTGGTACTATGAACCAGGATGAAACAACCAAATCCCTCTCAGATAAAGTATTAGATCGCGGAACAGTTATTAACTTTCCTCGCCCAACAACTCTTGAAAGACGGAGTAAACTAAAACCATTGGGTGAACGAGAAGCTCTACTATCTCGTAAATTGTGGGAAAGTTGGTGGTGTAGAGAAAGTAAGTTCACAGATGATCAAATTTTGCCATTCAAAAGCTTTATTGAAGAGATGAATATATCACTATCCATGGTTGGTAGAGCACTAGGACATCGAGTATGGCAATCTATCGAATACTACATGGCAAATTATCCAGACGTGCAGGAAGCTCAGAGGAATAATGATGATGTAAACTTAGCTAAAGCGATGAAAATCGCTTTTGAAGATCAGCTTGTCCAGAAGGTTATGCCCAAATTACGTGGTATTGAAACACGAGGAAAATCCAAAACGGAGTGCCTTGAAAAAATCCGAGCTCAGCTAGTTAGTGGAGACTACTCAATTGTAGCGGATTTTGATTGGGCGTGTAGTGATATTAATTATGGCCAGTTCATCTGGAGTAGTGCTAATTATTTAAAGGATGATGTTCCTGTAGAAGAACTCAAGACACAATACTCTGAAAGTCTTGATACAGTCGTTTCTATGCAAGTGGAACCTAGCACCAATGTAAATACATCAAACCAGATACCTGATGAGCTTATTAACCATGCTAGAAATCAATCAAAGGACCTGTGTCAACTGACAATAGCAGAGATTAAAAAGGTCATTGGGTGTTCAGGAAAAGAAGCCAAATCCCTGAAAGAGTTGTGCAACAACACGAAGGAATCATAGGTTATGGGGGGGTCCTTAAAGATTGACTCTATCGAGTCTTTTTACAAAGCATTGAAGAGTCATGATGAAACTAAATCCAAGGCCGCTTTGATGCTACTAGCACGCAACTGGCTTACTGATATGACGAACTTTGATCCTATCTCTGGCTATGCTCAGCATACGAGCATCATGGAATTTTTAGGGGCAGAGGCGACGTTGATGCAGGATACACAGCCAGATAGAGAGGTTAAGGAGCGCTTATATCGTATTGTGTCGCACACAAAAGAAGCTGTACTGGCAATCATGGAGCATACTCAGGATAAAATATTACGAGAGCATGCAATGCTGCCTATATATGCAGCAAGAGAGGTTGACAGCAACAGTGTTCAATGGCTCAGCCGTCGGCCGGGAAGAACACTCCGAGAGAAGCTTTCCGGTAAACCTTATATGAAGGCTGTCAGAAGGAGATCGAGTGTTGATACAGCAGAAAACCGACTATTAAGAGCTTTTCTATCTCGGCTGGAGCGTATTCTGATTGAAAGACAGATTGCTTTGTCTGCAACGACAGAAGAGACCTGCGAGGAACTGCTTGTTTCCCTTCAACGCTGGCTTAGAACTGAAGATGCCACTGAAATTGGCAATTGGGGCAATCTTCCGCCCAACAACACGCTTCTACAGAATAAGCGTTATCGGAAGGTCTGGGATGGATGGCTCTGGCTTCAAGCTATCGATGAGCAGATCATAGAGGATAGCAAAAGAGTCAATAGGGATGTCCTCAGCGTTCTTTATTGGAGTACCCTTTCCATGCTTAGCCATAGTGGTCGCTTCCGGATAGTTCAGCAACCGGTCAGTCTTGATTATGACAGTTTTTCTATAGCTCCAGAATTACCTGTCCGAGGATTTTTGTTTTCTGCGTGCGACTCCAAGCTTAAAGGCAAGATAAAAACCATAAACCTGGAAAAAAAATTTGGCTTTGTAACACGAGAAAGTGGCGGCGATTTATTTTTTCATAAAAGCAATTTTTCAAAAAAATTAGCGTTCGATTCATTATCTATTGGAGATGAACTTTCTTTTACTATCGGCAGTAACCGACAGGGCGAATGTGCTGACGACATAACTCTTCCAGCAGAAATCATCCCTGTCGATTTCAATTTGACGGGTGATAAATGGAAGATACAAGTCTGTGAGGATAAGTACTTATTACAGATCGTTTCTGGGAATCTTGTTATTGAGCAAACTCAGGGCGCACAAAAGAAAATAAAAATAGAGGTAGCATCTCTCAAAGGGATACCGAAGGCGATACTGTCATTAATCGAAGATGCCCCGTTTGAATACTCTGCACCGACTAATAATCAAAGTGGCTCAATACGGATGGATAGCTCTGTGGTGGATCTGTGTTCTATCCGTCCCGCATTCACGAATAATACTGGTTCTCAGGTACATCTACCGTTCAGGTTGCTTCAGCAAGTTTGGATACATGAGGACGGCACGAAACAAATTATTGATTGTGGCAGTGCAACGGCAATAGTTCTGCGATCCGACATTCAAACTATAAGCATGCTGAGTCTATTTTCATATAGCTCAACACTGTCCGATGCCTTCAAAATTAGTGCATCGATGTTTTTTACAAAAAAGTTGAGTGATTATATTAAGGTAGACAAGTTGACCTATCTTGTCCCTGATTGGGGCAATGACTTCGCTCTGGAGGGAATAAGAAAAAGCGTCAATTTTTACTTTAATGAGTCTACACCTATTCCCCACAGCATAGCTGCTATCTTTGCATGGCAATCATCGAAGCAATTTCTACAGGACAAAGTCCGAGAGAATGATTTTGTGCTGGTAGTTGATTCATTTGACGGCGGCATTTCAATAACCCCAGTTCAGGCAATATACCAAAAAGAGCTGGACGAAAAATTGCCTGAGACACAAGGCATCAGCTGGGAAAGACATCCTACGATTAATGTGCCAAACAGAAGCATTCATATTGCTATGGCTCGCAATCTTGATCGTAATACCTGCCAGACATCTGAAGAGCTCCTCCATTTGTTCGGCTTTGATGGTTTAACCAATGACTCCGGGAATGTATCCTTTGTGACCAATGAGCACTGGTATCACTTATCGGGTTCTATTCGGGATGTTTTGACTCAGGATTTAGATCTCAATCTATTTTCAAACGACGCTATCAGTGACTACTTGAATTCTACAAACAGGGATTGTCGGGGAGTTGGTGTTTTTATCCTGCCTCTTGAGGATACAATCAGGAAACCTGATGTGCGAATGGATTACAAGTGGCTGGGGTCTGCATGGTCGACAATTAAAGGCTGCCAGAATTTAAACAGATGGCAAGAGGAAGTTGATGACATTGCCCTTTGGCGTGATCATCTTCCAAAGCTGTCGATCAGAGTTGTACGTGATGGCCATTTTGAAAATTTCTATTTGGTAAAAGATGCGACAGTAACACCGCAACGTGGCAGAACTGTGAATATACCAGTAGAAGAGTCATTTACTCTTCCAGCCGGACAAACGCATTACAGTTTTCCTCTGCAACAGGGAGAAGGTAATAAAGAAATGCAGTTTATTGCATACCTGAAGTCGCCAGCATTCCCTTTGAAAGCGGCCACGGCCTGCAAGCTGAAGATGACCTACACCTATGGAGCAGATGATCCATACGAATTAAAATTCATTCCGTTAGATTCAGCGGAACCCGGTTTTAAATCCATTCGGGTTGAATGGCGCTCAGTATCAGAGTGTGGGGCAGCCGATCTTGATAACTTGCCGGTTCCAGATTTTCCAGCCCGTAAAAGCTGGTTAGATTTTCAGGAGTTTCCTAAAGAGGATGGCAAAAACTTCTCTGACCTTTTGGACTGGGTCAAAAGAGACATCGAAAAAATCTCTGATATCTCACACAATGGCCGTGTTTCCGGATTGATACCTAAGTGGATAGACAAAGGAAAAGGTAATGTTTTCTGCTTTATTGATGATGTGTTTGTTCACAAGACCTCGTTGCATCTGAGAAAGGATCAAGATTTGCCACAACGTGGTGAATTACTCTCATTTTATAAAGTAAAAGATACGAAAGGAAAATCATCAGCAGAAGATGTGACAATCGGTACAGATAGTCCAAAGAGCTGCTTCTTATCTAAAAGTCTCCGATTTCCAGCATTAACCATCTGGAATCATGACCACTCCCTTTCAGAGTCAGATGTGCCTGATAGTTTTAGAGACACGATATTCGAAGGTACTCAAAAAATTATATCAATAATTGAGTCAGAAAATATGCCGGACTCTTTAAAAGAGGAGCTGTTCTTCTTTCTGTGTTGCCAACATAAGGATGCCCCAGAGGTTGTTGGTTCCCGACTTCTTGAAGCTGTGAATGATAAAAATCTTTTGCGGAGGTACCACAAGAACATTGCTTTCGCCATCGGTAATGCCGAACTGCCATACCAACAAGAGCTATTGGAGAATGCTATCAACCCCATTGATAATGAGGGCCTAACCAGATCCATTACCATGGAGGTTTTGTCGATAGCCCTTTGGCGTTCCAAAACATTGATCAACAAATTGACTAAAGAGGATCTCGAAGCTTTATCCGATAACTTATATGGTTGCCTTGAGTTCGACTTTCAGAAGGTTGTTAATGATGGAAAAGGATATCAGGTAGCGACTCTCTGTAAGCATTTGGAGCTTCTTCTTGCTCTCCTTAGAAGCCGAGGGATTGAGGATGAAGAGTTCAAAATGGTTTTCGCTCCAGATAATGATTTGACCAAAAAATATGTGACCTTGGTAGATGATATTTCTAGAATAGTATTTGATAGTGACATTGAGCTAAAGTCCCGAATCAGCCTTCAAATTGAAAAGCCGGAAATGTTCCTCAACACACCTGATCTGTTATATGCATTGCGGATGTACCTAACAGGTGATTTTGGAGCGAATACTATAAGTATTACGGGAGTAAGTGATGAGTAAACCAAGTTTTTTTAGTTGAGTACACACAGATAGTAGTTGTGTTGAGTGACCCTAGTCCTGAATGTCAACAAGGTAAACTGTACAAGTATGAGTCCGCAACTCTGCTGCTAATTACCGGAAAAAGCCCGTTTGTACAGGAGTCGCATGTCATGGAGCTATTGCTCTGTAACGAACGCTTAGGAGTTTGCTACCAATCACATAAATACCCTAAGCTTTACTATGCGGGATGGAACTACCTAGGATTGAACCACGTCATACTGGGAGGTCATCAACTACTGGGTGAGATAGATAATGACCAGATCCCAGTCTGGCAGTATCCCTTACTCAAGAGCTGATCGTTACTTTTAGCCAACCAGATATGTGAGATCATAGCTACGCAATTAACTAATTTATAAGAGAAAATAGTGAAAAATATTCTAGTTGCTGTTACTGGTGCAAGCCCACAAGTACTGACTGAAACCATATACGCTTTATACTATCAGGGAAAAACGATGCCTGAGGAGGTATTCGTAATAACAACAGAAAACTCAAAGCAAGTATTAGTTGAAGGTTTGTTTGAGCAAGGGTATTGGCAATCACTGCTAAAAGATTACTCCTTACCGAACATAAAGTTTGATGAACAAAATATTTGGTTAATCACAGATGAGCAAGGTAATGCGTTATCGGACGCAAAAGGGGAGGATGAACAATCTATTATGGCGGATTTCATCACCCAGAAAATGGCAGACTTAACGTCTGATGATTCTGTATCTATCCATGCTTCTATCGCTGGTGGACGAAAAACAATGGCTTTCTATATGGGCTATGCCATGTCGTTGTATGGTCGCGAGCAGGATGTACTTAGCCATGTGTTTGTTGATGATGATTTTGAATTTGTTGAAGATTTTTTCTATCCAACACCTTATGACAAACATATTGTTGGCCGGGACAAGAAAAAGGTCATTAACACGAGAGATGCGAAAGTAACTTTGGCTGAGATCCCTTTTGTAAGGATGCGAAAACAAGTAGATCCGTGCATCTTCAATCAGTTTGAAAACTACTCTTTTTCTAAAACTGTATCAGCGCTGAACAGCGCAGCCAGCACAGAAACCAAGGTATCCATATTTACCAAGGAGCGCTCGATTGAAGTTGCTGGTGTAACCATTAAGTTGACGGCTAAACAGCTTGCAGTTTATCTGTTCATACTTGCTCAAAGTGGGCGCAAATTGACAACAGATAGGTACTTTGAAGAAAACCTTGAATATGCAGCGCAATATCTAGACATACTGCAGGTGCTTAAAGCTGATGTTCGTACTTACCAGAGCTTAGGCTTAGAGGATGAAGGATGTTGGAAGCAGGGACAACTTGTAAATAAAGGGGTTGGTAAAGATGTAATCCAAACTTCTCGGAGTAACTTTCATAGCAAGATAAAGGGCGCTTTAGTTACTGAGCTTTATGACAAAATCTGTATTCACTCTGATGGTGCAAAAAGTGGAGCTACTTATAGCATTTCGAGTGACGTCCATTTTTATTGTGATGGTATTACCTTGTCTTAATATTTTAGTTCTATCCGTTTGATACAAGTACATACTCATTTCATAGTTTCCTTAGGGGAGATGCATTAGACAAGCTACATCTGTTGGGCAAAAGAGTAAGAAATGCAACAGCATTATTAATGATAGAACAACCAAAAGAAGTCATTTTTTTATGACTTGACGTCAGAAGGTTATCAATTAGGAATATACTCAACCACATCCTCAATTTTACAATCGAAGAATTTACAAATGGCTTCAATTGTAGTCATGCTTGTATTGTACCCTTTATTATTGGCAATTTTAGACATAGCAGAACTTTGAACTCCGACATGCTCAGCAAGAAAGCTCAAAGTGACTTTTCTTCCGTTGTATAGAGGTTTTGCCTCTATTAATTCCTTTATCTTATATCTAATCAAATTATTATTCTTTACTGATATAAAAACCGTCTTGATAAGAACTATTTTGACTCCTATTATTTGTCTTGTGAAGACAAAAAAGGAGGTCATATGGATCAAACTTTATTAACAAGCAAAGAACTCGCAGAGAGAATAAAATTTAGCGCCAACTACATTAACTCTTCTCTACGAGATTCCATTTTTATCGAAGGTAAGCATTACATCCGACCTTTTAATGGTAGGAAAATTTTATACATTTGGGAAGAGATCGAGCTCGATTTATATCAATCAGCTTGTAGAAATGCTTCTTACATCCCAATGGCGGGTGGGAGAGTGTGTAATGGGTAGTGTTAATGTACGAAGTGGTAAGCTATTCATCGATTTTCGTTATCAAGGGATTAGGTGTAGAGAGCAAACAATGCTATCTGACACTCAAGCAAATCGTCGCAAACTTCAAAAATTACTTAATCAAATTGACGCAGATATTCGTTTAGGTTGTTTTGTTTATAGTGAATGCTTCCCTTGCTCACAAAAAGTGAATAAGTTTGTGAAAATAGATGCTATTGCAAAACAGCATAAAGCTGAAATTCTTGGTAAGTATGAACTTGCTTCGAATGAATTGCAGGGTATTGCTACAATCCGCTTTGATGACTTTGCAAAAGAATGGTACGAAGAAAACGAGGTACGCTGGAAAGAGAGTTACAAAGAAAGTATACGCTTATACCTCGGATCTTATTTAATCCCATATTTTGGTGATGTATCGGTAGATAAAATAACCAGACCCGATATTTTGAAATATCGAGCCTCATTAGTAAAACCACGAGCTAATGGCAAAAGACTATCTGCAGACTTTATTAACCATGTTATGACGCCATTAAGAATGATATTGAATGAAGCAGCCGACCGTTATGAATTTAAAGCTCAATTTCAGAATATTAAACAGTTACGGGTTGAAAAGCGCGATGTTCATCCATTTAGCTTAGATGAAGTAGGTAGGTTTCTTAGTGTAGTAAGACCAGAGTTTGTTGATTACTACAAAGTCAGATTTTTTACTGGGATGAGAACTTCAGAGATAGATGGCTTGAAATGGAAGTATGTCGATTTTGATAGACGCATAATCTCAATCCGTGAAACATTTGTTCATGGGAGGATGGATACGACCAAAACGATTGGCTCTAATAGAGATATTCAAATGTCTTCAATCGTATTTGAAGCTTTATGTTCTCAGCAAAATGTTACTGGTGAGTGTCAGTTTGTTTTTTGTAATACAGTGGGAAACCCTCTGGATAAAAAGAATGTACGCGAGCGAATTTGGAAACCGGCACTGAAAGCTATGGACATTGACTATCGTCGTCCATATGAAACTCGTCATACAACGGCGACTTTATGGCTAGCTGCGGGTGAAGCTCCTGAGTGGATTGCTCGTCAGATGGGGCACTCTACGACAAAAATGTTATTTGAAATATACAGTCGGTTCGTACCTAACCTTACCCGTCAAGATGGTAGTGCTTTTGAGAAACTATTAAAAACCAATAGCGACGAGGGAGGTGAGCTATGAAGTACTCTTCGCTAGCCGTACATTGTACTAGCCTTTGTTGTGACATATTGCAAACGGAAGACTTTGTTTTTCTGACGCATGATGAGATAAATTGGCTTTATGATGAGGTTTATGAATTAATTCAAGAACGAATGGAGCTTTGGCCTGACACTTATCCGAAGGAGCATGAGTTTATTAAATCAGTTGCTCTCGGGATTCTAAAAGCCCTACATATTTGCAAAGATAACCATAAATCAGGGAGTCCTACTTGGCTATTGTGGGCGATGCAATCTAGGATAAGTTCAACATATAAACGGCTCTGTTATCTTAATCAAAGAGAGTTATGAATGTGAACTGTATATAGACATTATCAAATAATGGCGTACCGCACTTTGACTGGTTTGAGTGCGGTATTTTTTTGAGTATCTATGTGTTTTTTGTACTTTGATATTCATCTCGTTGTATTGAGTTTGTTAATCAAAGTGATTGGAGTGAGGATGATAGTTCAAATTTTGATGGCTGAGATTTGTTTAATCACAAGTTAAAAAAAATGAAAATAGTTCTGGGGGATTTTTCAGTAAGCAAGGAATCTATAGTTACATTGTAAAGACTTGAGTAGTAGGTAGGCGAGTGATAAACGAGTGATAAAAATAAAGGAAAATGGTCACAATTTTGGACACAAGATGGACACAATCATATATTTAACAAATTATCGTTTTTCGAAAAAAAAGTAGATACGCATAAATATACATAGATTAAAAATCATCAACTGAATGATTAAATCAATACTTTCAGTCAGGTTATTTTTTATGAAAACAATAAAGCCAAGCTAAGTGCTTGGCTTTATTGTTGAATTTGGTGGATCCGGGCGAACTCGAATCGCCGACCCCTGCCATGTCAAGGCAGTACTCTAACCAACTGAGCTACGGATCCAAATTGTTCAATAGTGCATTAATATGCAACAGTAGATGGTGGGTCCGGGCGAACTCGAATCGCCGACCCCCGCCATGTCAAGGCGGTACTCTAACCAACTGAGCTACGGACCCAAATTTTGTTGTTCAATTTGCATGTCAACGCAAGAGGATGGTGGGTCCGGGCGAATTCGAATCGCCGACCCCTACCATGTCAAGGTAGTACTCTAACCAACTGAGCTACGGACCCATCTTCTTGAACCAGACTGATGTTAGCGATAAGCGCGGTTGGGTTCAAGCACAAATCCTCGCTTTGTGAACTGTTTGCCGTTTTTGTAATCGGCTAGAGCATTTTTTGAATAAAAAGCGATCAATATTGTCGAGATCTCGACAAGCTTAATTAATGGGATCATTCAAAGAATCGCCACTTAGGTATTTGAATTCTTAGTTGAATTTGCCATCCTCATACTAGTGATTGGATTTACTTAGGAAAGGGAATGACTTCGGCAGAGCAGCATATCAACCTTGTTCGACTAGATGACGTTAAGTTTTTCGTCGATCTTTTAATGCAAATCGATGCAGATGCTTATCAGCTTCTTCGTCAAGCAACCATCCCCAATGACATTAATAGCGCCAACAACTACGATTGCTTACCAGAAAGTGCAGTGCTCAATGCGCTTGAAGTCTTAGGTTCACACTACACAAAGGATGAGTTGGGAATCATCTTTTGGGAAGGGATCCGCAATAGTTATATGCCTACCTTTGTGTCGCAACTTTCTGAACATGAATCTGTTTTAGACGCCTGCCACGAATTGACTGAACTTGTTCAACTATCTTCTCCAAATGCAAAGGTATATCCAACGTTTGTTGCTGGTTCCTGGTGGTTAGTTAGAGAAAAGCTGGGGCACAAAGAGTCTTGGTATCAAGATGCTGAAGTGTTTTCCGTTTTATTTATGGTGGAGTTCATTCGTTCAATCACTCAGACAACGTGGAACCCGGAGCAGATTGCTTTGGTGAGTGAGCATAGTGATCTCTATAATAGTTTGCCCACTTTGCATAATGTTACCTTTATCTATCAGCGCACAGCCACCGCTATTAAGATCCCTGAATCTATAATGGAGCGCCGGCCGCACTTTTATGGGGAGTCATCTAACCCAAATCCTATTAAGCCTATCTTGTTCAATAAGCCAACTTTTATGGATACCTTTCGCTTAGCAATTTCACCTTACTTGTCTATGGGAAAACTACCCGTCAAGGTGGCGGCAGAGATATTAAGGATGAACGTTAGAACCTTGCAGCGCCGATTAGCAAAAGAAGGCTTGGTATACAAAGAACTGATTGAAGATATGACTTTTGAACTCATTGTCGATGCAATAACAGAGCCCCAAGAATCCTTAACCACTATTGCCAATAAGTTTGGTTACTCCGATGCCGCTCACTTTACGCGCGCCTTTAAGCGTCGCTATAACCTAACGCCTAGCGCGTTTAGAAAGTCTCTTACTAAAGGGCGAGAATAAAGTGCTCATTTTCCTGTGTCATCAAATGGCAATTATTGAAAGCGCAAAGTCCTTAATATCCATTTTAAGTTGTTGAGTGTTACAGAAGTTAATTAACAAATTCTAATCATTAAGGTGATGTAACAGTAGGGAATAAACACAGACCTGCACAATAGCTTCATTGATAGATGGATATACCGTCATTAGACCTGACGAATCACGATGGATATTAAGTTAGACGCTTTCTAGGAAACCACAAATGAAAAACGTTTTAAAACTTTCAGCAGTTGCAATTTCATGTTCTTTCGCATTTTCAGCTTCGGCAGCAACGACTATTTTTAAGAACGTCGATGTTTTCAACGGTACAGAAGACAAGCTGTATGAAGACCATTATGTAATGGTTGTTGATAATAAAATTGAACAGATTTCAGCTAAAGAAATCACAGCAGAAGATGCGACGGTGATTGATGGTGAGGGTAAAACGCTAATGCCAGGTTTGATTGATGGCCACGCGCACATCATGATTAACTACCACTTTGACCAAATTGAGAAGAACAAAGACCTTACAGATATCTCAATTAACTCGGTTACGGTAGCTGAGCGTTATCTGCAAGATGGCTTTACCACAGTGCGTGATATGGGTGGCCCAGCGTTTGGTTTGGCTCGCGAAATTGAAGCAGGGAATGTGGAAGGGCCGCGCCTTTATCCGTCAGGCGCATTTATCTCACAAACCTCAGGGCATGGTGACTTCCGAGACCGTAATGATGCAGGTTTCTCTCCAAAAACAGCAGGCGACTTATCTAATTTCGAACGTATGGGCATTGGCGCGGTAGCTGATGGTGTACCTGAAGTGCAGCAAGCAACGCGTACTAACTTACGAAACGGCGCGACTCAAATCAAAATCATGGCGGGTGGTGGTGGTTCATCACGTTTTGACCCAATTGATACGGTTCAATATTCAGTGGAAGAAACCTGTGCCATTGTAGAGGCTGCCAAAGATTGGAACACCTATGTTGCGGCTCATACATTTAATGATCGTTCAGTGAACCGCTTGCTTGATTGCGGTGTTAAAACCTTCGAGCACGGCTTCTTTATTAACGACGATACGATGAAGCGTATTGCGAAAGAGGGTGGTTACGTAGTGCCGCAAATGTGGGGACTATCGCCAGATTTGGCTAAGAACCCTCTGATGCCAGCCGATAAACTGCCTATGGTGGCGAAACTTCAAGAGGCGTACGGTGACTATGGTCAACGTCTACTTAAAAACAATGTAAAAGTAGTCTTTGCTTCAGATTATGTGGGCGTGAATTCAGATGCCGAGCGTGCACGTCGTTATGAGATTTACTGGCGTACACAAGCATTTGGCAGCAACTACGAAGTACTAAAACAAATGACGTCTATTGCGGGTGAAATGCTTGCAATGTCCGGCCCTCGCGGAACAACGCAAGGTAAACTGGGTGTGATTGAAAAAGGCGCTGTTGCAGACATGATTCTAGTGGATGGTAACCCATTGGAAGATATGTCAGTAATTGGTGCAACCGAAAAATGGTTTGATGCGGACCCTGAGTACAAAGAGATTGAAACTATCAAGCTTGTAATGAAAGACGGCAAAATCTACCGCAACAAGCTGTAATCAATCCCGTTCCTATTAGCTGATTAGAAACGTTGTTAAGTAACGTTGTTAAGTAACAAGGCAGGGTTTAGAGCTCTGCCTTCTTTTTGAGGTGTTTGTAAATGAAATTGTTAAAACGAATCCTACTTGGAAGTGCATTGTTGTTCTCATTAAATGTTGTTGCCGAGGAGATGGAACCTACATTTTGGCAAGACTTGCTTCCTCAAGTGGACACAGTAGAAGACCCGTTTGCAGCGCTGGATTCAAACCAGCTTTATGATTTAGGCACCATTGCTCGTTATCGCGATGCTCAAAAAGTAGAAGGGTTCAAACCGTCTGAAGCTTCTCAAAAAGAGATGGCGCAACTTGAAGAAAACTTTGCAAAATCTAACATTGATGTAGACGCGCTATTTGTTCAGCGAGAAAAGATCATGCAGCAGCGCACGAAACTTGCCACCTTACCGAATCAAGGTGTGCTTAATAAACCTCATCGTATACCTGGGTTTATTACTCCTGTTGAAATTGACGGTAATAAGGTGACTAAGTTTTTTCTAGTCCCTACAGCAGGCGCATGCATTCATACGCCACCGCCACCACCTAATCAGATTGTATTCGTTGAATATCCAGCAGGCATTGAACTGGTGAGTTTGCAAACGCCAGTATGGGTTGAAGGTGAACTATTTAATGAAGCTACAGCCGCTGATGTGAATTACAGCGATGGCGCAAGCAATGTTGAGACTGTGTACCAGATGTCAGCGCAGGAAGTAGAACTGTATCAAATGAACTAAATCATTTAATGAGTGACGCATAAAGGGCGTCGCAGTCTTATTATTAAGGCTAAACTATAATTAAATCATAAAGATACTAAGGGTGTGACATGGCTTTGACTTCTAGACTTTCTAAACCTTGCTTAGCAATTGTAACGGTACTTGCATCAGCAACGGCTTTTGCTGAAAGCGCAAATTTTGAAGGCCCAGATTCTGTAGAGAACACGATTGCTGCGCAAAAGGGCGAGCAAAAGCACTGGCGAGAAGAGTTGTCTGCACACGGCTTTACCTTTGGTGCGGATTATTTTGCTAAAGGCTTGGCAAGTAGCAATGGGGCTACTGGTGATGATGTGACCGCTTCTTCAGGTGTCGCTCGTTTGTATGGTCAATGGAGCCTAGTGGGTCGTGAGTCTGGCAATACTGGTAGCTTAATTTGGAAGATTGAACATCGGCATGCTTATTCAGATTATGCTCCTAAGGATTTTTCCGGGATTACGGGTAATCCTTTAAATCCTGATACCTTGGGATATATGGGGTTGATGTCACCCGCATTTAGTGATCAAGGGTTTCGGGTAACGGATCTTAACTGGAAGCAAAAGATCAATGGTGGCCGAGGTACTATCCAGATTGGTTGGCAAGATGTGACCAACTACGTTGATACTTATGCATTAGCAAGTCCTTGGACTGGATTTTCAAACCTCGCTTTTTCTACGGGTTCTGGTGCTATGGGCTTGCCCGATGATGGTATTTTGGCATTGTCTGCAGGTCATATGATTGGCGACAGCTTTTATGTGATTGCGGGTATTGCGGATGCCAAAGGCGATTCCAGTGATATTTTTGAGGGCTTCAATACCGTCGGTGATGGTGACTATTTCACTACTTTAGAGCTAGGCTGGACGGCATCACAACAGCAAATTTTTACAGAGAATTTTCATGTGACTTTATGGCATATGGATGCCACAGACCGCCACAACATTGACCCTTTTGGCTCTAAGGGCGAAGACGGAAAAGGTATTAATTTCTCGTATAGCACCTTTGTAACGCCTCAAATCATGCCATTCGTACGTGGCGGTTTTTCTGATGGTGGTGTGGCTTTGTATCAAAAATCGATCAGTGCTGGTTTTGGATACTTCGGGTTAGGTGGCGCGAAAAACAACCTTGGTTTTGCCGTGAACTGGAGCGAAATCAATGAGAATTATTTCTTAGCTTCCGCTGCTAGTAGTGATAATCAAGTGACCGCCGAACTTTACTACAACATGCAGTTTGGCGATCATTTTCAGCTCACCCCTGATGTGCAATTTATCAATAATCCAGCGCTATCTAATGAAGATACAGCGCTGGTGGTT
Source organism: Vibrio halioticoli NBRC 102217 (assembly GCF_000496695.1). Lineage (GTDB taxonomy): Bacteria > Pseudomonadota > Gammaproteobacteria > Enterobacterales > Vibrionaceae > Vibrio > Vibrio halioticoli. Next base: position 60,562 of record NZ_BAUJ01000021.1, read on the forward strand.
GGCGTGCGAGGGCGAGTGTTTTTCTAACCTAATGGTTTAGCTCTCTTGTTATAAACAGACGTTACTTATCGTAAACCTTTAAGGTAACGTCTTTTTTATAAAAGATGAACCATGCTAGAGGGAGCGCCATAACGATAGCCATGATGTGTAGTGAAGCCATTGGCAATAAATTGACCAACCCTACCAATGCTGATGCGCCCGCCATTTGAAAAAAACCTAATAATGAGGCAGCAGTGCCAGCTCGCTTAGAAAATGGCGCTAATGCTGAACTACAACAAATGCCTAAAATCAAACAAAAACCTGTGCTCGCGACAAAAATTGGTCCCATAAAAGCAAATGGGTGAGCGATGTGACTGAGCAATAAAATCAGCAGTGCGGCGCAACTGCACATGGTGATAGCAAGTTGTAGCGCTTTGGTTTTGCCCAGTTTTCTAATGGCGATGGGCGCAATAAAGGAAGCAAGTATGTTGATGATGGCGTTGCTGCCAAACCAAATAGAAAAAGAGGTTGGGTTTAAGTTAAGCTCAACCATTAACCGGATTGGCGCAATACTGACAAAGGCGATGATGATCGCCATCGCAAGCATCACAAGGCCACTATTAAATTGAAAAATACTGTTGTGTAATATGGGCTTATATTGCGCCCAGTGAATCAATTTCGCGCTGCATACGGTGTTCTCTGGTCGTGTTTCAGGTAAGCGCCATAGAGAAATAATCCCAATTAATAACGCATAGCCAGTCATGAAATAAAAGGTGGCTCGCCAGTTCCACGTTTCGCTGAGCCATCCACCAACAAAAGGTGCTAATGCAGGGATCACGCAGATAACGCCGTTGATATAGCTATAAATAGAGGCGGTTCTTTCACTAGAATAACTGTCTCTTACACCAGACATCACGCTTACCGACACCGCACAAGTGCCCAGACCTTGAAATATACGAGTCAGCCATAGCATTTCTATTTGCTGTGATAATGCCGCCACAGTTGAACTGGCAATGTACAGCATTAAACCTGCAATGATCAGTGGCTTACGGCCATACCTATCCGCCAGTGGTCCCGCAATTAGCTGCCCAATCCCTAAAGCAGCAAGAAATAATGTAATGGTGACTTGGATATTACTCAATGGAGTTTGTAGGCTATCCGCTATTTGAGGGAAAGCGGGAAGATAAATATCAATCCCCATAGGGCTTACTATGATAAGCAGTAAAAATAAGTAGATAGGGGGTTTTGCGTTCATTTGGGCTGTCATGGTTAGGTGTTGGTGCAAAGCTTATCAATCTTGAGATATGAGTAATATTGAATTATTGTCATCTTAGACTTTCCTTAATGGAATATTACATGAAGCTAGACCATATCGACCTAAATCTATTGCGACTAATGTTGATCTTGCTTGAAGATGGCAGTGTAAGTCGCGCTGCTACTAGGCTAAATCTTAGTCAGTCAGCGGTGAGTAAGCAATTAACGCGACTTCGAGAGCAGTTAGGTGAAGTGCTTAATGATCCTTTGTTTATCAGAACGGGAAGAGGATTAACGCCCACAGTGCGAGCCAGTAAATTAGAGCAACCGCTACTTCAGTGGTTACGAGACTCGCACAGTATGCTATTGCCTGAAACCTTTGAACCTAGCCAAGATGAGCGTAATTTTACAATAAGTATTTGCGAAACCGCGTTTCCGGTCATTATTCCACGTTTGATGCCTTTACTGGCTATGCGTGCACCGGGTATGCAATTGAGCATAGTGCCCAAAACGAAGCACAGTGTGAATTTGTTGAATCAAGGGGAGTTGGACTTACTGATTACCGCAAAAGACACCGACTTGCGGGCGCAAGCCTCAAATTCAATTTTTGGTCTGCAAGATCAGCCAAATCTAGAGCTTTATCGCGATCAGCATATCTGTCTTGTAGGTAAGAAGAATCATATACCTAAAGAGCAATGGAATATTGAGTCATTTTTGCAAACTGATTTAGTACGAATATACGTTGAAGAAAGTGAGTTTTGGTTATTAGATAGGGTAGCGGCAGATCAAGGACAAAGGTTAAAAGACAAAGCTAAAGTTCCTGATTTTCATAGCGCAGCTCTATTAGCGCAACATTCAAACATGATGCTGGTATGTACATCTATTTTTGCCGAGCAGTTAGCTCAGCGATATGCTTTACAATTATTGCCTTTACCATTTGACTTAAAGCCCGTGAGTTATCGAATGTTATGGACTAGCATGTTAGAGAGCGACTCAGCTCACCAATGGTTAAGAGATTTAATCATGCAATGCTGCCACGAACTTCAATAAGATAACGTGATAAACCTCTCTTTTTGAGTTAAATTTGAACCATTCAAATCGGATTTACACATTAAAGAGTACCGCTCTTAATTTATAAGGAACAAAGATGATCAACATTGCCTTTTTTAGTACAAAGTCATATGACCAAGACGCGTTTGAGCAGGGAAAATCTGACTACGATGTGCAGTATCATTTTTATGATTTCTTACTCAACGAACAGACCGCTAAAATGGCAAAAGGCTGTGAAGTTGTTTGTGCGTTTGTGAACGATGACCTATCTCGACCAGTTTTAGAACAGCTAGCGGCAAGAGACGTTAAAATGATTGCTATGCGTTGCGCAGGCTTTAACAACGTTGATCTTGATGCAGCTAAAGAGCTAGGTATTCAAGTGGCGCGCGTTCCAGGCTATTCTCCTGAAGCTATTGCTGAACACGCTGTTGGTTTGATGATGACCTTAAACCGCCGCTTTCACAAAGCCTATCAGCGTACACGCGACGCAAACTTCTCTCTTGAGGGCTTAGTTGGCTTTAACTTTTTTGGACGCACAGCGGGCATTATAGGAACGGGTAAAATCGGTTGTGCGACTATTCGTATCCTTAAAGGCTTAGGAATGAACGTCCTTTGTTACGACCCATACCCAAATGATTTTGTGGTTGAAGCGGGTGCGACGTATTGCGATTTAGATACTCTTATTCAACAGTCTGATGTGATCTCTTTACACTGTCCCATGACACCTGAAAACTACCACCTTTTAGATGCAACCGCCTTTGGTAAAATGAAAGATGGCGTCATGATCATCAACACCAGTCGTGGTGAACTTGTCGATTCTATAGCTGCTATCGATGCACTAAAAGCTGGACGTATCGGTGCGTTAGGCTTGGATGTGTACGAAAGTGAGAAAGAACTGTTTTTCCACGATAAATCGAATGACGTTATTGTCGATGATGTGTTCCGTCGTTTATCTTCTTGTCACAACGTGCTATTTACCGGCCACCAAGCCTTTTTAACCAGAGACGCATTGAGCAGCATTGCTTCAACAACGCTTGCGAACATCGAAAACTTTAAGCAACAAAAAACGGATGCGAACTTCTTATAAGCACAATACATTTCTATAAGCATACATTCCTATAAGCATATAGTTATGATGATTAGATAGCACATCTTATGAACAGCAAAGGCTCTAGTGTTACTAGGGTCTTTTTTTTGCTTCCGATTTACGCCCTAAAGCGTATTAATCTGACGCGTAAGCAAAGACTATAAATGCATGACAAAGTGGGATCCGATTCGCTTAACCTTACGCATTCTTACTTCACTCAAAATTTTATATCGAGGTGTTTCGCAAACCGAGCGAACTATTGATCCTTATTCTGACGTTTTTATAAGCTAATGACAGGATACATTAAGGCAGGAGTTTGCAAGGATGAGTGTGGTCAATCCGTTAAATTCGGTTTCTTTGATGGCGTTGTCGTGTGCCGCTATACCGTGCTGTAGCGCGTTAGCTGACAACTTAATGCTTGCGAGTGTGTACCAAGGGCAAGCATTATCGGAACAACACCTAGTCAGTGAAAAACTCGATGGTATTCGCGCACTTTGGAATGGCAAAGAGTTAATTACGCGTAATGGTTCAAGCATCAATGCACCAGGCTCTTTTATAAGCCAGATGCCCCCGTTTGCAGTAGAGGGCGAGCTTTGGGCTGGAAGAGGCAATTTTGCTTTGGTGCAACAAACGGTTTTAGATGCAAAAGCTGACGAAAAGGCATGGTCAAAGATTAGCTTTGTGTTGTTTGATAGACAAGATGTACTGACCTCATACGCCAAACGTCATGACTCTCTGCTGCAATGGAAATTCAATGACGCTCAAACACATGCGCAAGTGATTGTTGCCGAGCAGCGCCCATTTCGTTCCTATCAATCCTTAGGCGAAGCACTACAAAAGGTGGTTAAATTGGGCGGCGAAGGGTTGATGGTTCGAAACAAGCATTCGGTTTATATCGCAGGGCGCAGCGAAGCGCTTTACAAAATTAAACTTCATCAAGATGCCGAAGCGCGAGTGATAGGTTACAAGCAAGGCAAAGGTAAATATCAACACCTAGTCGGGGCATTGCATGTAGAGTCGCCCCAAGGAGTGCGTTTTTACATAGGCAGCGGCCTTACCGATGCACATCGACGTAATCCACCGAAAGTAGGCACCAATATTACCTATCGATACAACGACAAAACAGCAAAGGGTGTGCCTAAGTTTGCACGATTTATGCGTGAGAGAAGTGAGTTTTAGGTGAGGTGTTTAAATTACTAGTTTAACCTTATCAAGTTATAGATACGTACTTGTTGTTTTTTTATCAATGGCTTAAGGTATTTTCGTGAAGAGTTAATTTTCTTAGTTCCCATGTGAATTATCAAGGTAGCGATGAACAAATGTTATGAATAAATTAGACTTAGAAAATCTAGTGCAAATTAGGCTTTCGGAAGCTCAAGCGTTACTTGATGCTGGAAACTTCCATGGTGCTTATTATTTGGTTGGCTATTCACTAGAGTGTGCTTTAAAAGTATGTATCGCCAAACAGGTTAAGGAATACGACTTTCCAAACAAACAGTTGGCAAATAAATGTCATACTCATAACCTAACGGAGTTACTTGGTGTTGCTGGGTTAAAACAAAGGCTTGCAGAAAAAGAGAAGACGGATCTTGATTTTAAATTAAATTGGGCTGTCGCAAAAGATTGGTCTGAATCTGCAAGATATGAGTGTATTATTGGCGAAAATAAAGCAGTTGATCTATTTAACGCTATTAACGAACCGCAATCAGGAATATTGGCATGGCTAAAGACATTTTGGTAACGGAAAGGCTTACCGATTCAATGATGGAAGCGGGTGCTGAATTGCTCAATCGTCTTGATGCGAGCGCATCGGACGTGAAAAGTGCGTTTTGGCTGTTCTTATCGGAAGAGCACGTATGGAAGTTTATTGTGGCATCCCCTTTAGTTGACTCGCTAGGCCCTCGTAAGTATTACAAGAAAATCAATGAGGCGAATCAACTTGCGAAAGGGACAGAAAGGGTGATTTCACTGAATGATATCAGCGTTTTGAATACCAATGATTCGATAGTAAAAGTATTAAACAATGCGCTTAAAACCGATAATGATTTATCTGGAATTCGTTTTTCTAGAAACACTATAAACGGAATGTTTATTGAAGATACCTATATCTACCGTTCAACTTTTTAAGCTAGCCGTTTGCCCTTAGTTAAGTTTAGCAATTAAGGGCAAACGATATACTTTCTCACTACTGCGAAGCAAACTTCAATTGAACTTCAGGCGCTTGACTGTGCATCCATCGAATACGTGAAGCTAACAATACCGCAGCAACGGTAAGTCCTGCAATAAAACCGTACCAGTAGCCGTGTGCGCCCATAGGTTCGACTATCCAGTTGGTAGAGCCCAGTAGGTAACCTAAAGGTAAGCCAATAACCCAATAGGCGATAAAAGTGCGATTGAAAATTGATTTCATATCTTTATAGCCACGTAACGCACCTGCGGCAACCACTTGTACTGTGTCACTAAATTGGTAAATAGCGGCAAGTAAAAGTAACTGCACCGATATTGTGGTTACGGCTCTGTTGTCGGTGTACAGGTCAGCGATATTCTCTCTAAATACCACGGTCAGAATCGCGGTAGCAAGGGCAAGGGCAAGGCCTAATAAAATCGCCACATGCGTAGCAATTTTTGCGCCTTCAATATCTTCCTCTCCGAGTTTATGTCCTACGCGAATACTGACTGCGCCACCGATACTCATCGGTATCATAAACACCATCCCAGAGACATTTATCGCAATTTGATGCGCAGCTACCATTACAGGGCCTAGAGGAGAAATTAGTAGCGCGACTACAGCAAACAGCGTTACTTCAAAGAAAATCGCTAAAGCAACAGGCAGGCCCAGTTTAAATAAACGGTATTGCGCTTGAAGCTTGGGTTTATGCCATTGCTTAAATAAGCCTATATGTGCAAGGCGTTTAGAGGTAATGGTGTACAACAGCAGAAACGAAAACATGATCCAATACACCATAGTCGTTGCAACGCCACAGCCTATCCCGCCGAGGGCGGGCATACCAAGTTTTCCGTACACAAAAATGTAGTTAAGGGGAATATTGATGAGTAGCCCTAAAAAACCAATGACCATGGCCGGTTTGGTTAATGACATGCCATCGGTAAAACTGCGCAAGGTTTGGAAAAACAAAAAAGCAGGAACGGCAGGCAACATGGCGTGCATGTAACCTGTGGTAATGGTAGCCATAGTGGCATCGACATCCATTAATCTCAAAATGGCACTGGTTTGTAGCAGTACAAAGGCGATAGGAAAACCAATCAAAACGGCTAAGCTAGCACCTTGTTGTATTTCATTAGCAATCTTATGCTGATGGCCTCGTCCGTTAAGCTGCGCCACAATCGGAATAAGCGCCATTAAAATGCCAATACCAAATAATATCGATGGCAACCAAATACTAGAAGCAATGGCGACTGCCGCCATATCGGTTGCACTTACGCCTCCGGCCATAATCGTATCCACTACACCCATGCCTGTTTGAGCAATAGAGGCAATAAGAATTGGTGTGGCAAGCTTAATCAGATTTTTGGCTTCTTTTTGGTATCGATGCACGGCAGGCTTCCAGTATTTATTTGCTGCGAATAGTAATACCAAATGCTTGAGCGTGCTATGTTTTTATGTCATGTTTTGTATCGTTTGGTTTAGCTAAGTGCATGATTTTCGCACAGCGTACCGTTTTAAAATGACCTTTATTTGAGGAATTATTATGTTTACTGGGATTGTGCAAGGGATGGCAAAGGTTGTCTCTATCGATGCAAAACAAGATTTTCATACTCACGTCCTGGAACTTCCAGCTCAGCTCAGTGAAAACATCAATATTGGGGCGTCGATTGCGCACAATGGGTGTTGTTTGACCGTGACTAAAGTATCCGGACAGCAAGTGCATTTTGATTTAATGAAAGCGACGTTAGATCTGACGAATCTTGGTGCACTGCAGCAAAACGATTGGGTCAATGTAGAGCGTGCAGCTCGTTTTGGTGATGAAGTCGGTGGTCATTATATGTCGGGGCATATTTCTGATACGGTGACAGTAGTAGATATTGTACGTAGCCCTAATAACCAAACGATTTGGTTTGAGAGTAACGCGCAAAATATGGGCTACATACTGAAAAAAGGCTATATCGGCCTAGATGGCTGTTCACTGACTATTGCCGAGGTTGAGGGGAATCGATTTAGCGTGAATTTGATCCCGGAAACTCTATCTCGCACCTTATTTGGACAACGTAATGTTGGAGACAAGGTAAACCTAGAGGTGGACCCTCAAACTCAAGCTATTGTGGATACCGTCGAGCGAGTGCTAGCCAACAAAAGTTAACCAACAAAAGTTAGCTAATAAAGCTTGGCCAATAAAGCTTAGTAAGCTCACTATCGATTAAAAAACTTGCTCATCATCAGAGTCGATATCCAGATCAATTTTGTCTCTTACTTGATTGAGCTGCATACGTAGATGAATCGGGTGGCAACATATAGGGCAATCTTCATAAAAGTCTTGATTGCCCTGTGTGGTGTCTAGGGTTATGCCTACGTGTCCGCCGCAGTGAGGGCAAGAAATGAATTGTTCGCCGTACTTTTTCATAATAACACTCCCACTTAATAATAACGTTCTAACAAATGATCGATTCGTTGTTGAGCCTCGCCTAAATAGTGCCCAGCAAATAGGTTACAGTGATTCAATATGTGATAGAGATTATAGATGTGTTTTCGCTGCTCATAACCATCTGCAAGCGGCTTAATGGTTTTATAACCTTGGTAAAACGAATCTGGGAAGTCACCAAACAGTTCGGTCATGGCTAAATCACATTCATGATCACCCCAATAACAAGCAGGATCATAACAAATAGGCCCAAATGGGGATTCTGCGCAGTTGCCATGCCATAGGTCACCATGCAATAAGGACGGCTTTGGCTGGTGGTTGGCAAGCTCTGATTTAATACAGTTGATGATCTGTTCTTGATCGCCAAATTCAATCCCTTTCTCTTTTAAGAGTTGCAATTGCCAACCAATTCGTTGCTCGGCAAAGAAAACACACCATTTCTTTTGCCAACGGTTTGGTTGCAAAGTGGCACCGATATAATTGTCGTGATCAAAACCATACTCTTGTTGCTCTCCCCATAAGTGTAAGCGAGCGATCTCTTGACCAAATTGATAGCTAGTTTCATGGTGGGTCAAGGGGTGGGTAGGGAGGTAGTTTAAGATCAAAAACGCACAATCTTTGGTTGAACCAAGATGTACGATTTCTGGGGTATACACGGTATTAGAGCGTTGCAGTTGAGTAAGGTTGTCGACTTCGGCGGTAAACTTACTCAAAAAGGCTTTGTTATTTAGCTTGATAAAGTAGCGCTGTTCACCATCGCTAATCATATAACTTTCGTTGATATTGCCAGAGGTAATACGGCTTTTCTCTTCGATCTTAAACTCAAACATTAAGATATCGGAAAGTTGCTGTGTTATCGCTTGCCACATAATCAATGCCTCACCGTTTGCTTATGTGGTTAAGTTTAGGTCAAATCTAGCCGGCGAATAGCAATAGAGTACGATTCTCTAATTTGGATCAAATATTAGAGCTCAGCACTATAGGTTGTTTGATTTTCCTCACAGTTTGCATGGCCTAGTTACAAGGTATTGTTTATGGCACGTTTATGAACCGTTTTATGAATCAGTTTACTCGTCTAATTTGCCAAAAGGTATCGGCCCAATAAGGGGAATCGAGCCGTGAAATAATCACGCCCTTAGATGAGGAAGCGTGCATAAAACTATTGTCTTCGAGGTAAAAACCGACATGCAGCATGTTATAACCGGTTTTGAAAAAAACAAGGTCACCATATTGTCTATCTTCATAATCAATCTGTGTGCCGATATGGCTTTGTAGATGAGTCGTGCGTGGGATGGACTGATGGAACAACTGAGAGAATGCGATTTTTACAAAACCTGAGCAATCTACACCTTTACGAGAGTTGCCCCCGTAACGATACGGTGTTTTATGCCACGTTTTGTAAAAGTGAAACAGGGCATCGCTTTTTTTATGTGGCACATTCTTTTCAAGTTGAACATCAATTTGCTTAATGTTGACGCGCGCCGTGGGATTATTTTCAGGGCCACTGGCGCAAGCGGTTAATAAAAACACCGCCACTAAGGTAACGAGTGTCTGTGTGGCGGAATGTGTCATTATTTTTTCCTAAAAGGTTGAGTTAACATTTTATCTAATCGCTGTTCTTTTCGAGAACGAAACTGCGAGATACCAATATTCATTTTATAGTGACCCAGTTTCGGTCTTGCGGTATGAGTATCGAATAAATGATCCCATATGGATAAGAAAAAACCGAAATTAGAGTCTGCTTCGGCGCGGATTGTTGAATGATGAACCCGATGCATATCTGGAGTCACGATCAGTTTTCGTAGTCGCTTATCCCACACTCTAGGGATACTAATATTACTATGATTAAACATAGCACTGGCATTTAAAACTACCTCAAACACAATGACCGCTATTGGCGGGATACCTAGGCTAATTACTACGCATATCTTAATCCACATTGAAATCCATATCTCCAAAGGATGAAATCTCGCTCCAGTGGTGACATCGATATCTTGATCGGCATGATGCACTTTATGCAAGTTCCAACAAATTGGCATGGTGTGAAAGAGTCGATGTTGCCAATAGATGGCAAAGTCCAAAATGAGTACGCTAATAATGATCAGCATGGGAAAGTTAATGGATAATTCGTTAAACAAACCAATTTGTAAGCTCTGCGCCCATAATGCGGCCTCAACGGCGAGCAAAGGCATAGTAATGTATATCAATACGGAGTTTAAGCCAGTCAAGCCCAAATTATTAGTCCAGCGATACAATTTTGGTTGCCGAAGAGGGCGTTTAGGTTTCCAATATTCTGCTACAGCGCAACCTACGAGCACTGCAGTGAAAATACTAACCCTAATATAAGCGACGTCCATGAATTATTTTCTCCAAGATGGTGACAAGCTCCGTGTGCTTGATTACTCTTACTTTCTTTTACGCGACAGGGCAAACAATGCGTGTACATGCTGTTCATCAATTAGTGGAATATAGACTTAGCCAAGCAACCAAACCTTTTAGCGCTAGAGGGTCGAAAGTCGAACGTTGCCCATATTGCCGTATTGCGCGTACATATTGTATCTGTGCTCATCAGCCTGATCCGACGGCTGGATTTGCCATTTTATTGCTTTATTCAGATAACGAAGTACTAAAACCCAGTAATACCGGCCGGCTCATTGCGGACGTTTGTAGCGAGGCTTATGCGTATCAATGGAGCAGAACAGAACCTGATACTAACATGCTGTCCTTGTTACAAAACCCAAGCTATCAACCTATTTTAGTATTTCCTGAAAGCTATCTGTTTGATTCTAATGATCTTGTTCCTGATGATAAGCCGACATTTATTCAAGATAAAATTCCATTGTTTATTTTCTTAGATGCCAGTTGGCGAGAAGCACGCCGCATTTATCGCAAATCAGAATACTTACATCATCTCCCAGTGATCTCAATTCAACCAGAAAAGATATCTGAGTATGTGATGAGAAAATCAGATCAAGAGCAACATCTTGCAACATGTGAAGTTGCTGCTTTGGTATTGCAAGAGTTTGATATGAATGAAGTTAGCCTTAAATTGCAAGCATGGTTTGAAGTGTTCAAAGAGAGTTATATGTTGAGTAAAACCCGTGAAAAACGAGATTTTAGTCGTCCGATATTAACTCAATACTTATCCGATTCAAAAGTGGAAAAGTAGCCTTTTTAAAGGGCTCTGGCGGCAATGGGTGAAATACTATCTGTTACGCACACCTTGTTTTATGGCAGGCATCACGGTAAGTGCGGCTAAAGATCGAGATAATGAACTTAATTTGTTAATGAATTTAAGTGTTTAGGTTGGGAGAAGTATGATGTTTTATGGCTTTGATGTAGGCGGAACCAAAATTGAGTTTGGTGCGTTTAACGACAGTCTAGAGCGAGTCGCGACAGAACGTGTGCCAACACCGGGTGATGACTACCCAAAGCTTGTGGAAACCTTAGCCGCGTTAGTTGAAAAATACGACGCTCAATTTGCTGTTGAAGGTTTAATTGGTTTTGGTCTTCCTGGTATGGAAGATCCTAAAGACGACACCATTCTTACTGTTAACGTACCTGCGGCAAAAGGTAAACCTTTACGTGCAGATCTCGAAGCTCGTATTGGTCGTAGCGTTAAAATTGAGAACGATGCGAACTGTTTTGCATTGTCTGAAGCGTGGGATGACGAGCTAAAAAATGAGAAGTCAGTGATGGGGCTTATCTTAGGTACGGGCTTTGGTGGTGGAATTATTCACGAAGGTAAGGTCTTCTCTGGTTGTAATCATGTTGCGGGCGAGGTGGGTCATACTCGCTTGCCTATCGATGCGTGGTTCCATCTTGGTGACAATGCACCGCTATTGGATTGTGGTTGTGGTAAAAAAGGTTGTTTGGATAGCTATTTGTCTGGCCGTGGTTTTGAATTAATTTACGCTCATTACTTTTCTGAAAAGAAAAAGGCCATCGATATCATCAATGCTTTCTATGAAGGCGAGCCAAAGGCGTGCGAACACGTAGAGCGCTTTATGGAATTGTTGGCGATTTGCTTTGCGAACATTTTCACCGCGTATGACCCACATGTGGTTACCCTTGGCGGTGGTTTGTCTAATTTTGATCTGATTTATGAAGAAATGCCAAAGCGTGTGCCTAAGTATCTGCTGTCTGTCGCCAGTTGTCCGAAAATCATCAAAGCAAAACACGGTGATTCCGGTGGTGTGCGTGGCGCAGCATTCTTGAATATTGCTTAGATTAGCAACATAAGTGACCCGCTGTTTATTGCTTTTGTAAGGAGCTGGTGGCTTAGCGTTTATTATTGATAAATGCCGTCATACTGTTTATTTATACAGTATGACGGCATTTTTTTATTTTGCTGCATAACTAGCGGATAAAATTAGTCTAAGAATCCCGTGCAAGGAAGTGCGTATGTGGTGGTTATCTTGCGTGGTTATTTGAGTTATTTTTGTTAACTTATTGATTTTATGTATATAAAAAATGTAAATTTAGGCGGTTGTTAGGGTAAATGTCTATAAATTAGCTTCTGATTTTGCTATAAACCACGTTTCAAATTTCCATACCGTCTGAAAGCCGTGAATAGGGGAATCATTTAATGAGACTTGCACATAAACGTAACGTGCAGATGAAATTGCAAAAGCGTACTAAAGCTACTGCTAGTAACACTTCATCTAAGCCTTCAATTCAATCTGTTGAAAAGCGTGTTGTCACCGCACCAGTAGTTGAGCCTAAAGTTGAAGCTAAGATAGAAAAAACCGCTGACGTAGAAGTGCCTGTAATTGCACTTACACCAAAGCAACAACAAGTATTAGACATTGTTGCTGCGAATGCTGAAGGCATCAATTCCAAAGGAATTGGCCTAGCTGCAGGTCAAGAAGAAGCAAAAGCTGCCGCATGGGCAACCGGCGCTTTGAAAAAACTAATTAGCGAAAGCCTTGTTCAAAAAGAACAACTTTCAGGAAACAAAGTTATCTATAAGCCTGCATAATCTTTAGCGGTTTAGCTATAACTAGAATGCCTCGACTTGTCGGGGCATTGTTGTATTTGCGCTCTACATCCGCACATTCATTGCCTATCTATTATGGTCGGCTTAAAAAAAAGAGCCTTGCGGCTCTTTAATCTTTAATACAATATTTGGCCCGATTTCAGATAATAAGTGCGACGCTATTTTTTACCAATCGGTTTATTTTCTTTAGGCTTCAAAGTGATTTTGCCAAAGCCCAGTTTTCTAAAGTAGTTGTCACGATAATCACGAACGGCTTTGGTGTCAGATACGGCTTCAACTTGCAGTTCCATTTTTAGAAACTCAGTTAAATCGATGCCTTCTGCGTCAGCCACAGCTTCGTGAATGTTGCGAAACTGCTGATAAGAGAATAGCAGTTCTTTGTGTTCTTTTTTGTATACGTACTGGATGGTTCTAGACATTGTTCTCTCTTCTGCCTCTTGTTGTCACACAAGGGCTAAATAGTTTGGGTATTCACGGCAATTCTTGGTGGAGTGATGCCGTTTTTCTTAAATTCTTTCATCACACGTAAGGTGATATCGGTTTCGAACAGTTTCTCATATCCTGTATCAACAACATAGGCTTTACAGGTTAATTGTATCGCCAAATAGTTATCGGTGATGGTTTGCTTAACTAAAACGACCACAGGCTTTGGTAGATGGATGTATCGGCTTGAGGAGGCGGCTTCTTGAATTAAGTTACGTGCCAAATCGATATCTTGGTCCATTCCCACATAGAAAGGGATCACCACTTGCATATCCAATGCACCGTAGTTGCCACTGACAGTGACTTCATTTAAGAATTTATTGTTCGGTATCGTAATGATGTCGTCGTTTAAAGTGCGCATGCGTACGGAGCGTAAGCCAATGGTAATAATGTCACCATAATTACCTTCAAACGTGACGCGGTCACCAACTTGAAACGGTCGGTCAATCATTACCGTTAAACCGGCGATGAATGACGCTGCCAAATCTTTTAAGGCAAAGCCGACTGATACGGCAAGGGTACCACCGATGAGCGCAAGGATATGATCGTTGATTCTAAAGCTGATCATAAACACCACAATACCGGCAGTAATATAAATAAAGAACTGCAAGAAAGATTGTGCTTTTTGCAAAATCATTCGGTACTGCACAAACTGGGTGCTGACGCTGGCGACAATCGAATCGATGAATCTTAGTAATAACCAAGTACAAGCGATAATGAGCATCGAAAACAGTACGCCGCCCCAACGTACTAAACTGGCAAAGTCTTGAATGGCGGCAACATCAGGTACTTCCTCTATCGCAAAACAGTGGCTACTGAATGAAAGGCTGACAAGAATTAAGAGTAGTCTTAGCATATTATTTTACCAAAAGATGTTGACGGTGAAGGACATTGGTAATGTGGCGATACCAGTGATCGGAAACTTTGGCTTTATCATCGCTCCAATCGATATAACCACGGCTTTGGAAGTAACGCAGTGTACCTAGCACTTCGGCATGACTTAATTGCGTACATTCTGATAGTGCTTCCTGGCTTGCCACTTCGAGTTGCACGATAGAGCGTAATACCGCCAACATAGGCTTAGGCATTTTCTCTAGCTCTTCGGACTCTGGCGCTCTAAACAAACGCACCACGACGTTGTCGTTGGCTTTGTTGCGACGCAGTGAAAGCCTAAAGAAGCGAAGAGCCACGGTAGGGTTGCCATCGGCGTAATGCCAAAGGATTCGATAAAAGCCGTTACGTGCGCGGTCTTCTTCACTGATGTTTTCATGATCCCACTGTTTTGGTACTACTAAGCCTTCAAAAGAGACTTTGTACTGCGCGTCATCGGATTGATTGATGCGAGAGGCTAACAGGTCTGCCACTTGCGCTTCGCTCCATTTTGGCAAAAACGTCACCCAATCAAACAATAAACGTTCGCCACGAGCTCTATCCACAAAACGCCAGCTGGCTTTTTCGATGGCTAATATTGCACGATGGTTTTTCTTAGAGCGGCGCAGCAGGTTTGTAAACTTAAGTAATCCGCTGAGTCCGCCAACCATAGGTTTCACCAAACGTTGACCGTTATCCAGCGCAATCAGATAACTTTCGTTACTCTTACGCAGATGATTCAGGATTTGAATTTCACCCGCATCACGGTTTAAGCCCAGTTGTTCGGCAAACTCTTGAATAAGCTCAATATAGCCGGAATAAGGACAGTTCAAATAAATCGGAGTGGCATTTTTAACTTTGAACAGAGCCTGTTTTAAAAAGGTTGTGGTACCCACACCGCGTTCGCCAGAGATGACGCAAACCGCGGGATTATTGGATAACACGTAGCGCGAAATTTCTTTAAATTCATCAGAAGCGTAGTTAATTAAAGTGCTGTCTTCATGCCCAGGTGTAATGTACTTAAAGGTTTCATCGCCTTTAATGCGCACAAAGTTTTGTGATTGCAGTTCGTTTTCGTTTTGTTTTGCTACTTCAATCTTAAATAGGTAGGCAAGACCTTGACTAAAGAAGGTGTAATTAGACAGCTTAGATATGAAAATCGATTGGCAGGTTGTGGTAATGATCCATACAATGCCGATGGCAGTGGCAAGAACATTCAGCAAAAAGGTATGTTCATTTTTCTCAGCCCAGACGACCCAAAGCGGTTTATCAGAGGCTTTGGCGATGCGACGAAATACGATAGGGCGCCATTTACGCAATATCTTCAAGGTAATCAGCACAAACCAGAAGAACACGAGGCTTGATATCCAATAATAGATAGTGCCTTTGCCAACCATGCGCTCTGAAATTTGTAAAATGACTCCAACAAAAATGAAGCTCCATACGTACCAACGTATGGTGGATAGTCGAAGACGAGTGATCTCTTTACTAGAAGCGCGACTGTTACGGTAAGCAAACTCTAAGATGAAACTGATGGCAATCGAGCCACCTAAAATCCACCAAGTAAAAATTTCTAATACAATCAGTTGGCTAAGGCTAGGAATGTTTGACAATACCCGCAAGCGAAAGAGTGATTGCGATTAACACCGCAATGGCTCGGTGCGCGCGGCTAATGTACCAAATTAAGCGTATCCACAATGGTGGTCGAGTGCTGCTTTCTAATTGTACTTTCTTAAAACCTTCAATAAAGCGTTTGCTATTGGCAAGCCACCATGTCAAAGCAAAGTAGATAAAGATGACTTTAATGATGGCCCAAATAAGCGGTACCGGAGAAATAAAGATGTCTTTGATCAGTGACTTAAAGCTGCGGATTTGCAAATGAACAAGAAACTCGCCGTTTAAGCGAGTAATATACCATTCTTGTTTAAACTGAATGACGCCAGATGGACCAAAGCCTGTGACTAGATCTTGAGTGGCGTGACTGGAGAGCTTGATGAGATCTTGTTTGCTTTTACCAAGGCTACGTAGCGTTAACCAAGTACGTTCTGCTTCTTTCCAGTGCTTATCGCTGTCTTCATTTCGATAGGCTTTAATTTGAGACGCAAATTGATCGGCGTGGGCACGCTGCTCATTGATAACGGCCTCCATCAATTGATTGACCTTTTCTCGGTCTTTACGGCCCATAAATAAGGGATCAGGAAGCTTATTCACTTCGGCGGATATTTTGACGGCAACCTCATCAATTTGAGGCTCATCAGCAAGTTTGTATTCCCAGTTTGCTTGAGCGCTAAAAGAAAGTAGCATCAATAAGATAGGAAGAAAGAAGAGTTTTGCTCGCATGATTCTCACTTGTTCGTTTAATTCCAAGCAAAGTTTAGTGCAGAGACAGACATTCACGAAACTTTTTTAAAGAAAACATCAAATTAGACGCAATCTATTTCGGTAAAAGTTGAGAACTGCGTCTCTTTATTAATTATATGTATGAATGTTAATCTTTATTAACATTTCATTAGCACTGCGATAAGGTTTCATGATGGTATTTCCATATAAGAATATAGTGATATTAACGGGTGCAGGAATTTCAGCTGAGTCTGGAATTGAAACTTTTAGAGCGCAAGATGGGCTTTGGGAGAACCATCGCATTGAAGACGTGGCAACGCCAGAAGGATTCGATAGAGATCCAATACTGGTGCACTCATTCTATAATATGCGTCGTCAAAAACTCTTATCTGCAGCCATCAAACCCAATGCCGCGCATATAGCTTTAGGGCATTTAGAGCAAACCATTGCGGGTACGGTAACAGTCGTCACGCAAAATATTGATAATCTGCACGAACGCGGTGGGTCGAATAACATCATTCACATGCATGGTGAGTTGCTCAAAGTCCGTTGCAGTGGCTCTGGTCAGGTGATAGAACAAGGTTCAGATTTAAACGATGGCGATCTTTGTCATTGCTGTCAGATCCCACAGCAAATGCGCCCGCATATTGTTTGGTTTGGCGAAATGCCATTACAAATGGATAAAATTTATTCGGCGATTGAAGAGGCAGACTTATTTATCTCTATTGGTACATCGGGCGTTGTGTATCCAGCCGCAGGCTTTGTGCATGATGCAAAACTGCATGGCGCACACACTATCGAGATTAATCTTGAACCAAGCGCTGTTCAAAGTGAGTTTGATGAGAAACGCTATGGACGGGCGAGTGTTGAAGTGCCTAGATTAGTAGGTGAGTTGCTTGGACAACAATGATAGATAAAATCTGGGTTTTATCTAAGGTGATGTCAGCTGGCTATAGTTGGCGCTGTTGCTTGTTAAGGTATTGAAAGAACACCAAAAACGAGTGTTTTTGACGCAAAATCTTTTGAATATCCTCGGATAAGTGATATGACCATCTCCTTAGGGCTATGCTGTAGCAAGGGTTTGCAGGTATACTTGCGCCAGAATATTTTCTTTTAAAGGCAAGGACCTAAAGATTAAATGAGCAATCCGATAGAGAAGAGCTTTAACCTTGGTGGAAGCGTTGAAAAGGCATTAGCCGGAGATTTTGAGCTAAAGCCTGTAAGTGTCATTACGGAAGCGTGGCAATTAACCATGCGCCATTTTTTGTCATTTTCTCCAGCCGTAATTCTATTGATTGCGATTCAAGCCGTTGTATTTATTATTGCGCTTAAGTTGCAGCTTGGAGATGTATCCGTTGTCTTGAGTATGTTCCAAAGCCCTGAGTCATTAGATCCTTCGATTTTCCAATCTATTTTTGTGGCCAACTTTAGCTTTGAAGTGGTGGGTGCACCGATTTATGCAGGCGTAGCACTGATGGCAATGAGCCATGCTGCTGGCTTAAGTACACGCACTGGCCATATCACTAAAGGCTTGTCCTTTATGATGCCAGTGATTCTCGTCACTATGATTAATTTACTTCTGCAAGCCGTTGCCGGAGCGATAGTCCCGTTTATCTCAATCTACCTTTCTCTTGCGTTTAGCAATGCCGTTTTGCTGGTTTGTGAAAAACGTTTAAGCCCAATTCAAGCGATGTGGACATCTTTGCGTGGCACGAATAAACGCATTTTCTCTATTGCGGTGATTTACCTGATTACTATGTTGGCCTTTGTGGCAGGCATGATGATGTACGGTTTGGGCTTAGTTGTGGCTGTGCCATTTTTCTTTCACGCTAAAGGCATTATTTACCGCAATATGTTTGGCATTCGCTTACAAGTTGTTGCCAACCCTAATGCAGCCAAAGAATCTAGTGAGCAAGTTAATAACGTATCCGATGACGATACTCCGCCAACGTCTGGCTCTTCCGGTGGTTCAAACACTTTTGACGCATAAGGGATTGCGAACAGATGAAAACTCGTTTTTTAACGGCTGCGCTATTGATTGCAGGTTTAAGCTCTTCAGCCTTTGCGCAAGAGTATATGTTCACCTACAGCAAATTATATTCTCCATTAAAACATAACCTTAAGAATCCCAACAGTGAAGCAAAAGTAGGACTGTTTTTTACGAACTTTGCCACTAAACAGCCATGCAGAATTGAAAAAGCATGGATGGAAAAAGAGCAACACTATGAAGATATAATGATTAGTGACAATGGTGAGGTGAATGTTCCGGTCGATGATAATTTAAAAAGTGCCAATCCATTGGTTTACATTCATACTCAAAAAGAGGCTCGATGCGATTACTCTTTGGTGGTGTTAAGTAAAAAGCCGTTCTATGGGCAAGTGGATTATGCAAAATTAGACAGCTTGACCGTGCAGATGCAAGAAGTGCTTGGTGAGTTGGGTGGGATGTTCTCTAGTTGGTTTGCCCCTGATATTGAAGGCGTTACTTTAGAGTTTAAACCTGATGAACTACATCAGATTATGTTATCAAATGGTAAAGTGATTCCTGTATCAGAGCAGGGTAAAGCGGTACTTAAATTGGCTGATTTGAGTGACGGTGTAACGCTTGCTATTCCTGTTGAAACTCAAAGGGTTATGCCGTTTATTAAAAAATAATGATATGAATTTCATTACTTACTGTTAAACGTGTGATTTAAAAAAAGGTGCGAAGCAAACTCAGTTGCTTCGCACCTTTTTTATTTGATTGTCTTAATGGATTATACCAATTGTACTAAATAACTGTTCATTCTAGCTTGTTAAAATACTCGATAACGGCG
>NZ_BAUJ01000020.1 GCF_000496695.1 Vibrio halioticoli NBRC 102217
GGAAAAATGCTCGAGAACAAGGCAGAATTTTTTGATAAGTAGTTATTCTACAATCAAAAATTCTAACGCCGTTATCGAGCATTTTAACAAGCTAGAATGATCAGTTATTTAGTACGATTGGTATAACTACACAACGCTTTTACTTTGAGGTCATTATGGTTCCAGTTGTTGCGCTTGTTGGGCGTCCTAACGTAGGGAAATCCACATTATTCAATCGCTTAACTCGTACTAGAGATGCGTTAGTTGCAGACTTTCCCGGTCTGACACGTGATAGAAAATACGGTCGAGCTAAGCTTGGCGAGCATGAGTTTATCGTTATTGATACCGGCGGTATCGATGGCACAGAAGAAGGTGTGGAAACCAAAATGGCAGAGCAGTCGCTAGCGGCGATTGACGAAGCTGATGTGGTTCTGTTTATGGTTGATGGCCGAGCAGGCTTAACCGTTGCTGATGAAGCGATTGCTAAACACCTACGCAAGATTGAAAAGCCAGCGATGCTGGTAGTAAACAAAGTTGATGGTATCGATGCTGACGCTGCGAGTGCTGAATTTTGGCAGTTAGGTGTAGATGATATGTATCAAATCGCAGCGGCGCACGGTCGTGGTGTGACGGCATTGATTGATCGCGCTTTAGATCCATTCGTTGAAGCCCTGTTAAAAGAACAAGGCGAAATTGAAGACCTTACTGGCTTTGAAGACGAAGAAGAACAGCTAGAGTACACCGAAGAAGAAGCAGAAGAAGAATTCAAGCGTCTGCAAGATCAGCCTATCAAATTGGCGATTATCGGCCGTCCAAACGTAGGTAAATCGACACTGACTAACCGTATTTTAGGTGAAGAACGTGTTGTGGTTTACGATATGCCTGGTACGACACGCGATTCAATTTATATCCCAATGCAAAGGGATGAGCGTGAATACGTATTGATTGATACTGCGGGTGTTCGTCGTCGTCGTCGTATTAACGAAACGGTAGAAAAATTCTCAGTGGTAAAAACGCTGAAAGCGGTTGAAGATGCCAACGTAGTATTATTGGTTATCGATGCTCGTGAAAATATTTCAGATCAAGATCTGAGCTTACTTGGTTTTGCATTGAACGCTGGTCGTTCTATTGTGATTGCTGTGAATAAGTGGGATGGTCTTGATACTGATGTGAAAGAACACGTTAAGAAAGAGCTTGATCGTCGTCTTGGTTTCGTTGATTTCGCGCGTATCCACTTTATCTCTGCATTGCATGGTACTGGTGTTGGTAACTTGTTCGAATCTGTACAAGAAGCGTATAAATCGGCGACAACCCGTGTGGGTACTTCGGTACTTACTCGCATTATGAAAATGGCAACCGACGATCACCAACCACCATTGGTTAGAGGCCGTCGTGTGAAGCTTAAATACGCTCACGCAGGCGGTTATAACCCACCTATCGTTGTGATACACGGTAATCAGGTTAACGAGCTTCCAGCGTCATACAAGCGTTTCTTGATGAACTACTACCGCCGCTCTTTAGAGATCATGGGTACACCAATTCGTATTCAGTTCCAAAGCAGTGAAAACCCATTTGAGGGTAAATCTAGCAAGATGACAATCTCGCAAGAGCGTAAGAAAAAACGTTTGTCACAAATGCTGAAAGGCCGCAGTAGCAAAAAGTAACAGTTACGCTTTATCATTTTTAAAGCCGCTTCGATCGCCGAAGCGGCTTTTTTTTGCCCGAAAAAGGGAACAATGACACAAAATCCATATAGGAGATCTTTTTATTTTATTCTTTAAATGCCACTAAAAACATACGGAATAGAATAATAATCTTCTGTAAATTGAAAAACAGCATATGTAACTTATGCTTTCGGTGTGTGGTTATATAAATGTTCTTTTTACGGTAGAAGGCTGATCACGAGCAATAAAGTATAAGATCAAACAAAGATCATGTTAAAGCTGTAATGTGGCGGTTTTGATAGAAGAATAAGCAACAATGAACATAAACTGATGACTGTTTAATCAAACTCATTTTACCCGTGTAAGCTATCTGAAACTATAGGCTATTTTAACTGGCTAGAATGATAAACTAATGACTACGGTGGTAGATTCATCAAATAGTGGAGAGCAAGTAATGGCACACAACATTTGCCCTGAGTGTAATCAAGAACTGCAATGGGATGGTCAATATTACTGTGCAGACTGTCAGACGCATTATAAAAAGTTAGCCTTTTGCCCTGATTGCGATGCGGAGTTGGAAAAACTGCAAGCGTGTGGCGCAGCCAGTTACTTTTGTAATGCCGCTTGCAACGAGCTCAAGTCAAAGTCTCGAGCTCGCGTTGAGTTTAAGCGAGCAGAATAACCGTTAAGATTGTGTCGCTTTGACCGATTCTACGCTTGAAGTGACTTCACCATCGGCAAAACGAGTGACTAAAGTATCACCTTGTTTAAGTTGCGATGATTGAGTGACAACCTTACTATTTTTGCTTGAGATAGAATAACCACGGCGCATAGTCGCTAAAGGGCTTACTGCGTCTAGTTTTTCTGTTAACAGCTCAAACTGGTGCCTATCTTGACGAACTTGGCTTTGAATAGCCTTATTTAGTCGCTGTTCTAAATACACTAGATTTTGTTGTTGCTTGGCAATTTTGTTGGCAGGAGCATGCATTTCAAGGCGCATCTGCAAACGAGAAAGACGCTGTTTTATCGCGCTAATTTGTCCAAGCATTGCACGTTTTAATTGCGCCTCTTTTTCATCTAATTGCTGACTTTGTTTTTGCAATTGATGTTTAGGGTGCAGCTTGTCTAATCGATGCTCTTGAATCAAGATTTGTTGTTGCTGCTGTGTCAGATAACGATTCATCGCATTCATCAGTTGCTTTTGCTTGGCAAGCAGACCTTGCAACTTAAAGCTCTGATCTCGGCTAACTAGCTCAGCGGCGGCCGATGGTGTCGCGGCGCGCATATCTGCCACAAAATCTGCAATTGTCACATCCACTTCATGACCCACGGCACTGATTATTGGAATTTGGCTAGAGGCAATGGTTCGCGCCACTATCTCGTTGTTAAAACACCAAAGATCTTCCAATGAACCGCCACCACGACCGACAATCAACACATCACATTCATTGCGCTCATTGGCTAGGCCAATCGTCTGGGCAATGCTAATGGAAGCACTTTCTCCTTGCACCATAGTTGGGTAGATGATCACCGGCAGGCTAGGGTCGCGCCTTTTCAATACTTGTAAAATATCGTGTAAAGCAGCCCCAGTAGAGGAGGTGACGATACCAATGCATTTTGGGTGTTCTGGCAATGGCAGTTTATTTGACTGTGCGAACAGGCCTTCAGCGGCCAATTGCATTTTCAGCGCTTCAAACTGCTGTTGCAGGCGACCATCGCCTTCAGGCTGCATAGATTCAATGATCAGCTGATAATCACCGCGCGGTTCATACAGTGATAAGCGCGCTTTGACTAAAACTTGCTTGCCGTTTTCAGGGCGGAAAGTCACACGACGATTATTGCCACGGAACATGGCGCACTTCACTTGGGCGCGGGAATCTTTAAGAGTCAGATACCAATGTCCAGACACTGGAGATGAAAAATTGGAAATTTCACCGATAAGCCAAACCACTCCCATTTCATTTTCAAGGAGTAAGCGCACTTCAGCGTTAAGGCGTGAAACAGTAAAAATATTATTGGATTGCGGGGAGGGCAAATTGACGCTCTTCAGACATGGGTATGGAAGATAGCTCCAATATAATACACAGCAATAGGTAAAAGGCAAATTAAATTTCAAAAAATGAGTAGCAAAACGATTGCGCTCTGCGTATAATCCCTCCGCAATATCAATTCCAACTATTTTATACACCCCGTATAAATGATTGGTTTCCTTACTTTACCACCTCTATTGTGAGATATTGCAAATGTTACGTATTGCCAAAGAAGCGCTGACCTTCGACGACGTCCTACTGGTTCCAGCTCACTCCACCGTTCTCCCAAATACAGCGGATCTTCGCACCCGCTTGACGAAGAATATCAATCTAAATATCCCAATGATTTCTGCATCTATGGATACAGTTACAGAAGCTCGCTTAGCTATCGCATTAGCTCAAGAAGGCGGAATTGGTTTTATTCACAAAAACATGCCTATTGCTTTGCAAGCCGAAATGGTTCGCCAAGTTAAAATCTTTGAAGCGGGCATCGTTTCTGATCCTGTCACTGTTCGTCCAGAACAAACCATTGATCAAGTGCTTAAGCTTACTGAAAAACACGGTTTTGCCGGTTTCCCAGTAGTGACTGACAGCCAAGAGCTTGTAGGTATCATTACTGGTCGTGACATTCGCTTTGTGACTGACATGAGCAAAACAGTGTCTGAAGTGATGACTCCTAAAGAGCGTCTAGCAACAGTAACTGAAGGTGCATCTCCTGAAGAAGTTCAAGAGAAAATGCACGAAGCTCGCGTTGAGAAAGTATTAGTAGTGAACAACGAGTTCAAACTACGCGGCATGATCACTGCAAAAGATTTCCATAAAGCAGAACGTAAACCAAACGCTTGTAAAGATGAGCGTGGCCGTCTACGTGTAGGCGCTGCAGTTGGCGCAGGTGCTGGTAACGAAGAACGTGTCGCCGCGCTTGTAGAAGCTGGCGTTGACGTGCTACTTATCGACTCTTCTCACGGTCACTCTGAAGGCGTACTAAACCGCATTCGTGAAACTCGCGCTGCTTACCCTGATCTAGAAATTATCGGTGGTAACGTAGCAACTGGCGCAGGCGCTCGTGCGCTAATCGACGCCGGTGTTAGTGCAGTTAAAGTGGGCATCGGCCCGGGTTCAATCTGTACTACTCGTATCGTTACTGGTGTTGGTGTTCCTCAAGTGACTGCTGTGGCAGATGCTGCTGAAGTTGCTGCAGAATTTGATATTCCAGTTATCGCTGACGGTGGTATCCGTTTCTCAGGTGATATCTGTAAAGCTATCGTAGCTGGCGCATCTTGTGTGATGGTTGGTTCTATGTTCGCAGGTACTGAAGAAGCACCGGGTGAAGTTATTCTTTACCAAGGTCGTTCATACAAGTCTTACCGTGGTATGGGTTCTCTTGCAGCTATGTCTCAAGGCTCATCTGACCGTTACTTCCAAACAGATAATGCAGCGGACAAACTTGTTCCTGAAGGTATCGAAGGTCGCATCGCTTACAAAGGTCGCCTAAAAGAAATCGTTCACCAACAAATGGGCGGTTTGCGTTCTAGCATGGGTCTAACTGGCTCTGCAACTATCGAAGACATGCGTACTAAAGCTGAGTTTGTTCGTATTTCTGGCGCTGGTCTGAATGAATCACACGTACACGACGTGCAGATCACCAAGGAAGCTCCAAACTACCGCCTAGGTTAATATTGCGTCGCGAAATCCCTTGAGTTCAAGGGATTCAACTTAGCAAAAAAAACCTAACTACCTCTATTTATAGGGGTAACAGATTATTTAAAGTTTTGGAGGCCATTTGCCTCCATCCATCTAATACTATTGAGATTTCTAAATGACAAAGAATATCCACGACCAACGTATTTTGATCCTAGATTTTGGTTCTCAGTACACTCAACTTGTCGCGCGTCGCGTTCGTGAAATTGGTGTTTACTGTGAGCTATGGAGCTGGGATGTAGAAGAAGCGGATATCCGTGAATTTAATCCTGACGGCATCATCCTTTCTGGTGGTCCAGAAAGTGTAACCGAAGCAAACTCTCCTCGCGCTCCTCAATATGTTTTTGATTCTGGTGTTCCTGTATTGGGCGTATGTTACGGCATGCAAACAATGGCTGAACAACTTGGCGGCAAGGTTGCAGGTTCTAACGAACGTGAGTTCGGCTATGCACAGGTTAAAGTTGTTGAAGAATCCTCTCTATTCCAAGGTATTGAAGACGCTATTGCTGAAGACGGCAACGCACTGTTAGATGTGTGGATGAGTCACGGTGATAAAGTAGTCGAAATTCCTTCTGACTTTACTAAGATTGCCGAAACAGAAACTTGTCCGTTTGCTGCGATGGCAAATGAAGAGAAGAAATACTACGGTGTTCAATTCCACCCTGAAGTAACTCATACTCGCCAAGGCGCACGTATGTTAGAAAACTTCGTTATCAACATCTGTGGTTGTGAAAAATTGTGGACATCACAATCCATAATCGATGATGCAATTGCTCGTATTAAAGAGCAAGTGGGCGATGATGAAGTGATTCTAGGCCTTTCTGGCGGCGTTGATTCTTCTGTTGTCGCTATGCTAGTTCACCGCGCTATCGGCGACAAACTGACTTGTGTATTCGTTGATAACGGCCTGCTTCGTTTGAACGAAGGCGAGCAAGTGATGGATATGTTTGGCGATCACTTCGGATTAAACATCATCAAAGTGGAAGCGGAAGACCGTTTCTTAGACGCACTGAAAGGTCAATCGGATCCAGAACAAAAACGTAAGACTATCGGTCACGTATTTGTCGACGTATTTGATGAAGAATCGAAGAAGCTGAAAAATGCTAAATGGCTAGCGCAAGGTACTATCTACCCTGACGTTATCGAATCTGCGGCTTCTAAAACAGGTAAAGCGCACGTGATTAAGTCGCACCATAACGTAGGCGGTTTGCCTGACGATATGGAAATGGGCTTAGTTGAACCATTGCGTGAACTGTTTAAAGATGAAGTGCGTAAGATTGGTCTAGAGCTAGGTCTGCCATACAACATGCTTTACCGTCACCCATTCCCAGGTCCTGGTCTAGGTGTTCGCGTTCTTGGCGAAATCAAAAAAGAATACTGTGATTTGCTACGTCGCGCCGATGCTATCTTTATTGAAGAACTGCACAATGCCGATCTTTACCACAAAGTATCGCAAGCCTTTACAGTATTCCTACCAGTACGCTCAGTTGGTGTAATGGGCGATGGCCGTAAATACGATTGGGTTGTATCGCTACGTGCTGTAGAAACCATCGACTTTATGACTGCGCATTGGGCACATCTGCCATACGACTTCCTAGGTAAGGTTTCAAACCGCATTATCAACGAAGTAGACAGTATTTCACGTGTTGTTTACGATATTTCAGGTAAACCACCTGCAACTATCGAATGGGAATAAGCCTGCGCTTTTCTCGTTTTAGATAATCAGTGATACAAAAACCCGTGAGCTAGTTTAGTCTTACGGGTTTTTTTATTGTGACGCAAAATTAGGACATATAGCGGTAGGCGTGCGAAAATAAACGCAATCAGATTAATCGGTAAATAGAAGTATTAGAAATGGCAAAACTGACCCTTCAAGAACAAATGCTAAAAGCTGGCTTAGTGAATGAGAAAAAGCTAAAGAAAGCCAAGAAAGGCGCTAAGAAGTCTCGCGTACAGTCACGAGAAGCAAAGGCCGCTGCAGAAGAAAACCGTTTAGCTCAGCAAGAGCGTGACAAAAAGATCAACCAAGAGCGTGAGCAGCAACGTTTGGCTAAAGAGCTAAAAGCGCAAGTTAAACAGTTGATTGATATGAACCGCATCGATACCTCAAAAGGTGAGATCAAGTACAACTTTACTGACGGTACTTTAGTAAAATCTTTGTATGTTGAGGAGTTAAATCGTACTCAGCTTATTAAAGGTATTTTGAGCATTGCTCGTGACGGCGAAAGCTATGCGGTGATTCCAACGGTTGTGGCAGAAAAAATCGCTACCCGAGTGCCTGAAGCGATTGTTGAAACCATCAAGCCTGAAGAAGAAACGCCAGATGAAGATGATCCGTACAAAGACTTTGTCGTACCAGATGATTTAATGTGGTAATTGATTTTACATCATCAGTAATTGGGTAGCGTAATGCTGCCCATTTTTATATCAAACTCACAAATAAGGCATTTTTCTATGCACTATTGATCACAGACGGACTGTGATTGATATTATTTGACCACTTAGACGGGATTAGGGAAAGAAAATCTGTCTGTGTAAGGTCTAGTGAATATATCTAAGAGATAAATCGGTATTTACTTACGTATTACCTGTCATCGTTAAAGGCTTGAGCCAAGGAAACTAACGGAAAATCATTATGAATAAATTACTCACGGCAATGCTTACGTTATGTGCAACGTTTGGGGTGGGTGCGAAAACACTTGATTGGAATAGCATAGAGAAAACCGCGCAAGGACAAACCGTCTACTTCCATGCATGGGGAGGTAGTCAGGAAATTAACCGCTATATTCAGTGGGCTAATAAACAGCTTCAGCAGCGCTATGCTGTGACGTTAAAGCACGTTAAAGTCTCTGATATTGCGGAAAGTACCCCTCGTCTTATTGCGGAAAAAGCCGTAGGAAAGAGTGAAGGTGGCAGTATTGATCTGGTGTGGATCAATGGTGAAAACTTCAAATCAATGAAAGAGAACCAACTGTTGTTTGGCCCTTTCACTGAAAATTTGCCAAACTGGAAATACGTCGACAAAACTTTGCCAGTGACTGTGGACTTTTCTGAACCTACCGAGGGCTTAGAAGCGCCTTGGGGAGTCGGGCAACTGGTGTTCATTTACGATCAAAAGCAATTAAACACGCCGCCTGCATCATTTGCACAAATGCTCACATATGCCAAAGCGCATCCAAATCGCTTAAGTTACCCAAAGCCTCCAGAGTTTCATGGTTCAAGTTTTTTAAAGGCGTTATTGATTGAACTTTCAGATAATGATCCTGCTTTATCTAAACCTGTCACCGATGAAGAATTTGCGAGATTAAGTCCATTGCTGTGGAGCTACCTCGATGAGTTCCATCCGCTCGCGTGGCGCAGTGGTAAACAATTCCCCGCAGGCACAGCTGAAATGATCCGTTTATTAGATGATGGGCAGCTAGACGTTGCGCTGACCTTTAATCCTAATGCGGTCTATTCTGCACAAGCAGCTGGCAACCTTGAACCTAGCACTAAGCCCTATGCGATGAGCCGGGGCGCTTTGTCTAACATCCACTTTTTAGCCATACCTTGGAATGCTTCTGCTACAGAAGGTGCTTTAGTGGCGATCAACTTTTTATTAAGCCCAGAAGCGCAATCACGCAAAGGTGACTTGGATGTATGGGGCGACCCCTCAGTGCTAGAACGTCAATATTTGCAAGGTAGCGCGCAAAACTCTGAGAAATTTGACGCTATTGATGAACCTCACCCAAGTTGGCAAGTTATGCTAGAAAAAGAATGGCTTAAGCGCTACGGACAATGATCTAATATGCTTCGATTTTTTTACGCACTAGTTGTAGTAGTGTGCGTATTGCCCACAATACCGGGCATGCTGGGTGTCGTCTCATCGTCACTCAGCTTTATTCCTCCTTTAGGTATGAGTTCCATTTCTTTAACTGGTTTTGAGCACGTTTTTGCTTGGAATGGTGTTTGGCGCTCTATTGCTCTGACTTTATTTTCTGCCATTGTCAGCAGTTATCTAGCCTGCTTGATCAGCTTTGCGGTGCTACAGCGCTGTTGGAACACGCGCTGGTGGCAAAAAATAGAGCTATCGTTATCGCCATTGTTGTCTATTCCGCATGTGGCGTTTGCGATTGGTTTTGCTTTTTTGTTTGATCCTACTGGGTTAGGGGTACGTTTGGTGCATAGCCTATTTGGGCATGATTTAAACCAAGCGTCGGCGCATGAATTAGCCCTGTTAATTCATGATCCTTACGCACTGGGGCTGGTCATTATGCTGGCCTTTAAAGAAGTGCCTTTTCTGCTATTAATGAGCATTCCCGTCTTAAAGCAATTAAATATCGAAAAGACAGAAAAAATCACCGCATCAATGGGCTACAACCGCACTCAGATGTGGTGGAAATCTATTTTTGTTCAA
This sequence comes from Vibrio halioticoli NBRC 102217, assembly GCF_000496695.1. Taxonomy (GTDB): domain Bacteria; phylum Pseudomonadota; class Gammaproteobacteria; order Enterobacterales; family Vibrionaceae; genus Vibrio; species Vibrio halioticoli. The sequence goes on from NZ_BAUJ01000020.1 coordinate 9,771, forward strand.
TGGCTGGTTAAGCTGCGTTTTCCCATGTTAGCGGTGTTAGCTTATAGCTTGTCGGTGGTGGACGTGGCTTTGATTGTAGGGCCGACCAATCCACCTACGTTTGCGGTATTAGTATGGCAATGGTTTAACGACCCTGATCTTTCATTACTGCCGAGGGCATCGGCAGGGGCGATCGTGTTATTTATTATCGCCTCTTTGGTTATGGTGTTTGCTAGAGTGGTTGAGTGGACTATCTGTAAATGGGCAAGGTCGTGGCAAGTGTCAGGGCGGCAAGGTACGTCATTACCGGGAAAGAGTTTGTTTACTTCAATGCTTTTTCTGACAGGGGTTATGTTGCCCCTGATGATGTTGTGGAGTGTTGCACACCGCTGGCGTTTTCCTGATCTTTTGCCTAGCCGCTACTCCCTTAGATTTTGGGAGTACGAATGGTCTGGCATTATCAGCACCATACAACAAAGCCTAAGCTTAGCCTTGGTTTCAGGTACTATCGCGGTACTACTGGCGCTTATTGCTCATGAATATCGAATTCGATATCGCTGGCAAATACCGGGCTACATTATTGCGATACCTATGCTTATTCCACAACTTTCGGTTTTGTTTGGCCTGCAAGTGACCACCTTATTTATTGGTGGCGACAATCATTGGTTATGGGTCTGCTGGGCACACCTGTTTTTTGCGTTCCCTTTTGTCTATTTGTCATTAGATGGCCCTTGGCGTAGTTACAATGAGGCTATGACCCGAGTCGCTCTGAGCCTTGGCAAAACGCCATTTAGTGTTTTCGTTAAAGTGAAATTGCCTCTAATGCTTCCTGCTATTTTATTTGCTTGGGCGGTGGCCATCAGTGTCAGCTTATCTCAATATCTGCCTACGCTGGTGTTAGGGGCAGGGCGAATTTCTACTTTAACCACTGAAGCCGTAGCGTTATCCAGTGGCTTTGATCGTCGCGTGACTGCCATATATGCGTTGTGGCAAGCATTGTTACCACTGATTTTTTTCTTTATCGCAATATTGGGAAGTCGACTCCATAACCGATGTCTGCGTCCACCGAAAGCTTTGCAGCAAAATAAAGGGGCTTTGATCAAATGAGTCTGTATCTTAAACACCTTACCGTACATAAATCAGATGGCAGTACGCTATTCGCTGAGTTGAATATGAGTATTGATTCTGGTGAAGTGGTTTCTTTGATGGGACCCAGTGGATGTGGAAAGTCTACGTTGTTGGATATTATTGCTGGGCATTTATCTTCTGAGTTCACCTATCAAGGTGAAGTGCGGTTAAACGAGCGCCGCTTGGACTCTATTGCTGCACATAAGCGCAAAGTAGGGATCTTATTTCAAGACGATCTGTTGTTTCCGCACTTAAATATCTGGGAAAACCTCGCTTTTGCTTTACCTAATTCAGTGAAAGGTGTGCAAAGAAAGCAGCAAGCTATTGAGGCGTTGCAGCAAATCTCATTGAGTCAGTTGGCAGATTCGTACCCAGAGCAAATTTCTGGCGGCCAAAGGGCGAGGGTAAGTTTGACCCGAATGTTGTTGGCGAAGCCAGAAGTAGCATTATTGGATGAGCCATTCAGTAAACTTGATAAGCAACTTCGTGCACAGTTTCGCGATTGGGTATTTGAGCAATTAAAGCGTGCCAATATCCCCGCATTAATGGTGACCCACGATGAACAAGACATTCCTAGTGATAGTGTGACACTGAATTGGCCGTGGGAGAGTACTCATGCTAGATAGTTATAGCATCAAGGTGATCAAATGGCCTTTAACTCAAGGGGCTAAGCTTGTTAATCACTTTGGGGTGACCGCGAATCAAATCACAGTCTTTGGCTTTGTATTAGGCTGTTTGGCATTGCCTATGCTAATGCTAGAGCAGTACAACATGGCATTGCTGTTTATTGTACTAAATCGTATTTGCGATGGCTTAGATGGTGCATTAGCTCGGATACAAGGCATTACTGACGCAGGCGGTTTTTTAGATATCAGTTTAGATTTTCTATTTTACTCCTTAGTGCCGTTTGGCTTTGTACTCGCTAATCCTGATATCAATAGTATTGCGGGTGCCTTCTTGATCTTCTCTTTTATTGGCACAGGAAGCAGCTTCTTAGCGTTTGCGGTTATGGCGGGCAAACGCGGCATTGATAACCCAGTTTATAAACATAAATCTTTGTATTACATGAGTGGGTTAACCGAAGGCACTGAAACCATTGCTTGCTTCATTATTATGTGTTTATTCCCACACTATTTTGCTGAGTTGGCTTTTGTATTTGGCAGTTTGTGTTGGTTTACTACTGCGACTCGTATTTATTCTGGCTTTCATACTTTACAAGATTCTTAATTTGTTGGGTTACTGAGTTTAAAAACCGTAACCCAGCACTCTTTCTACTTTGTGATACTGCACGCTTAAGCAACTTTATGCACTCCATCAGTTTTCCTAACACTGATCTTCAAAACTACTAGATATTATTTCCACTCTGACTCTCTTAATCTGAATGGGCTTTCACGAAAAGCGTTCAATTAAACGGGTGATGTTATTCACCTAGTTATTTACCGACAGAGAAGGAGGAAACTATGCCGATAAAACGCCCATTCCCAGAATTGGTTGATGTCAGCTCGTCAGTGACGAAGCCGAGTCTAACCATGCAAGCTGCGGACTATGGGCACAAAAAAGTACTTAAACCTTTTAAGCAGTCATTTGTATTAGCGGTATTTGCCGGTGCGTTTATCGCATTAGCCTTTGTCTTCTACATTACAGTGACCACGGGCTCTTATAACAATGGTTGGGGGTTAACCCGCTTTATCGGTGGTGTGGCTTTTAGTCTTGGTTTAATGCTGGTGGTTATCTGCGGTGGGGAGCTCTTTACTAGCACAGTGTTAAGTTCTGTCGCTTGGGCACAAAAAAGGGTCACTACAAAGCAGTTATTGCTCTGCTGGGCTCGTGTTTACGCGGGGAACTTTGTGGGCGCTATGCTCACCCTTACCTTCATTATGATGGCAAAAATGCACATCCTTGATCATGGTAATTGGGGGCTGAATGCACTGAGCATTGCCACTCATAAGTTAGAGCACTCTTGGTGGCAAGCATTCTCGTTAGGGGTAATGTGTAACCTATTGGTATGTCTTGGTATTTGGATGAGCTTTAGTAGCAAAGAGAGTGCAGGAAAGGCGTTTTTAGTGCTGCTTCCTGTTGCTATGTTTGTGAGCTCAGGCTTTGAGCACAGCATTGCTAATATGTTTATGGTGCCACTAGGAATTGCGATTAAGGCAACCGCGGATACGCAACTGCTCAATACAGCACTAACAGCCGGGATTCATCTAGAGCTGTTAACGATAAAACAATTTATTACTGCAAATCTAATCCCAGTCACTCTGGGGAACATTTTCGGGGGAGCGGCTCTGGTTGGGCTGGCTTATTGGAGCATAGAGCCAAAACTAAGCTCAACGGCGTCAATTTACCCGATAAAAAACACAGACATCAATTTTTCATCTTTAAATTCATTGGAGCATGCCATGTTAGAACATATGAAACGTTTACGAGTTGCTGATCTAGCCTCTGACAACCAGATCACTTTCGCAGAAGACTTAAACTGCCAAGTTGCACTTAAGCTATTAATCGATAACGAGCAAGCAGGAGCTGCAGTATTAAGTGCAGATCATCAAGTGCAGGGATTCATTTCACAGCAAGATCTACTTCGAGGAATGTGGGGACAAGATTTTGACCCTGAGATAGAAATGCCGGTTAAAGACTACATGCAATCACCTGTTTGCACTTTGACGCCAGAGCAAAGCATTCTTTCTGCTCTTGAGCCAATGATTGTCGATCAAGATGTGCTTTACCCTGTTAACCAAGGAGGTTTCTACATGGGCGGAGAAGTACTGTCATTTAAAGAGCGTTTAGCAAAAGCGGCAAGTAAAATGCCAAGTGCTTATCCGGTGGTCTTTAATGGTCAGTATGTTGGACTGCTTAATCGTGATGCGATTGCGCAGTGGGTGGCAAATTATAATCAGCCACAAACGCAACAAAAGAAGGATCTGTCAGTCGCTTAATTCTGAGCGATGACATTAGGGCCTGTGACGCCCTATCTAAAAAAGCACAACTAAGTTTTTAGGTCACGCAGGGGTCCAATCTTTGCGTGGCTTGAAAGATTTACCTTTAGTTAATCTTCTCGCCTCAGAAAGTAAACATTCCCTTAGTGGTGATTCACCACTGTCATTGCGCCAAATAAAAGAGATTTCTCGTTGCATGTTCAATTGTGGCGTTGGTAGTACCACCAATTGGTTATTTTCCAGCTCAGGTAAAATATCCAGATAAGGCACGCATCCTAAATAGCTGCCATTGGCTACTAGCGATTTTATGACCCGAATACTCTCATACTCTTTCCATACTTTTATGTTGTCGATATAGCCATGTATCGCACCGTCAAAAATACGGCGAGTGCCAGCGCCTGGCTCTCTTAATATCCATTTTGCTTGCTCTAGCTGTGCCAAAGTCACTTGCTTGTATTGTGCGAAGGGGTGATTAGGCGATGATACAATCACCAAGTCATCATCTAGCCAGTGCTCTTGTTGTAGACGACTATCGGTATTGCGACCTTCAATGATACCCAGATCACAGTCGTAGTTGAGCAGTGATTCTATGACGTTCTCAGTATTCTCAATGTTCAATTTTATGCGCATTTCTGGGAAGTCGTTATCAATTTTACTGATGAGTGAGGGCACTAAATGTTTAGCCGCTGTCTGGCTTGAACATAAGCTTAACGTGCCACTGATCAGGTGTTGGTCATGCAGGCCAAATTCAATTTGTTGTGCTTCTTGTAATAAGTGTTTGGCTCTAGGTCGTAGCCAATGTCCCCAATGACTGAGCACTAAGCGGTTGCCTTGGCGGTTGAATAAAGGGCGATCAAGCACCGATTCCAATTGAGAGAGAGACATGCTCACCGCTGACTGGGTCATCGACAGTTTTTTAGCTGCAATACTCACGCTTTCATAACTTGCTACGGCATCAAATACCGCGATTTGCTTTAAGGAAAATTTAAACATGCAACTCCTATTATTGAAAACTAAGTATCAATTTTACTGATGTTTAGATTTTGCGCTATTTAAAAAGTGAGTTCAATATTTATTCTATTGATAGTAAAGGTTAAATGTAACCACTTGCATATAAATTGATTTTTGATAAACAAGAGTTAGAAAAATAATTTAGAGCGAATGTTGTAGTTTTTACACTTAGTTTGTATATTAATCGTCATTCGACGATGTAAGAGAGATTAGCATGACAGATTGCCAAGTAAAAAAATGCCAAGCGCCGACCATCTCTATCGAGGATGAGAAGCAAGAGCAGGAGTTGGCAACACTGGCAAAAGCAATATCGCATCCAGCGCGAATTAGAATTTTAAGAGTACTTCTAGAGTTAGAACTGCAAGGCGGATGTTTGAATGGTGTTTTAGTCGGGCAACTGGGATTGGCGCAATCTACCGTGTCTGAGCATTTGCGTATATTACGTCAAGCAGGGCTGGTGCGCAGTGAACCTCAACCTCCTAAGGTCTGTTACCGTATCGAAATGCCCGCAATGCAAAGAATACAGCATTTACTTGATAGTTTATTTTAACCACTAGAACAGCGGATCTATTTTACTTTATAGAGATAGACTACACTTAGATTAATCGTTATTCGACGATTAACGAACGTAAATTAACAAACGTAAGTTAACGAATAGCAATTCACAAACACAGAGAGTGATCGGTTATGAGCAAAGAAATAGCGGGTGCAACACCCAAGCTAGGTTTTTTAGACAGATATCTAACCCTATGGATATTTTTAGCTATGGCTGTTGGCGTAGCAATTGGCGCGTTATTTCCTCAAGTAGCGGAAATTAATGAAAGTATGTCTATCGGCAGTACCAATGTTCTATTGGCAATTGGCTTGATTTTAATGATGTACCCACCGTTAGCTAAAGTGGATTACAGTCTGCTTGGTAAAGTCACGCAAGATAAGACGGCGATAAAACTGTCATTGATCATGAACTGGCTAGTTGGTCCTATCTTAATGTTTGCTTTAGCGTTGATATTTTTAGGTGATCACCCTGGCTACATGGTCGGTATTATCCTGATTGGTTTAGCGCGTTGTATTGCAATGGTCTTGGTGTGGAACGACATCGGTGGCGGAAACAAAGAATATGGCGCCGCTTTGGTTGCATTAAATAGTGCATTCCAAATCGTCACTTACAGTTTCATGGCATGGCTCTTTATCACAGTGTTACCTCCGGTATTTGGTTACACTGGAATGATAGTGAATATCTCTATGGCTGATATCGCACAAAGCGTGTTCATCTATCTTGGTATTCCATTCTTAGCCGGTTTCTTAGGACGTAAAATTCTTATTTCGGTTAAGGGTGAGCAGTGGTACAACGATGTGTACATTCCTCGTATTTCGCCGATTACTCTTATTGCATTATTGGCTACAATTGTTTTAATGTTTAGCCTTAAAGGTGAGATGATTCTTGAACTGCCTATGCATGTGGTTCGTATTGCAATCCCTTTGACTATTTATTTTGTCACTATGTTTTTTGTTAGCTTTTATGTCGGTAAACGTCTAGGCATTCCATATGACAAAAATGCCTCAATTGCTTATACCGCAACTGGCAATAACTTTGAATTAGCGATTGCAGTGTCGATTGCAGTGTTTGGTATCAATTCAGATCAAGCATTTGCTGGTGTCATTGGTCCACTCATTGAAGTGCCAGTGTTAATCGCACTGGTTAATGTAGCACTGCGTATGAAAACAAAATACGTAACAAAAAGCGCCTAATTATAAATAGATAAAGCCAGTCATTGACTGGCTTTATCTTTCTTCTACGCCCCATAACTCTGTCTACGATGCTGTTTTTTTCCTAACGGCTTAAGAACGCCCACTCTGCAGACCATACCTCTTAAAGAAATGACGATCAGATCACACTTTTATCCGGTTTTTAAGTGTGACTAATGTCATATAAAAATCTACATACTTGCGTAAAAATCCGATCCCTTAGACTCTTTCAGAGTGCGGTGGGTGATCTAGGTAGCATTTGCCTCCGTCGCCAATATCAGCCACTCAAGTCATACAATATAGTTAACTCATCAGTCAGGTTTGTGTCTATTACAGAGGTTAGGCGATGAAAACTCATGCAGAGATAGCAAAAGATGCTATTGAACTAGTAACACCAGCAATTGAACGATTATTTGAACGAACCAATCGTAAAGAGTTGCACATTGTAGTGATGGACCCACGAGTAAAACCTTGGGAATCTTCATTTGAAGAAGCAATTTTAGTTGAGTCTTCACTGGGCAATCCAGAACAGTGGACCATTCCTTTTGATGAGTTTGCTCGCAAAAAAGCAAAACAAGCATGGCGCAACTCCCGCGCTAATATGACTAATCAAACTCTACACACCGCCTCACTCAACGAAGATGACTTACTGTTCTATGGCTCTTTTGTCTATGGCGACGTAGTTGTGGGTTGCAGTGGAGTTGAGCAATGGTACGACATGCTAATCAGTGGTTGGATTGCTGTAGCAATTGAGCAGCTGTGCATGGCTGAGTATCAAAATAATAAAATTAATAACCCTACTCAAATCACTCGAAATTAAACAATTTCATATACAAACATTGAAACAAAAGGAATTATCATGAACAAACTTCTTAAATCACTTCTTGTCGCTGCTGGCATCATGGTATCTGCAACGGCGGTTGCTGCCGATTACCCAAGTAAAAATATTCGTCTAGTTGTTCCTTTTGGAGCCGGTGGCGGTACTGATGCTGTAGGTCGTACTCTTGCTAACTCAGCAAAAGACATTCTTGGTCAGAATATTGCCGTCATGAACCGTACTGGTGGCGCTGGCGCTGTAGGTATGAGCTTTGGCGCTCAGCAACGTCCCGACGGTTACACGCTTACCGTTGTTACGCGTGAAATTGCTTCTCTACCACAAATGGGCCTAATGCAGCACGATGCGAGTGATTTTAAACTGATTCGTATGGTTAACCTTGATCCTGCGGTAGTGCTGGTTTCTGCGGACAGCCCATACAACACGATCAACGACCTTATTGCAGAAGCAAAGAAAGGCGATGGCGTAGTTAAATTTGCTTCTACAGCGGCTCCAAACTTCTACCTAATGGCTCTAGAAAAAGACCAAGGCATCAAACTAAACGCAATTCCTTACAACGGTGCATCTGAAGCGATTCCGGCAGTACTAGGTAAGCACACTGACGTAACTATGGTGACTCCAGGTGAAGCTATTGCTCAGCTACGTTCAGGTCAACTTAAAGCACTAGGTGTGATGTCTGAAGAGCGCATCGCTTTCTTGCCAGAAGTTCCAACTCTTAAAGAGCAAGGCGTTGATGTAGTAACGGGTACATGGCGTGGTATTGGCGCTCCTAAAAATACGCCAGATGCTGTTATCGAAACTCTAGGTAAAGCATTTGACCAAGCAATGGCATCTCCTGAATTTAAAGAGTTCATGCAAAAAGGTGCGATGACTATCCACAACATGAATGCAGAAGAGTTCACGGCATTTGTTGAGCAAGACACTAAAAACCTTGGTGCATTGATCAACTAATTTCACTTCTAATTCCACTTGGGAGCTCTGCCTAAGAGCTCCCCATTTCCTTAAAGTCTAGCTTTAACGGGTAGCATTATGATTAATAGAAATGTTGTCTTCCCCTCCCTAATCATTGCCCTAAGCGCAGTTATTTTGGTTTTTATTGGTCAGTTCGCGGAGCCTCGCTTTCAAGATGCGAGTGTCGATGCAAAGTTTTTCCCTACTGCAATTGCGATTGCACAAATTCTTATTTGTATTGCACTTTTGGTGCAGCACAAACTTAAATCTATTGCTGTTGAAAAACAGCCAGCCATTTTCTCAAAAATGGCGGTATTTGGCATCGTGTTCTTAATTGGATACGCCTTCTTAATTAGCTTAATTGGCTACCTATTGGCGAGTTTGGTCGCCTTTACCGTGTACCTTGTGTTGTTCAAAGTGAAGAAGCCGTTGTATTACGTTGTCGCTTGGGCATTTGTGTTTGGTGTTTATTACTTATTTGGTGAGGTGTTCTACATAGCGCTTCCTGAAGGTCTATTTTATTAAGGAGGCGGTATGATTGAACATTTATTAAATGGCTTACTGACCGCGTTCAGCCCAGCCGTTTTACCTATTCTTATTTTTGGTGTGGTAGGGGGGATTGTACTTGGTGCTTTGCCTGGACTTACCGCGACCATGGGTGTGGCAATCCTATTGCCATTTACATTTGGTATGGAACCGACCGCAGCACTAGTTATGCTGATCGGTGTGTATATCGGTGGTATATATGGCGGTTCAATAGCGGCCATTTTATTAAAAACACCGGGCACTCCCGCCTCCGCCGCCACTGTCCTTGACGGGCATACCTTAGCGGCCAAAGGGCAGGCAGCAAGAGCGTTAAGTATCTCTGCTATCGCCTCTTTTGTCGGCGGACTGATCAGTACCATAGTATTAATCGCGATTGCTCCTTTATTGGCAAACTTTGCGCTGCGTTTTAATGCCCCTGAATACTTTGCATTGGCTTTGTTTGGCTTAACTATTATTGCGAGTGTGTCGGCACAAAATATTTTGAAAGGACTGCTAGCGGGTACTATCGGTCTGCTTGTATCAACCGTTGGCTTAGACCCTATCAGTAGCGTGCCTAGATTTACCTTTGGCGTGATGGATCTTTACAGTGGCATCAATGTTATCCCTGTGCTTATTGGTTTATTTGCTTTATCTGAAGCGATCAACCAAATCGAACGAATCCTAAAAGAGAAGCAAGCCAAAGTGGCCAAATTTGACCACAAACTGCTAAGCAAAAAAGATCTTAAAGAGATGATGCCTACCGCCATTAAAAGTGGCTTGATGGGAACCTCAATTGGTTCTGTGCCCGGCGCTGGCGCGGATATTTCAGCTTTTGTGTGTTACAACGAAGCTAAGCGATCTTCTAAGAATCCAGAAGAATTTGGTAAAGGATCGGTACGCGGTTTGGCAGCAGCAGAAGCGGGCAACAATGGTGTTACGGGCGGTTCGCTAGTGCCTTTGCTTACTTTAGGCGTTCCAGGAGATGCGGTGGCAGCGGTATTGCTTGGTGCATTGATTGTGCAAGGATTAACTCCGGGACCACTGTTGTTTGCCCAAAACCCTGAAGTTGTGTACGGCGTATTTAGCTCAATGCTGGTGGCGAATATTGTCATGCTGATCGTAGGTCTTATCGGTATTCGCTTCTTCTGTCGCATTATTGAAGTGCCTAAGATGCTGATGATTCCTATCATCATATTCTTATCTGTCGTGGGTGCTTACGCCATCAACAACTCTATGTTTGATGTAGGCATTGCGATTAGCTTTGGTATTTTAGGTTTTGTTTTAGGTAAGCTAGATATCCCATCGTCGCCTATACTATTAGCGATTATCTTAGGACCAATGGCAGAGACAAACCTACGTAAGGCGTTGTTGATGTACGATAACTCATGGTCCTTCTTATATGAGAGACCAATAGCACTAGCCTTTATCTTGCTAGCGGTGTTCTCGGTGTACTCGACAATGAAGATGAAAAAGAAAAAACAAATGCAGGTCGATACTGATTAAGTGAGTTTTTAATCGTTTTGTTGTCGATAACCGAAAAGTAAGATTGTAGATAATTCAGGCGTAATTGTTTCAATTTGTGATCTTCGCATCTATATTGTAATACTATATTAATGTATTGTTTTATCATGTTTATTGCTGGCCACGAGAAGTTTTCTCGTGGCCAGCAATGCTATAAATAAAAATCTTAGAGGTTAAAATGCATACAAAAAATAAGATTGCTGCTGTTGTTGTTTCAGCGCTTGTCGCTGGCCTAGCAGGTTGTTCTACAGCTTCTTCTCCTGATACTGCATCAGCCACACCGGCTAACCAAGATCCGCAACTTGCGGCTCAATACAACTTGGACGTAACCAAAGCTCCTGCTGAGAACTTTGACCTATCTAAGTTTAAACTAAACCTGCCTATGGATGATGATAAGGCTGAACGCGCTGGCAAAGTAATGGAAATTTACAAGTCAATGCTAAACAACAAAGAGAAGCCTTTCTCTCAAGCGCAGTGGTTCTACACTGACCAAACTACAGGTGCAATGGTGTTCAAAGCTCCTAACAAAGCAATGACAACACCTAACTCTAAGAATGCACGTAGCGAACTTCGTGCAATGCTGGCTGACGATTACTCATCACCTAAGAACAACTTCACTGTTGCGTCTACTAAAGATGCAGAAAAATACGGTGCGATTGGCGGTCACATGAGCGCAACTCTTGCAGTTGATTGGGTAAGTACAAGCGGTAACTACAAAAAAGGTGGCGCATTCGCGACCGTTATCGGTCAAATCCACGGTTCTAAAAATGAACCTCTAAAAATCGAATACCGTAAACTACCTGAGCACGAATACGGCTCTGTTTACTGGAACTACGAAACAAATGCTAAAGGTGATGAATATAAATTCCGTCACGACATCAGCACTGACGTATTCGGTCAACACGACCTACGTAAAGGTTCTGCAGAACCTGTTGATGGCATCAAACTTGGTGATATCTTCTCTTACGACGTAAACGTTAAAGGTGACATCATGCACCTAACATTTACTAAAAACCCAGGTCAGCCAAACCAAGAAGTTAAAGAGTTTGACGTTAACCTAGCTAAAGGTCACCTAAAAGGCGACAAATACGACCAAGGTTATGCAAATGACTGGATGTACTTTAAAGCAGGTAACTACAACCAATGTAATACTGGTTCAGCAGGTTGTTCAAACAACGGCCTTGAAGCAGGCGATTACGCTCAAGTTAGCTTCTACAAGCTAAACCTAGACCAATAATATTGGTTTAGTGGCGTTATTGAGTAATGCCAACCAAACAAGTCAAGATGTCTGGTGGGGGCTAGCCATCTTGATTAACTGTGAGGGTTAGGGGATTAAGTAAGTTATAGGATTAACGCTTGATTTCCCTCACGGTTTTTTTCAGAGCTTGCTATGCGCAAGCTCTTTTTTTTGCCTACTTTATTGCTAATCACTTAATCACTGTGACTGGCACTAGATTAAAGTCAAGGCACCAGAATTAAAGTCATAAGTTAGATTTAGCGTTCGCCCTTCACTTAAGTTCAAGCAACAAGAGACATTTGCATCCCATATTACGCTTTGAAAGCTGTGACTTTGTTGCTGTGAAAGGTCATGCAGCACAACGGCATTAAATTGTTGAGATGAACTGCGCAATAAAGAGTAGGCTAAATCTTTTATTGCAGGGTTGTCTGGAGCATAACCTTGAAGCACTTTACTTGGCTCATTGCTCCAAATATGTTGGCTATAATCAACTTGCTCCTCTATTCCATAAATTAACTGATGCGACTGACATAGCTCGCTAATTCTTGTTTGTGTCATACGAGCTAACGGGCCTTGCAATGGATTACTGATGTTGCTGCTGTGTTCAGTGTGCTTGTGAGTACCACGGATATGGTAAGTTAAATCAAGTTGTTGTTGATGCGGATTTTCTACCGTATTTAATTCTAAAAGCATATCTTCAAGCCAGATCAATACGCGGCGATATTTTATCTGTTGGTAACTTTGTGCATCCCATTGAACTATGGTGTGACTGTCTACTTGTGCCGGTTGTTGATTCCAGTCTACTTCGGCATCAATTAAGGTCACGGAATCGCTTTTTTGATAATACTTGAGTACAGGATTGATCGGTGATTGATTTTGTTGGTTTACCGTTAGCGTGTTGTGGGTGGCAGTATTCTTGTAATAACCGTAATGCAGTTCAGCGCCATAACCCGTAGTACCTAGATCTGGCAGTATTTCTTTACCTTGGCGAGTTAAAATAATACCAAGACGATCATAGTGATCGTGTTCGCCACCATAAGGGGCGTGTTTGTAGAGCAACGCATTATTGTTGTTTTCATCAAACGCCAAAGTCACTCCGGCCTCTTTGGTATGAATAGACTGACACGCTAACGGCTGAGCATTGGGCAATTCATCAACACCATATAGCAATGCATCCATGTTATCGCGACTGATATTTTGATAGATGCTAGCTAATGCCTTGGCAAAGAGATCACAGGGGTACTGTCTCTGAGCAAACTCAAATAAATGGGCGTGAGTGAGTTTTTGTTGACCATTAATACAATCATTAAGGCGAGGGAACTCACCATTGTTAAGTACTAAACTTAATGGGAACTTAAGCATCTTTAAAAAATTTGGATTATTGCTCACAGAGTAGGGGGTATTACAGGCCATTTTCTCGAAGTTGAGCAAGGCTTGAAGTGCGTAATAATGGTAATGAATTGAACCTTCGTACCACATTCCTTCACTGGTACAACCGTGATCCAATTGGTAGTGAATACCATATTGTGTATTTAATGCAAAGTCGATGTAGCTTTGTTCATCTAAGATCAGACCAATAACACCTATTGTGGCATTAATTTTCATTTCATGGTTGTGCAGTTGATCGGTGCGGTGCTTCATTAAAAACTCAGCTCCCTCACGTAATAATCGGTCTTCTATATATTGTTGTTGTTCTTTGCTGAGCTGATCTTTCACAAAATCATACCCACGCGCAAAATCAAGATGACAGTTTGCTTCACATAAGGTTTGTGCGTTCGCTTTACCTGGACCGTTGTAAGGGATGCCCCCGTGTTCTTCATAATCTGGGTAATACTTGGCGTACTCAAGGAGAATAGCACGCACTTTATCAAGGTATAGCTCGTCACCGGTTAGTTGCCATAATAAGCCAAGGTCAAAACTAGCTTTGGCATTTAAACCATTTAGCCAACGCCACCAAGCTCCATCATACGGTTCACCAGTAAACTCTTTGCCGTCAATTGGGCAACAATGAGATTTAGGTTTCTCTCGATCCCAAGTAAGTCGTACACCATGCTCAGGGCAGAAGTAATAAAGGTTCCAAGTAGCAATACCGGTTTGTGGCACTAAAGTATCGTGATTAAGTACCACATCATTGTTATTTCTGAGCGTTTTAATCATGGCAGCACTGGCTCGTGCTTTGATGATTTGTATCTCTGAATTAGAAAACTGAAGCATGACAAAATACCTTAATAGCTATGCTATATCTTTGAATTGAAAGTAATTATTTGCGTTGTGGTAACAGATGTTCTGGATAGTCTGTTTGAGTAGCTCTAGGTCGTAAGGGATCTCATTGCTTTCAACCCATTGGGCAAGTAAGTTACACAGCACTCGCCTAAAATATTCGTGTCGACTAAATGAAAATAGGTTGCGAGAGTCGGTCAACATGCCAACAAATCGTCCTAAAGCACCTAGGTTTTTTAAGCTAGTCAGTTGTGCTTCCATGCCGTCTTTGTGGTCGTTAAACCACCATGCCGCGCCAAATTGAATTTTCCCTGCGGCATCATCTCCTTGAAACGCACCGGCCAAGCAACTCAATAACTGGTTGTGATTAGCATTGAGGTTATAAAGTATGGTTTTAGGCAGTTTACCTTCACGATCGAGCTCACTTAGGTGCTTGGCAAGTGCTTCTATATCTAACTCATTGTTGATGACGGTAAAACCGGTACCTGCACCTAGCTGTTGTTTGCGTCTTTCATTTACGTTGGCAAGCACACCAATGTGCAGTTGCTGGCTCCACTTATGTTGGTGATACAACTTACCTAGTTGATTCAATATATATGTGGTGAGTTGAGCGATATCAGTTTCTGACAGTCGCTCCTTGGTCAGTAATTTCAGGAAGATACCTTCACACTGATGCGTGCTGCTTTTGGCAAAAGAAACACGAGGTAAACCAATATCAGACAGTCGACAACCTAGGTTATGGAAAAATTCGACACGCTTGGCTATTGCTTCAATATAGTGACCTAGCGAACTAATATTGATGCTCGTGATTTGGCTTAATTGATGCAGGGTATTTAGAAAGCCAGTGGGGTTAGAAAAAGCGATTAACTCATCAGCCCTAAAAGTAGGGAGCACTTGAATGGAGAAACCTGAATGTTGCAGTTTTTTATGGTATTCGAGGTTGGATAACGGAGAGTCTGTTGTACACAAGGTGTCTACGTTCAAGCGTTTTAATACTGCACGAGGGCCCATTTCTTTGTTTTTCAGTGTATTGTTACATTGCTGCCAAATGGATTGGCAGTTATTTGGGTTAAGCAGTAAATCGCAATCGAAGAAGCGTTTAAGCTCTAGATGTGACCATTGATATAAAGGGTTACCTAACAGGTAAGGTATGGCGTCACACCATTTTTCAAACTTTTCAATGTCTGTGGCATCGCCAGTAATGTAACGTTCTGATATACCGTTACTTCTCATTGCACGCCACACATAATGGTCATTGTGTAACCAAGCTTCTGCTATATTCTTGTGCTTGGTGTCTAACCAAATGTCCTTTGCTTCAAGATGATTGTGGTAATCAATGATTGGCATTGGTGCCGCGTAGTTGTGGTATAAATGCTGAGCCAGTGATGATGTCAGAAGCACATTGTCATGAATGTATTTTTCGATCATGTTTTACCTTATGCACAAAGAGGAGAGTACCTTGCGATACTCTCCTTGGATTAAAGTGAACGGTTAATTTTGAGCACGCAATTGTGGTTTAGCTTTCTTCACCTTGGCACTGCGTAGTAAAGCTGCACCAACGGCTACAACAACAGCACCACAGAATACGAAGGCCATTCTTCCCCAGAACGGATTAGGTATTAGAATCATTGCTGAAACCAAAGCGCCAAAGACTAAAATCAGCTTGCCGAGCATATTGCGTTGCTGACGATCCATTTCATCTTGTCCTTCAGATTCAATTACCGGTGTTGCGACATCTTTCCAGAAGTGATTAAGCTCTTTTTCTCTTTCACCTACTGGCTCTTTGTAGAACTTAGTCGTTAAACAAAAGAAACCACCGGTAATTAATAAGTGTCCAATGATGCCATTCATAACGATAAGATCTGAAGCTTCACGGGAAGTGAATCCATGTTCTAGACCCAGCATATTGGCAATCACGTCTGGCGTGATAACAAAGCTCACAAGGTAAGAAACACACATGCCGACGACAAGAGTTGCCCATGCAGCCCAATCGGGTGTTTTCTTGATGATCATGCCGAAGAATAAAGGCACTAGGATCGGCATTTGTAATAAGGTACTTACGTACATCATTGCATCAAATAGGCTTAATCCACGTAGCGAGTTGATAAATAGCGCTACCATGATGATCAGTGCACCAAATATCACAGTGACGCCCTGGCTAACACGCATCAGTTTTCTCTCTGAAGCGTCTTTATTGATGATAGGGCTATAGAAGTTGCGGACAAATACGCCAGCGTTACGGTTTAAGCCAGAATCCATTGACGACATAGTGGCAGCAAATACCGCTGACATAAGCAAGCCAACCATACCAACTGGCATTACACGCTCAACAAAAACAAGATAGACAGCGTCGGCGGCTTTATTACCCAATTCACTCGCATGAACAAGCGCAGCATCAGGGTAGATAACAGCAGTAACCCAAGGTGGCATAAACCAGATTGCTGGGCCGATCAGCATAAGTACAAAGGCCAGCAATGCGGCTTTTCGTGCGTTAGTTGAATCTTTTGCAGTAAGAAAACGATAAGAGTCTTGCATGTTATTGATGTTTTGTAGCTGCTTTACAAACATGAAGATAAACCAAGCTACAAACAACAATGGGTAGTTCATGTCAGGCCCCATGATTGAGTTACTTGGAAATTGTTCAATCAGATTACTAGGACCGCCAATCTTGATTAAGGCTGCCACGGCACACACAACCGTGACTGCCATGATCACAACCATCTGCACAAAATCCGAAGCAACAACGCCCCATGCTCCCCCTAATACAGAAATAAAGAGAACAATAAGACCAGTAGCAACGATAGTGGTTTCGATGTCAATCTTAAACACTGCACTGACAAATAGGGCTAAGCCATTAAGCCAAATACCGGTGTAAACGATACTGGTCGGCATGGTTGCCCATGTGAATACTTGTTCGTTAGATGCACCAAAACGACGACGTACCCCCTCAATCGGAGTAACTACGCGCATTTGGCGGAATCGATATGAGAAGAACATCCATGACAGCAAGAAGCCAAAGGCATTTGCCATAAAGATCACCATAATAGGAAAGCCATCAGTAAAGGCTTTACCAGCTGCTCCGGTGAATGTCCAAGCACTGAACTGTGTCATGAAGGCTGTTGAGCCAACCATCCACCACAGCATCTTACCGCCACCCCTAAAGTAATCACTGGTGTTGTTGCCAGCAAAGCGTTTGAAAATGACGCCAATAGCTATCATAAAGATGAAGTAGACCCCAACGACGAGTATGTCTATGTTCATTATTCCCACCTGATATATTAATAAAACATTAATTGTTATTTTTTAAAACGATGGTTCATTATGTTTATTGGCGTGTTGTTCTTCGAGTTGTTCTTGTCAAAAGTGTGATCAATGAAACATTGTTTTATTTTTAATGTGTTTTTTATTACGACTTAAATAATTAATTTTGACTTTGTGTTGCCTGCCATCATGGGGAATGAACAACATTGAGCCGAGATTTAGATAAAAAAAAGCCACCTGAATGAGTGTTCAGTCATCCTTGGTGGCTTAATTGAAAACGTTTATACCAATCCTAGTTATTCGTTTTTGAAGCTTTTAATCACTGACGATGTTATGACAAAAAGTCTTTTCTCATCGGGGTGAAATTATCGAGAAGTACGCCTGCTTTTAAGCATGTACAGCCGTGAACGATATCGGGATTTTTGTACAGAGTATCCCCCGCTTTTACTATCCTGCTTTCGTCACCAATCGTAAATTCAAATTCACCTGATAGAACGTAAGTGATTTGTTCATGTGGATGACTATGTAAAGCACCGATAGCACCTTCATCGAAATGCACTTCTACGGTCATGATATTGTCTGAATGAGCGAGTATTTTTCGTTTTACCCCGTCACCGAGATCTTCTAACTCAATATTTTTATTATAAATAAACATGAGAAATCCTTATTAGCGAGATAACCAACCGCCATCAACAGCGATGGTGTAACCATTGATATAATCCGAGGCGCTTGATGCTAGGAACACACATGGACCCGCTAGATCTTCTGGTGTGCCCCAACGTGCGGCAGGAATACGTCCGACGATTTCCGCATTGCGTGATTCGTCTGCGCGAAGAGCAGCAGTGTTATTGGTTGCCATGTAACCTGGGGCAATAGCGTTCACATTAATGTTGTGGCTTGCCCATTCGTTGGCCATCAGACGAGTCACACCCATTACGCCACTTTTTGATGCTGTGTAAGAAGGTACGCGGATACCGCCTTGGAAAGAAAGCATTGAAGCGATGTTAATGATCTTTCCGCCTTGGCCTTGAGAAATGAACTGTTTAGCAACTGCTTGAGAGAGAAAGAACACTGATTTAACGTTGATGTCCATTACGTCATCCCAGTCTTGCTCTGTGAAATCAATGGCATCGTTACGTCGGATAATCCCGGCATTGTTGACCAATATGTCGATACGACCTAGTTCTGTAACCGCTTGGTCTACGATTGATGGGATATCATCCAACTTCATAAGGTTGGCACGAATATCAATGAATCTACGACCTGTCGCTTTTATTTTCTGAATCGTTTCTGTTGGCTCTACAATGTTTACGCCAACAATGTCACAACCGGCACTTGCAAGACCTAACGCCATCCCCTGTCCTAGACCAGTATCACAGCCAGTCACTATTGCTACTTTGTTTTGAAGATCGAATGAGTTGAGAATCATAATTAAGTCCTATGTGTAATCACGTGTGGGTACAACATTAAGTTGTTTATGCGACTACATTAAACAAATTAAACTTAACTATCAAGTAAAATGAAACGTTGTTTTATAAAAATAAGGCGGCGTTAATTATTCTGATGGGTGAGTGGGGTGGTAAAGAACGTCATGCCGTGAATTTATGGCGTCATGTTGCGTTTATCGTTTTGGAATACTGATATCGATGAAAAGGGAGATTGAGAGACTAAAGGGAGGTTCAATAGGCCGGTGGTTGAATAAAATGCATAAAAAAGGCCTTTCACGGTAGGTGCGTGAAAGACCAAAGTGGGGAGTTAAATATTGTTAGGAAGGAGTTTTACAATATTATTTACCATTTAGTTTTAAGGCAGAGAAGGTCACACTGTTGTAGTCGCCATTTTGTCTGTCGATAGTGATGTCACCAGTACCGGCACAACCTGGACCCCATACAGGGTGTTTTTCTTGTACACTACATTGACCGTATGCACCGGCTTTGAAGTAGAAATCATCTTCAGCATAACCTGTTGCATGGTCTTTCTTATCAATACCTTTGCTTAGGTCGATATCGTAAGTCACTGTATCGTGTCTTGCTGTTTTGAAAGTTAGGTGCATCATAGTGCCTTCAACTTTCACCGCGTAGCTAAATTCTTCACCAAGTGCGATACCTGCTTTACCTGGGGCAGCGGTGTTTTCCCAAGTGTTACCCCATACTGGGTATGAGATGTCTTGGCGATTTGGATCGTTTTTCGCTAGGTTACGCTCGTAGTTCCAGAATACTGAACCGTATTTTTGACCAGGGAATTTTTTGTAGAAAATTTTCAATGGTTCGTTGCCATGACCATATCCAGTACCTGCTTTGATCAGGTCATTGTGTTTCTTAGCGTGGATTTGACCTACAACAACAGAGAATGCTGGGTATTTTTCTGGATATTTAGCGTGAATAGAAACATGGTTAACTTTCAATGTTGCTTCTAACGTTCCACCAACAGAGCTGTATTGATCTGCTTGAGGGTGGCTAGATAGAGCCCACTGGTTTAGTTTTGAATCCGTTAGAATGTTATCGAAGTTAGCGCCACGAGGCATTTGACGCAGTTCAGAACGGGCATTCTTAGAGTTTTTAGTAGTAATAGCTTTGTTTTGTACTTCAAAAACTAGGTTACCGTCTTTATCAAGATGAAAGAAATCGTCGTGTGAGTAGCTAAGCATTGCTACGCCTTCAATTTCATCTACTTTGCCATCTTTGTTGATATCAGAAGGAATGGTGATTTTCCAGTTGGTCATATCAAACTTGTCAGCAGGCACTGGGTGAGAAACCCCATTGCTATTGATGTTGGCAAAAGCAGGTACTGCAAATAAAAGCGAACCAGCTATAACGAGACTCTTTTTCATAATGTAACCCCATGTATGTATTATTGTCATACATAATAGTTAGGTGGATTTAAAAAAAAAGCCTCTAAGTTAGGATATGTTTGTTTGATCACAAATTAAAATATATTGATTATCCGATCTTGATAATTGAACAATTGAGGTTATTGAGACCAGAAAATTGCCCCTGTTACGCTACTTGCTCAAGCAAACAAAATGAATGTGAATGTACATTAGATAATGGCATTTCATGTGATCTAGATCGATTGAGGATTGGGGTTACTATTGATTAATAGGTATGAGTAATTAGTGGTGATTAGTGCTTACGCTATGAAACTAAAGGTATTTCTTATCGGGATATTGAAGTGAGTTTTTGAACAGAGTCATTCACAGTAGGGTTTTACTAAGGTGATATTAATATTGCTCAATACAGTAAAATGTAATTTAGAGTGAAGTTGTATTTAGAGAGTGAATTAAATTCATTGTTTGAATAGATAGTGGTAAATAAAAATAGCGATTGAGCTCAATCGCTATTTTAGACTTGTACAACAATTACTCTTTGAAGACGTAATATATGGTTGCCATAGTACCAAAAACCAGTGCTAAACCTGTCGGTATGGCGAGAATTGCGATGGCTTCGTGAGCTGCGGATTTGCCAATCATTGGTGTGACAAAAGCCATTAATGTCCACACAAAGACGCCGTAACCTGATGCACCTAAGCCTGTCACTGTACTCACAACTTTTTTCTTTTTATCCGAGATGTTGCAAAAGCCTAGAGCTAAGATAGTCACTAGTGAGGCTGTACCCATTGCAGCAGAGTGTAGGTGAGCACGCTTAATGTAATCTTTGGCTTTAGAAAATGCAGTATCTTGATCTTTCACATTAGAGAAGTTATCGGCATGTACGACATAAACTTGTTCGTGAAAATAATCTTTCATACTACTATTTGCTGCACCAAATATACAACCTAGTCCATAACCGAACAATATTGTTAATAGACTCAACAAGACACCAATTTTTATCGGTTTTATATTCATATTTTTTACCCCTGTGAATGTTTATTTATTAACAATATTAACATTGCTAAAGTTGAGCATAGCTTACGCAACTTTACTTTTCGAATTTAGGCGAAGTTTTCTTTTTTATCATAGGGTTATTATTAAATATGAATTCTAGAATATATTTTATCTATTCTAGATAACGAGTGATGTTTGTATCTGTTTGTTAATAAAGAATATTATATATTCATCTTTCCTTAATCGTAAAAAGTTAAGGTTATAACTTAGGTTAAATTGGAGTAAGATTTTGTTTATAAGCAATATCTATTTCAGCAAATAAGGATAATTATCAATGAGATTTAGTGAGTACAAAGTGGTTCATATTGTAGAGGGTGGTTGCGGCACTATTTTGTTAGGCTCAAGTGGTTTACCTATGCAAAAAATTGAGGCAGAACTTAATAAATACGCACAAGATGGTTGGCAATTAGTGTTTCAAGTTATTGAACATAAACGCTTTTGGTTATTTTGGTCACGAGAAGCTGCCATCATTACTTTAGGGCGTTAATCTTGCTTAAGATTGTCTCTTTAGCATTGATTAAGCGTTATCAAGCAGGCGGTGGCTCTCGGCGATATTTTAATACTGAGTGCAATTTTGAACCGACCTGCTCTGAATATACTAAGCAATGTATTCAAAAGTATGGGGCTCGAAAGGGTTGGCAGTTAGGTTTGGCTCGGATTAAACGCTGTAGCCAACCTGATTTAGTTGAAAAAATCGTAGATAAGGTACCTTGATGCGTTTTTATGATTCATTGGAGAAGGTTGAGCATAAAGAAGAGCAACTGCGTTTACTGGTTGCTCAACTGTCTGATAGCCGTCGGAAATCTTATTTTCAGCAACAATCTAAACAGCTTAAAGATCCTGATACCTATGCCTGTTTAAATTGGTTTTTCCTATTTGGTATTCATCATTGCTACTTAAAAAGGTATTGGCTTTTTGTTGCTGAATTACTGGGGTCTATTTGGGCGCTAGTGGGGTCTATACTTGGAGATAGTTGGGGTGTTTGGTTTTTTATCGCTTTGTTTTTGTTTGAGCTGCCGCAGCTGTTTTTTTCGCAAAGAATCGCCAGAAACTATAACTATCAAGTGTCCTATCAAATTTACGCTGATTTGCAGCCAGGAAAGTAAAGGCAATTTGTGCAAGTGCATAAATTGCCTTAGCTCGTATTTAATGAAAGATAGCTTTTAGGCAAGCATCTGAATTGAGTTCAAATAACAAAGGCAATTGAGCATGGCTACAAGCCTCATTTAAACGCTGCTGAGCAGTAAGGATATTTTTTCTCCAGTTGTCATCATGCGCCCACATTTCTATCACTAATGGCACGTAACATTCGGTTTCTTTGAGGGTGTTAAAAATCGCGTTAAAGTTAACTTCACCCTCACCAATAACGAGATCTCTGAACTGTCCTTGGTAGTCAGAGGTGACTTTATACGTATCTTTTAAGTGAATCTGGGTGATATGAGGTTTACTTAATTTTAGCTCAGTGACAATATCATAGTTCCAGCCAGAAATGTTGCCTACATCTGGGTAGGCGGTAAAGTATGGTGAATTGATTTCTCTATTTAACACTTCAAACTTACTCAAAGAGTTTAGATAGTCAGTATCCATGATCTCTATAGCCAACATGACCCCTGCCCGCTCAGCAAGTTGAGCACAAAGCTTCATGCCTTCAATAAAACGCTGATGAGTCTCTTGATTCGCAGGCTCATAATAGACATCGTAACCGGCAAGCTGAATGGTCCGAATACCCAACTTATAAGCCAAGGTAATGGCTTTTTGCATGTGGATTACCGCTTGCTCTCTAATCTTTGGATCAGCAGAGCCAAACGGGAATTTTCTGTGAGCACTTAAACACATAGATTGCAGAGGAATCTGGTGTTTTTCACAAAGCCTTCTTAGCGTGTAGATCTCCTCATCAGTCCAATCAAGTCGACTACGACGTTCATCGGATTCATCAATCGAAATCTCTAAAAAATCAAATGCGAGTTGTTTGGTTGTGATGAGCTTTTCTTCCCAACCCATAGTATTAGGCAGTGCTTTTTCATATAGCCCTACACGATGACGTGATAAGTTTGTATACATATCGACACCTAATTCCAGTAGCGATTAATTTGTGCTTTTAACGCCTCTGCTGTTTGCTTGCCTTTGTCACCGGCAAGGGCTCGTCCTGCGATAAAGGTTTTGGCTTTGATGCCTTCAAATAAGTACAAGTCTTCTGGGACTATGCCGCCAGTAATTGATAGCTCGATACCTAACTCCGACAGGGCGCGCATTTTGACTAAGTCTTCTTCGGTCCAACCGACACCCGCAAGCTCAGCATCTCTAGAGCGATGATAAATGGCTTGTGAAATACCTAAATCAACCCAAGATTGCGCATCTTGCATGGTCCAGTTTCCATAAATTTCAATTTGGATTTCACCGTCAAATTTATCGGCCACTTTTTTACATGCATCAATTGTCGCGATATGAGCTGCTGCGGAAACGGTGATCCAGTCTGCGCCAGCTTCAAAGGCCATCTGCGCTAAAATCGCTCCGCCATCGGTTGTTTTCATATCACAGACCAGAATATGATTAGGGTGATTTTTACGTAGTGTGGATACTGCAGTCATCCCTTCAGCAAAAGCGAGAATCGTTCCAACTTCAATTACATCGACAAAGCTTTCAACGTTATTGGCTACCTCTATAGCTGCGGCTAGGCTGGTTTGATCTAGGGCGATTTGAATCATTGGTTTAGTCATGGGTTATCCTTTTAATTGTTCACGTAGTAGATGGGCTAAACCATCGCAATTGTTGTCTGTAGGGCACACTGTCTGTGCGTAAGATTTGACGAGATCGTCAGCATTTTGCATGGCAACGCCTAATCCTGCGTATTCGAGCATGGAGATATCATTGTGATTGTCACCGACTGCGATGACTTGTGAGGCTTGATAACCTAATCGCTCGACATACTCGGCTAGACGTAGGCCTTTATTGTTTCCTGTAGCTGAAAAATCAATTCGATTTGCCCATGAACGCTCACCATTAAAGTTGGCTTTTATCCATGAGTGTTGCATGAGGATATCAATGGATTGCTGATCGCCCTCGACGACAAATTTCCAGATATATTGGGTTTTATTGGCTGTTTCAATAAATGAGTCAACTCGATAAATATTGGGGCGATGCGCTTCGGGGGCGGTTTCTGCCCAACTTTCCAATGCCAACATATATTCAAATGGGTTGTAGTTGGAATAGGTCATGGCATCGGTGATGTACATGACCATTTTCAGTTGAAACCGCTCAGCTAAATCAATAAACGTTAATGCATTGAAGTGGCTGATGGCATTTTGCTGCAATATGGCTTCATTGTGATAGTCATAAATATAGGTGCCATTGCAGCAGATGATTGGAGTATCCAACCCCAATTCGTAGTAGTAAGGTCTGGCGGCAGTATGATGTCGACCTGTCACTATGACCACATGATAATCGCGCTTTATATCCGCAATAGCTTGTTTTACTTTAGGGTGGATGGTGTGCTTATCGGTCAGCACTGTACCATCAAGATCTAACGCTAACACTTTATACATAAAATTTGCTCTCATACATGGCGTTAACCCTTATTGGTTAATGCCTCTCCTGTCCGTAATAAGCATTTTCGCCATGCTTACGTAAATAATGTTTATCGGACAGTTCAGGTTGCAGTTTGATACCACTATTGAGCGCTCTGGTGGCAAGCGCCATGGCTGATATTTCCTCTAGCACTACCGCATTGTGCACGGCATCATTGGCGTTTTTACCCCAAGAAAATGGTGCATGCCCAGCAACAATGGCACTAGGGACAGTCATAGGATCAATGCGGCGTTGAGAAAACTCTTCAACGATGACAAGGCCAGTATTTCTTTCATATTCCTGAGCGATTTCAGTGTTGGATAAACGACGAGTACAGGGAATATCACCGTAAAAATAGTCAGCATGAGTGGTACCAAGCGCCGGAATATCTATGCCTGCTTGCGCCCAAATTGTCGCACTGCGTGAATGCGTGTGCACAACGCCGCCAACGTTGGGAAAAGCTTTATAGATTTCTATATGCGTTGCAGTGTCGCTAGAAGGGTTTAATTCTCCTTCAATGATTGCGCCATTTAGATCGACCACTACAATGTGATTGATCGTCATATCATCGTATTCCACTCCCGATGGCTTAATCGCAATCACGCCCAGTTCGCGGTCAATTTCAGAAACGTTGCCCCAAGTAAAAGTCACCAAGCCATACTTTGGCAGTTGTAGATTGGCTTTAAGAACGCGCTGTTTTAGGTTTTGGTACACAGAAGGTGTATTACATTCTGGCATGTTATCTCCTTAAGCGGCTTCGTCTTCCACTGCGGCAAGTGCAGCATCAATTAACTGAATGACTTCGTCGGTTGTTTTACAAGCTCGAAGTAAAGAGAAGTCTTCGTCAAATTCAATCAGGTTTGCGATTTGCATGGTGCCTTCAATATGCTCCTCGGAATCTTTACCAGCCAAAGTGACTAGCACATCAACAGGCTCATCAACACCATCAAAAAATACTGGGGTTTCTAAGACGGTTAATGCAAAGCCAGTTTTTATTACGCCATCTTCAGGGCGAGAGTGGGATAGAGCAAAAGCATCATGAATGCAGATGTAAGGGCCTTCTTCGGCGACGGCGCTGACAATGGCATCGTAATAACGCTCTTCGACAACATTGGCTTTAACTAAAACATCTGTGCCCAATTTAATGGCTTGCTTCCAATCATTAGCTTTTGCATTGAGTAGGATAGAGTGGTTGTGGATTAGAGATTCTTTTAAGTTCATAGTCTTACCCATCTTTTGATTTATTGTTATAGCTCAGTGGGTGAATCCCACTGAGCGGTTGTTATTTAGAATGACTACTTATGAAAATTATTTTTGATTAATGAAATCAGTTCATCACCAAAGGTTTTCACCATAATCATATTCTTCACTGCAAGTTGTTGTTTGCCTTCTGGTAGCCCAGTGATTTTTTCAGCTAGAGCGACAGAGGTGACAATGATGTCGAATGAAGAAAGGTGAGATTTATAATCAGTAATAGCGCTATTAAAGGTGGTGCTTGGAACGCCTTGCTTATCTAAATACTCTTTGATTTTCTTGGAACACATCATTGACGAGCCTTGGCCTGAACCGCAGCAGACTAAGATGCGAACCGGTGTTTGGTTTTCAGTGCTTACGCTTGATGCTTGTGTCGCTGTTGCTGCCTGTTGAACAGGTAGCTCAACTTCAATGCCTTCAGGGGTAACTGCTGTCATGGTTTGAGTTTCCATTTCAGCGTCTTCTTCAGCGCGCAGCTGTTTTGAAGCAAAGTACATGTAGACACCAGCAAGAGCCACAATAAGGAAGAAGAATAGACCTGAAGCTGACAGACCTTGCATTAGAGGAGGGAAGACTAATGCCCAATCGGCCATGCCCATCCAGCCATTAAACTCAGTACCTGATTGTGCAAAGATATGGATTGCCCAAGCCGAACCGACGACTTCGATAATACCCATCACAAAACAGATCTTCATTACCGCTTTCCAACCGCCGAAGTGGTTTGCGAACACACCTATGGTGGCGTTGGAGAAGAACATTGGGATGAAGCCTGGGATAATCATGATTGGTGCATCAAAGGCAAGCATTGCGAGTACAGCAGTAAACTGACCTACAGCGCCCCACATGAAACCGAATACCATTGCATTTGGTGAGTAGGCATAAATCGCCGCACAATCAATCGCAAGTACCGCATTTGGGATAAGTCTTTGTGAAATACCGTTGAAGGCTTCAGAAAGCTCAGCAACAAACATACGTACGCCAGTAACAATAACTTGGATAGCAACGGCGAACTTAAGACCGGTTTCAAAAATGTAGATTAGCCAATGTGTATTGCCTGCCATGTCTTGCAGGTTATCAAGGCCAAAAGAAAGAAGGATAATGCCGAAGAAGCCCGTCATTACAAGGGTAGTTGCGGCGATGCTGTCGTGGAAAATATGCAGCCATTTCGGCAGTTTTATATGATCAACGCTGTCATTTTTGTCGCCAAGTTTAGGTGCAACTTTCACCGCAATCCACGATGCAAACTGCTGTTGGTGACCAATGGAGAAACCGGCCCCGCCAGTGACTTCTTGGGTAGGTTTAAACATGATATTTGCAGAGATACCCCAATATAGCGCCATTAAAATAGCGGAATATACGATGGTTTCCCACATGCTAGTGCCAAGTACGAAGTAAAATACCGCAATCAAACCCGCTTGCTGGAACATGATGTGTCCCGTTAGCATGATAGTTCGAATACCGGTTATACGACGAAATGCAACCAGAAGGATATTGAGTCCTAACGCCATTAATACGGCGTATCCAACCCAAGAGTAGTTATCCCCCATGGTTTCCATGGTTGCCATCATGGTTGTATACGGGTCTATCACTGAACCTGTAAGGCCGTGAATTTCACTCATCTTCGCAATGACGGGTTTAAAACCTGCAACCAGTGTGCCGGCACCCACTTGTACAATCATGAAGCCGACAATGGTTTTTATTGAACCCGAGATAACAGTTGTTGCATCCCGTTTGAGAAGTATATATCCCAGACAAGTCACTAACCCAAGCAATAATGGTGCTTTGGTCATGACCTGACTGTAAAAAATATAGAAAATATCGTAAATGAACTCCATATCTTTACCCCTAATAATATTTGTTGTTTTTATGGTTTGTAGGATTTAGTTAGTATTTTTTTGCTCACGAACTAGACTTTAACAATCAAAAGTAATCATGCAATGCTCGATTGTGATTACTTTGATATGCATCAATTTATGCCCATAGCAAACGTCATAAACGAGATTACGATCACTGGAATACAGTTAAATTCAATAAAATCAATAACTTAGCAATAAAGTGTGATTTGTGGCTCGTTTTTTACCTTCTAATTGAGATCTATTTTCAAGAGGATTGACAATCACCGCCATGATTATTAGAATCATAAATAATCAAAGGGAGTCATCAAATCATCATTGAGATGAATCGAGCGTTTAAGATGAATGAAGTTCAAAGACACAATGGGATTTTGTCGCTATTGGAAGATAAGCAGACAATCAGTGTTTCCAATATCATTGATAACTTTAATGTTTCTCCTGCTACAGCAAGGCGAGATATTTCAAAGCTGGATGAGATAGGCAAGCTAAAGAAAGTGCGTAATGGCGCTGAGCGTATTGAGAGTTTCAAAAGCAAATGGTCACCTTTAAATATCAACAGCACTGAGTTTTATGAAGAGAAAGCATTGATCGCGAAAGCAGCTGCGGCGTTATGCCAACCCGGTGATAGTGTGGTTGTGAACTGTGGTTCTACGGCTTTCTTACTTGGTCAGCAATTGTGTAGCGATGACGTACAAATTGTAACCAATTACTTTCCTTTGGCGAGTTACTTAATCAACGAAGATCATGACGATGTGATTGTTTTAGGTGGTCAATATAACAAAGCAAAAGGGATCTTTCTAAATCCTGCGCCTAACTCATTAAGTGGTTATGCGGGTAACTGGATGTTTACTTCTGGTAAGGGATTGACGGAAGCTGGCTTGTATAAAGCTGATATGTTGACAGCGGTTGCTGAACAGCAGATGTTGCAACAAATTGATAAATTAGTCGTTGTCGTCGACAGCTCTAAAATAGGCCAAAGGACAGGAATGTTATTTTGTTCAGTCACACAGATAGACATCATTGTGACGGGTAAAAATGCTGATCCTGATGTTATTCGAGCAATTGAAAAACAAGGTACAAAAGTTATTTTAGTTTAATCAGCTTTAATATTGAATTTTAAATAACGTAATACATAAATATTATTAAATAAGCAAAGTGTCTTAATTTCTAATTGAGACACCTAGCACCTTACACCCTACATAAAATAAAAATCAAGAAATAGAAGGTATAATATATGAGCAACGTAAATGAAATTACTCGCGAGTCATGGATTCTAAATACATTCCCAGAATGGGGCACTTGGTTGAATGAAGAGATTGAGCAAACGGTTGTGCAACCAAATACTTTCTCTATGTGGTGGTTAGGGTGTACCGGTATCTGGCTAAAATCTGAAGGCGGCGCAAACCTATCAATGGATTTTTGGTGTGGTACGGGTAAAAAGACTCAACAAGTACAAAAAATGAAAAATCAGCATCAAATGATGCGTATGGGCGGTGTTGAAGCACTGCAACCTAACTTGCGTACGGCTATTTTCCCTCTAGACCCGTTTGCGATTAAAGAGATTGATGCGGTGATGGCCTCTCATGATCATGGCGATCATATTGATATTAATGTCGCGGCGGCTGTTTTACAAAACTGCGAAGATCACGTTAAATTCATCGGTCCTAAAGCGTGTGTTGATTTATGGATGAAGTGGGGAGTGCCAGAAGATCGCTGCGTTATTGCGCGTGTTGGCGACGAAATTAAGATTAAAGACGTCACAATTAAAGTATTAGATGCGTTTGATCGTACGGCGTTAGTGACGCTTCCAGAAGGAACATCGTCTTTAGATAAGAGCATTCTTGATGGTATGGATGATCGCGCCGTGAACTACTTAGTTGAAACCACCGGTGGCTCTGTTTATCACTCTGGTGACTCTCATTACTCTAACTATTACGCGAAGCATGGTAACGATTATAAAATTGATGTGGCGTTACTTTCTTACGGTGAAAACCCAAGAGGGGTAACAGATAAAATGACCTCTTCTGATATTTTGCGTGCGGCTGAGTCTTTAAATTGTGAAGTTGTTGTGCCATTCCATCATGATATTTGGGCAAACTTCCAAAATGATCCGCGTGAAATTGAGATGCTATGGAATATGAAAAAAGAGCGTCTACAATACGGCTTTGCACCTTTCTTCTGGCAGGTAGGTGGTCGCTATACATATCCAACAGATAAAGGGCGTATGCATTACCAACACTTTAGAGGCTTTGCTGATATATTTAAAAATGACCCAGAATTGCCATACCGCGCATTTTTATAGAAATACAAACAACAAGTAAAAATAAAAGGAGCCTAGGCTCCTTTTATTTTGTCTAGTAAATAGAGTGAGCATAACACTCACTCTATTTGTACTATTTCGCTTCTATTTGTTTTGCTTTAATTGATCTTATCATTCTAAGAATTAAGACAAAGAACAGTGGTGCAAAATAGATAACCAATAAGGTTGCCGCCATTACGCCACCCATTACCGAGGTGCCGATAGCATTTCGCGCATTGGCCCCAGCGCCGGTACTGATCGCAAGTGGCAATACCCCTAAGCCAAATGCCAGCGAGGTCATGATGATTGGGCGCAATCGCATTTCACAGGCTTGTACTGTGGCATCTAGCAAGTTAACGCCTTTTTCATACAATTCTTTGGCAAATTCTACGATTAAGATGGCATTTTTAGCGGTCAAACCTATGGTGGTCAATACCCCTACTTGGAAGTAAACGTCATTCTCAAGGCCACGTAAGGTAATGGCACACAGTGCGCCAAGTATGCCCAATGGCACGATAAGAATAATCGCAATCGGGATTGTCCAACTTTCATAAAGCGCCGCCAAACATAGGAATACCATTAAGATAGAGATGCCATATAAGATAGGTGCCTGATTACCCGCTTCTTTCTCTTGGTATGACATGCCTGTCCAGCTTACTTGAACTTGGTCTGACAGTTCCGCTGCAAGGTGTTCAATTTCATCCATTGCTTCTCCTGAGCTGTAACCAGGAGCGGCTTCACCTAAGATTTCGATGGCAGAATTACCGTTGTAACGAGTTAACTGTGGTGAGCCTTGTCCCCAATGGGTCGTACTAAAGGCTGAAATTGGCACCATTTCGCCTTGGTTATTACGCACAAACCATAAATCAAGATCTTCTGGAGTCATGCGATATTGAGCGTCAGCTTGAATGTACACTTTTTTCGAGCGACCGCGGTCTATAAAGTCATTTACATAAGAGGAAGCCCACGCAATAGATAGCGATTGATTAATATCGGCAATAGAAATACCCAGCACTTTTGCTTTCTCGTAATCAATATCTAAGAACAGTTGCGCTGTATCTTCTAATCCGTTTGGTCGGATATTTTGCAAGATAGGACTTTGCCCCATTTTACCTAATAATTGATTACGCATGGCAATCAATTCGTTGTGACTTAAAGAGCCGACGTTTTCTAGGTAAAAGTCAAAACCAGTTGATTGACCTAACTCCCTGATGGCTGGACTGCCAAAGGCAAATACTTTTGCGTGTTTATATCCAGAAAAGTGCCCCATAAATCGCTGTAGCACAGCATCAAGACTGGTATCAGGAGTGGTCCTTTCACTCCAATCTTTAAGGCTAATGATCCCCATACCTGCGTTTTGACCTTTACCTGAGAAGTTAAATCCTGCCACGGTAAATACATGACTTACGGTGTTTGCTTCTTCTTGCTCAAGGTAATCTTTAACGTCTAACATCACTTTTTGGGTTTGTGCTAGCGTTGTACCTGTTGGGGCTTGCACCATTACAACAAAGTCACCTTGGTCTTCATTGGGCAAGAAAGAGCTAGGTAAAGAGTGGTACATGTACGCCATACCACCGACTAAAGCGATGTATATCAAAATAAAGCGGGCAGGGCGCAACAGTACATGATGAATTGAACCACGGTACTTCGATGACAACTTGTCATAGAAGCGGTTGAAAGCGCCAAAGAATTTGAGTTTTGACTCACTTTTGGTTGGTTTAAGTAGCGTTGCACAAAGTACTGGGGTTAAGACCAGCGCCACGATGACCGAAAGCACCATTGCTGACACTATGGTTAAGGAGAACTGCTTATAAATTACCCCAGTTGAGCCAGACATAAAGGCCATTGGGATGAATACTACCGACAGCACCATAGTGATACCAATCAGAGCACTGGTGATCTGATCCATCGACTTTTTGGTGGCTTCTAATGGTGATAAGTTCTCTTCATGTATGATTCGTTCAACGTTTTCTACTACAACGATGGCATCATCAACCAGCAAGCCGATGGCGAGCACTAACCCAAACATGGTTAAGGTATTGATAGAGAAGCCAAGTGCAGACATGATAGCAAAGGTGCCAAGTAGCACGACTGGTACTGCAATGGTTGGGATTAAGGTTGCGCGAAGGTTTTGTAAGAACAGTAGCATGACCAAAAATACAAGACCTACCGCTTCAAATAGCGTTTTTACTACTTCACTAATCGACAGACGGATAAACGAGTTGCTGTCCATTGACTTAACCATCGCTAAGCCTTCAGGGAAGCCCTTTTCTAGTTGTGCTAGTTTTGCATCGACCGCCGCTTGTGTATCTAATGAGTTTGCGCCTGTTGCGAGTGTAATCGCAATACCAGAAGCTTCCTTGCCTTGGTAGCTAGGAATCACCGATGAGTCTTCACTGGCAAGTTCAACACGAGCTACATCCTTCAGTTTTATTTGGGAGCCATCAGCGTCGACTTTGATGAGGATATTTTTAAATTGGTCAACCGTCGTTAATAAGCTCTGAGCGGTAATAGTGGCATTGATTAGCTGTGAATCAACCGTCGGCGTACCACCGAGTTGACCTACCGTTACTTGGCTGTTTTGTACTGATACCGCACTAGAAATATCAACTGGGGTTAGGCTATAGCTATTTAGTTTGGCAGGATCAAGCCAGATACGCATGGCGTAAGAAGGCCCAAATACTGTTACGCTGCCCACGCCACTTACACGACTAAGCACATCTTTGAGGCTGGTATTGGCGTAGTCTTGAATATCCGCCGCACTCATACTGCCATCAGGAGAGTAAAGGTTGGTTACTGACATAAAGCCAGAAGTACTCTTTGTTACTTTTGTACCTTGGTTTTGCACCGCAGTTGGCAAGCGGTTGGTCGCTTGTTGTAAACTGTTTTGCACTTGTACCTGAGCGGTGTCAGGGTCGGTATCGGCGCTAAAGGTCAGGGTAATGCTAGCGTTACCAGCAGAGTCACTGGTGGATGACATATACAGCAAGTTATCAAGACCAGTCATACTTTGCTCAATAACTTGCGTCACACTATCTTCAATCGCTTTAGCGGATGCGCCAGGGTAGGAGGCAGAAATTTTCACCGCTGGTGGCGCAATACTTGGGTATTGTGCAACCGGTAATGTGAAAATTGAAATGATACCCGTGAGCATAATGACAATGGCAATTACCCAAGCAAAAATAGGCCTTTGAATAAAAAATCTAGAAAGAGACATGGCTTACTCCTCTACTACAGGTTCAGACTTAGGTGCTGGTGCAGACTGAGGAGCCAGCGCTGATTGTGCGTCATCGGCGCCACTATCAATAACCACAGCAACATCATTTTTCACGTTGCTTAGGTTACTAATTACAACTTTCTCACCTGCAACCAGACCTTCTTCAACAATCCAACCATTATCGACTTCATCACCTAATACGACAGACTTCTTAATAGTTTTATTATTTTGGTCAACAGTAAAGATAAAAGGCTGACCTGATTGACTTCTTACCACAACAGATTGAGGCACAACTAAGTAATCACGGGCTTCTGGTAGGGCAATGTGAGCACGTACATACATACCATCTAACAAGCGATTTTGTGGATTTGACACAATCGCGCGTAAAGTAACAGTACCGGTTGAGTTAGACACTTTAGTGCTAGAGAACTCTAAATACGCTGTTTGATCGTAAGTAGTACCGTCTTCTAAAATGATAGAGATAGGGATGTCTTTTGGCTTTTTATTTAACCCTGTAAACGTTTGTTTGATCTTAGAAAGTGCAAGCGAAGACTGCTGCATATCAATATAGACATTTGATGTTTGAATAATCGTCGTCAGATAAGAGGTTTGTTGAGCGGTAAGCAGTGAACCTTCCGAAACTTGAGATAGGCCCACTTGACCTGAGATAGGCGCTTTAATTTGAGTATAAGAAAGTTCTAGGTTGGCATAGTCAAGATCTGCTTGGCGGATAGCCACTTCAGCTTTAGCTTCTTGATACGCGGCATCGGCATCATCATAGTTTTGCTGACTGGTCAGTTTTTTCTTTAATAACTGAGCGTAACGGTCGGCCGTTTTCTTACTTGATGCTTCACTCGCCAATGCTTTAGTTAGCTGAGCTTGAGCACTTTTTACCGTTGATTGGTAAGTTGATGGGTCTATCTGATACAGCACATCACCAGCCTGCACTTGGCTGCCTTCTTTATAAAGGCGGCTTTGCAAAATGCCAGTTACTTGAGGTCGCACTTCAGCTTGCTTAAACGCAGTAACACGCCCCGGCAATTCACGAGTCAAACGCAATGTAGTCGGTGTTAAGGTCAACACATCCACATGTAAAGGGCCTTGTGGTGGTCTGTGATCTCGACCTTGTTCTCCACAACCAAGCAAAAGAACAGAGAGTAATAAGCACCAAGAAATTCTTAGCGATTTAGATAAAGACATAGAGACAGCACCTTTCAATGATAGATATAACCCAAGTATGAAAATAGCATAGCGATTCAATGGTTAAGTGTGGGTTAAGGGGGGGAGGTAATCTCAAAGTGGGGGAGTCTGTTTTTTTGAACGGGAGTAAAAACACCGCTAATTTAGAGGGCGGTGCTTTCCGTTTATAGTTTAATGCTTGTCGACATTGGTGGCTTCTTATAGGACGTCTTGCATAAATGCCTTGATAGGTTCTGGTAATAAATCTTGTGGGTGATCTCCTCCTAATGTAGCAAGGCCACTCTGTCCGTCAATAATGCCTGTTTTTACTTCGGTATGGGTTTTTAAGTCAATAATCGTTATTTTTAATTTCACTTTATCAGGGATACCAGACCATTCCGTCGCACGATCTTCCCAGTGTAAAATGGTTGGGTAAATAAGGAAGTCATAGTTATTTTCGGTGGCGTACTGAATAGTATCTTTATAAGAACTATACGCCGTTGCAGTGTCTATATGGTTTAGCTTAGCGAGCAGCTCAGCTTGAATGACTTGGTTTACCATCTGACCTGAACCTTGATAGTGTTTGCTACCATATATGCCATCTTTTGACTGTGCAATGTACACGGAGTCACCTGACTTCAGCTTAATATTGGTATTTAATGCCATTAATTCAAGATTGTGAGAGTCAGCGCAACCCCATAAAAAAGGAAGGAGCAACAAGGAAAATAGTAATGTCTTTAATTTCATATAAAACCCGATTTAGATTAATTTACCCTGATTTCAGTTTACCATTTTTGCTAATGCTACAAAGTGACTTGGCTATAGTATGTGAAAGGGGTTAGCTTTAAGCTTGCCAGAGCTTTCTTGCAATAAATAGTTTAAATTAGGGTTGATTTTTCTCACTATTTTTTCTTTGAAAATACTCCACTAAATATTTTACAAAGTGCGTTAATTGAGTCGGTAAATATTTTGATTGTGGATACTGCGCGATAATCTCACCTTGGTAATTACCACTGATACGCCAGTCACTTAATAAAGGCACTACCTCACCAGAATGAATATATTGCTGAATAGAAAACTCAGGGAAAATGGAAATACCTAGACCACGTAAGACTGCTTCTCTTCGAATTTCACTATGATTGACATGAAACGTTCCCTCCACATTAATAGAACAAGTTTGGCTAGACGAAGTTAACTTCCAATTGCGATCTTTAAGATCTTCACCAAGGCATAAGCAATTATGTTTCAGTAGATGCTGTGGGGATAGAGGTTCGCCATATTGAGTAATATACGCTGGGCTAGCACACATAATTAATCGGCATTCCGCTAAAACTTTTCCTACCATTGCCTCAATGGGAGTATCAGTAATATGAATCAGTAAATCGATATCATCACGAATTAAATCAATAGGTTGGTCTGTGACATTGAGTTGAAAATCCACATTAGGGTGCAGTGTCATAAAATCTAGGATGGCAGGCATTAAAACTTGTTTAGCAAGCGCTTTTGGCGCGGCAACTTTCAAAGCTCCACTAATCTTTGCATTGTCTGATTTAACTGCATTTGTCACAAGCTTTGCACTTTTCATTATGTCACGGCAGATATGATAAATTTCCTCGCCTTTATGGGTTAAGCGCATTTTTCGGGTGGTGCGATGCAATAACTTTTGCTCTAGAGCATTTTCAAGTCGAGTGACAGAGCGGCTCACAGATGAAGGTGCTACTCCTAAAGACTTAGCGGTACTGGAGAAACTTTCAGACTCAGCAACATGAACAAAAATAGCCATTTCTGGCAGCAAAGAAATCATCTGATTTATGTTCAAAACGCAAAATTCCTTTGCACATTCAATGGATTGTTCTTCTGAGGTTAGTTTCGGATACTGATACCGTCAATAGATAAAGGAAGATGAGGAATGCTAGTCAAATCACTTCGAGAACAGCGAAATACCATATCATTTACTGAGCCAATGTTACTTCTAGTTGCGATTTTCTGGGGAACCAGTTACGGGCTAACTAAGGAGGCATTAGCTTATTCTAGCGTTTTAGTTTTTATTATATTACGTTTTTTGTTGACCTTTCTGGTGATGCTACCCGTTGTGATAAGGGACTTTAAGCAAGATCTTAATAGAGATTGGAAAGTTGCTATCCCCACAGGCTTGGTTTTATCTGCGATCTTCTTTTGCGAAGTTTTTGGTGTATCACAGACATCAGCATCTAATGCCGCTTTTTTGATTAGCTTATCGGTGATCTTTACGACATTTGCAGAACTATTAATCAACAAGAAAAAGGTGTCGTTACTTTTATGGGGGATGAGTTTTGCTAGTGTGTTGGGTGTTTTCTTGCTTACCTATCAACCCAGCAATACATATAACTTAAATGTCGGTGATTACTTTATTTTAGGTGCGGCAGTATTGAGGGCAATAATGGTTACGACAACTAAATGCTTAATCGAGGGTAAATCAATCACCACAAGTACGCTTACTTCCTTACAATCACTAACGGTTGCTTTAGTCACATTGTTAGTAGCAAGTATCTATTTGCCTGTGAATCAATTGATTCTGCCTGAACAGCCAAAATTTTGGTTGATCCTGCTTTATTTGGTGTTGTGCTGCACGCTGTTTGCATTTTTCGTACAGAATTACGCTGTCCGCCGAACCTCGCCGACACGTGTTTCTTTATTGATGGGGAGTGAGCCATTATTCGGAGCAGCGTTCGCGATGCTCTGGCTTGACGAATCTTTGAGTGTAATACAATTGTTTGGAGGACTGATTATCCTATTTTGTGTGTTGATGACTTCGATAAAGATAAAATCCTAGAATTAAGGCTGAAAATTGGTCAAAATATCGCAATTCAACGTCAGCAACATCTAGTCCAATTAGCTTCGCTAACTTCCTTGCCATAAATTCATTTATGACAAGGTGTAGTTGGTCATTTTTTCGAACTTCACAATATGAGTTGAGCATAGCTCAACCTCTCCAACCCCTAAGTTTCCATCGATAGATAAAACGTTTAACTTAGATTGAACCCCCGCTACTGATAGTCTTGGTTTACCTTCCCATACATCTAAATACCAAAGTTCAGGGTCAGATAGTTTCTTATTTAATTCACTATCATTGATTGGATTGAAAGAGGTTTCAGTTTGAACTGGAGAAACACCTTCGGATAAGAACATCATGGCACCTGATGTATCTGTTCCAATTCCACCAACTTGTGCCTCCATATAGCATGATGTAATAAAGTATGGCTAACTCTCTATCTGAACCTTAAGGTGGTCGTTCAAGTATTGTGTGTAATACAAAGGCATTACAACATTATCTTGCTCTAGTGCATTGGAGCCTTGTGTTCCTGTTAGCTTGATTGTCTTGTGTGGATTACACTTCGTTATATAGGATTGCAGTGACCTAGCACGAGTTCTTTTGCCACTCTTTACTTCTATAGGAATTATACGACCAATTTCATCGGCAATAACAAATTCAATCTCAGCTCTAGCATCCCCCCATGAAAAAGTCGGTTCGTAGCCTAGTGCTGCAAGTTCTTGTTGAACAAAGTTTTCAGCAATGTAGCCTTTGTATTCGTACCCCTGTTGCTTTATTTCACGGTAACTTGTCGCAAGCATGTGATTAAGTAGTCCTACATCAAATAGAAACAGCTTTATAGCATTCTCTTTTTGATAGGCTGATAAGGGCGATCTAGGTTGCCCATCTATAGGGTAATTCTTCAAGGTTAGTCTGCATTTATGTAGCCATGTAATTGCACTTTCGTATTCAGCATATCGAGATTTACGCTGATGGACGCCTTTAAACTTGAAACGTTTTACTGAATCATCAAATACTGACGATAACTGTGAAGGAATGTTTCTGAATACGGACTCTATAAGTGTGGCATCGACTTTATCCGAGTATTTGCCAAAGTCTCGTAAGTAACCTTGAATTAAGTTGCTGTGAACGTCTGAAACAAGCTCCGTTCGTTCAATGATACTTCTGTCTGAATGAGTAAACCACGCATCAACAGCTTCAGGCATTCCACCCACAAAGTAATAATCAGTAAGCAGATCGAATAGCTTTGTATGCGCAACGTCAGAGTTCATTTGCTGCTCAAATGCTTTAATGAGTGGTTTTTCTTCACTTGCCCATAGAAACTCTTTAAACGTTAATGGTCTTAAGTTGTGTTGTTCAACCTTACCGACAGGAAAGGATGTAAGTAAGCCAATGTTAGAGCCACTTGCAGCGATATAAGCTTGGGGTGCTTTTTCGGCAAAATACTTCAAGGCAGTGACCGCTTTTGGACACTCACCTATCTCATCGAGGATCAGTAGATCAGTGGCGAGGTCAAATACCTCTCCCGTTAATAGTTCAATATTGGTAATGATATCGTCAGGATTTAGAGAGTTAGAAAATGCTTCTCTGAACTGCGGCTCTTCTAAGAAATCAATTCTTATAACCTTGTTAAAATTTTGACCTAGTAGTTCCTGTAACAGATAAGTTTTACCCGTCTGTCTGGCACCATCGATTAAGAGTGGCTTTCTTGATGGTTTATTTTTCCAACTCAGCAGTTTGTCTAAGATTGATCGCTTCATACCATATTGCCCGTATTTTTGGTTACGCTTAATCTCACTCTACCATATTAATGCGCTTATTTGTGTCTCTATCTTACACTTTTATGCGCATAAAAGTGTGGTAAGGTTCTTTTATATGCGCATTAAAATGTTGATTTTTGATTTTATACACTTGGGAAATTACGATATTACCAATCTTCTTCATCAAGAATGCCGTTGCTCTCATTTTTTGTTTGAATCTCTCAACAGCGTGATACGTAAAGCACTAAAAAAGCGGAAGATCTTCCCAAACGATGAGGCTGCAACGAAAATGGTATACCTAGCGATCAAAGACGCCAGCAAGAAATGGACGATGCCCATTCAAAACTGGCGTCAGGCTATGAGTCGGTTTATTATCGAGTTCGAGGAACGTCTCGAAAAGCACATTAACTAAATGGCAATTACACAGAGTCTGTTACAGCCTCGGTAATTTGGTTAGCTTTAATTTCGATATGCTTTCCTATTAGAATTAAAGCCAACCGA
This sequence comes from Vibrio halioticoli NBRC 102217, assembly GCF_000496695.1. Taxonomy (GTDB): domain Bacteria; phylum Pseudomonadota; class Gammaproteobacteria; order Enterobacterales; family Vibrionaceae; genus Vibrio; species Vibrio halioticoli. Next base: position 49,443 of record NZ_BAUJ01000020.1, read on the forward strand.
ACTGGTTGTATCTTTTTTCTGAAAATCTAATGATTCTTTCTCGCTTGATAAAAGCAGCATATATCATTGTTAAAAATTTATCTGTGTAACTAAAACTACTCATTAAATAGGTTTTTTACCATTAACGTAACGGATCGTACTCATAATGGTTTATTGAATAATAACATCAAAATTTAAGCTTTGTTTATATCTCAACATTTAGTCGTCATGGCTGCTAAGTGCTGAATTTAGTAGGTTAGTCGATACAGGTACTAGTCCTACTTTTAGCCCAAATGGCTTGAATACTTTATCAAGAATATCAGTTTTGAAAGTACCTCGATCATTCTCAATCTCAGATATGGTTTTTCTGGAAACCCCAACCATTTTGGCAAAAGTATCTTGTTTGACACCTAATACGTTTATTCTAAGCTCCTTGAGAGCTAATCCTTGTGTTAGTTCGTTCATAAGCAACGATCTAATAACTCTATTTATCTTATATTTTCTTTCTGATACTGATATTGGTTGTACGTTTTTAGGTGTACGCTTTGCCAGTTTTTCAATCTGACCAATCGAGGTTTGAGCATGCTCTTTTGGTATTGCAATTGCTGTACTTAAGTGTTCTTTATTCAAACGAAGTCGGGAGATTGCATCATGCACAGATTCTGCCGAAGTGTTTAGAGAAAGCCGATCTGATCGGTTTAAACTGTCAGTGTTAGAACTCATATCAGCCCCCATTTACCAAGTTTTGTCGCAATGAAATCCATACCTATACCAGGCATATCCAAAATCTGCTTTGGTGTTCCTCTTTCTTCTAACCTTTCTTTTAAAGTAAGGCAGTTTTGCGCAAGCACTTTAAGTTCTTTTAATAGAGTCTCTTTAGGAACTAAATCTGACAGTGAAGTCGCGATACCGTCAAAATCATACTCACCTCCTACCTCTAAAGGTGATTCCCACTTGGTAGCTCTAGGTATCCCTTCAGGGTCTGCTTTCATTGGAGCAAAATCATAGACTGGAGCAAGTTTGATAAAACCTTCTTTTTTGATGAAAGATGTGTTTCTTCCATGGTTATCGCTATTGCCAAATATGATATTGAGTAAGTCCCTTTTTACCCATTCAATAACAAATTCTTGGATGTTAAATTGATAGCCTTGTTCAGTAACCATATGACTATTTATAATTTTATCAATCAATTGTCTAATAGTATCCTCATGGTCAAGAAGGCTACCTGGTCCTTTATTTAAAACTGAGTAAACCGACTCCATGGCATAGCGCTGCATGTGTTGCTTATCACCTACATAGATATCAAACCTTGGTAACCAGAGAGAAGGGTAATTCTCGCCTTCTTCTAATCGCATCGATTCTATTGGAATAGTATCTATTCCCATGCTTGTTAACTCATGATAGTAATAATATTCAGCTCGTAAAATATTGCTGTCAGTTTTCCCTCTAGATCCTCGCGGATACTTTACTAGATAATATAAATCTTGATTAGTAACGTCATCTTGATAACTGTCAATCCAGATTCGCCCCTTTTGGGAGTAACGCAGTAGTAGTTTTGGAGCTTCACCTCCTGCACCAGTCGCACCTCCAGCGGCAGCCCCCCTTTCTTGTGCGTAATCTAAAAAATCACTAGCTCTATCTATTACATCATTAAGGGCAAAGGACAGTGAATCTGATTTTTCAGTCCGCTTTGGTAATGATTCCTTTATTCTCAAATTACCAACTGGAGAGATAGTTCCATACTTCAAAAGGATGAAATCTTGCTGGTCAATAGCTAGATCCCCAATATCCAGTTGCTTGACCCAGTACCGCCTACTTGCTCCACTCGGCATTATGTCATCGAGAAACCTCAGCCACCCTGAGCGCCCTTTATCGTCAAAGAAGAAATTAACAGGGTGATTAAGTGAAACAGCATGGTTGTCATCTTTCTCGAAGTTTTCTATAGCATATTCGTTTAGGTAATGAACTTCTGTGGTTATGAAGTTACCTTCATTACTTTTAGGGAAGGTAACACAAGCTATATCAGTCCATTGCTCTAGTATGTAAGCTTGTATAGTGAGTGATTCCATAGCTATCTCCAGATCTTTATGTGCACTATTTTACTCATAAAGTTGCTGAATTTCAAATTGTGTAACTTTAATTACTCACAAATCTAAATTTTAGAGGTTGTTGTAACCTAAAATAATCATTACTACTTTAGTTATGAGAAAAGGTGATGACTTGAATAGGTTTTGAAGATTTTCGAACTGATTTTTGTATCAGAAAGGTAGGAGGTAGCTCTAGGGTAATCCACCCAAGAAATTAGCAATGAGTAGAGGGGAACGCAACGGGGAACAAAGGGAGCGGGGCTGGGTTGGATTGGATAAGATAAGTTGAATTAGGATTCTAATACTATGTAAAACAATGCTTTATATACAAAAACGGGACATCCTGAGATGTCCCGTTCCAATCGATTGGTGGAGCTGGCGGGAGTTGAACCCGCGTCCGAAAATCATTCATCATTGGTACTACATGCTTAGTCGATCTTTAAATTCACCAAGTACCTGCGAACCGACACGCTAGTAAATGACTATCCTGAATTATAATTCGCCGTTCATCTCTCAGGCGGGAGAATCCGGGCTAGCTCTTTTGGGTTTGATCTCTTATTGGTCCCCGTCTTAAAAGCGGAAGCTAGGGTAAGAGAGCTCTCAGCAGGTTATTAAGCTGCTAGTGCGTAGTTTTCGTCGTTTGCGACTATTTTTTTGCGGCTTTTTACGTGGCCAACCGCCCCACGACATGCACCTCAGACTTCAGAATTCCCGTCGAATCCTAGATCAGCCCCTAGTGTTCTTGCATAGTACCAGAAAAGACTAGTCTGTCTAGCACCATGCTGACTGTATGCTCAATATTAGCGCAGTTTACTCTTCATAACTCGTGCTTTATCGCGCGCCCAGTCTTTATCTTTTAGATCTGTTCGTTTGTCGTGCAGCTTTTTACCTTTAGCTACGCCGATTTTGATTTTAACCCACGAGCGTGACCAGTACAGAGAGAGTGCTGTTAGGGTCATGCCGTCTCGGTTAATGCTACCGAAAAGGTTGTCTAGCTCTTTACGCGAAAGCAGAAGCTTACGGATACGAGTAGGGTTAGCTACTATGTGAGTAGACGCTTGGTTAAGCGGGATAATGCTCATACCACTAATGAAGGCTTCGCCATCTTTTAAATAGACGTAGCTTTCGGCGATATTTGCTTTACCCTGACGTAGAGATTTTACCTCCCAACCTTGGAGCTCTAAGCCAGCTTCAAGCTCGTCTGCGATAAAGTACTCGTGACGGGCTTTTTTATTTAGCGCAATAGTATTACTAGTCGCTTTGGTTTTTGATTTTTTCTTTGCCATAATAGGCTCATTATACGTATTGCCTTATTATAGGGAAATTCTTTTTACTCGGTTTTGAGTAAAGGTCTGAAAAATTAGCGATTTAGTAGTTGAGGAGTAGTTATGCCGCAGGTGACCCGTTCAGCATTGGTATCGTTTAGCGCTGAGCAGATGTTTAATTTGGTCAATGATGTCGCGCGCTATCCTGAATTTTTGCCTGGATGTTCTGGTTCTAATGTCCAAGAGGCTGATGAGAATAAAATGGTGGCGTCTGTTGATGTTGCAAAAGCAGGCATTAGCAAAACCTTTACCACTCATAATGTGTTGCATGCTGGCCGTCGTATCGAAATGAATTTGGTGGATGGCCCGTTCAAACGTTTACAAGGTGATTGGTTCTTTACCCCTTTAGATGAAGGCGCCTGTAAGATTGAACTTAAACTTGAATTTGAGTTCTCAAGTCGCATGATTGAGATGGCGTTTGGTAAAATATTTAATGAGTTAACATCTAATATGGTTAGCGCTTTTACTCAAAGAGCTAAGCAAATATACCCGTGTTATGAGTATTAATTTTATATGATTCATGTAGAAGTAGTTTATGCGTTACCAGATGATCAACGCGTTGTGTCACTGGTGGTAAACAAAGAATTAACGGTTGAGCAGATTATTGAACGCTCAGGCTTATTAACTTTGTTTCCTGAGATTGATCTTAGCGTGAATAAGGTCGGCGTTTTTAGCCGAAACATTAAGCTTGATGCTGTGGTGAGAGATAAAGATCGTATTGAAATCTACCGCCCATTGCTTGCCGATCCAAAAGAGATTAGACGCAAGCGAGCGCAACAGGCCGCAGAAAAATCCGCCAAGTAAAATTAGGTGACAATACCGCAGTAATTAAGTGATTGTTATTAATGGAAGCAGAAGGGGGAGCATTTAATGCTCCCCCTTCTTTGTATTTGATATGACGACTATTGAATCGCTTGGTTAAAGTTAGCGCCAGGGCTAAAGTCACCTTCAATACGTTCTAAGCGGTCATCAGCACCGAAGAAAACAAACAGGTTTTTCTGTATTGGTTCTTCATGTCCTTTAGTGAAGTGATAGATGTAGTACCATTTGTTTGGTTTACCGTTTTCTATCAACATAGAAGAGCCGAGTACATAGCGAACTTGCTCTTTAGACATGCCTACACGCAGTTTATCCACAGCAGATTGTTCGACAAAGTTGCCTTGGCTAATATCGATTCGATATACCAATTTCTCTAATATAGAACAGCCCGTTAGCATTGAAAGCGCTAGTGGGACTGCGATTAACCATTTTTTAAACTGCATATAATCAGGTCTTTAACTTCTAAATAAAACTTGGCAGATAATAAACAAGCTAAGCCTGCTTGTATAGGGAAACAGCCATGAGAGTGGGGATTGTCCATTATTGAGCACGCAAAACATGACATTCCCCAAGTTTTCATGATTATTGACCACCAATATTTAGATGAGTTCCCTTTACGCCGCCATTAACTCTTTGGCATTGGCCAGTGTTGTGGATGTGATTTCGCTACCACCTAATAATCGAGCAAGCTCTTCAACACGCTGCTTTGTATTTAGGGTAAACATTTGAGTTTCGGTAGTGCCTGCTTTGGTTTTCTTTGCCACAAACATTTGTTGGTGTCCGCTACCTGCCACTTGCGGTAGGTGAGTGACGCAAAGGATCTGGGTACTTTCCCCTAGTTTTCTTAGCATTTGTCCAACAACGGCAGCCGTCGGTCCACTAATCCCCACATCGACTTCATCAAAAATTAAACTTGGCGTTTCAACTTTTTGCGCAGTAATCACTTGAATGGCTAGAGAGATACGCGACAACTCACCACCCGATGCCACCTTTCCTAAAGGTTGCAATGGTTGACCAGGGTTTGCCGAGACTAAGTATTCTACATCATCGATGCCAAGAGGAGAGGTATAGGTAACATCACTATTGATACAAATATCAAATTGCGCTTTTTCCATGCTCAATTGATGCATGCTTTGTGAGATGAGCTTATTGAGTTCTTTGGCATAACGCTTACGTGAAGTGCTCAGTTTTTCAGAGCTTTTCAGGTATTTTGCATGGCTGTTGTCTACATCTGATTGTAGCTGTGCAATACGCTCATCAGAGCAATCTAGCATGGCGATTTGCTTGGCTAAATCTTGATGATGCTGATAAAGATCTTCTGGCAATACTAAGTGCTTCTTAGCTAGAGACATGACCAGAGAATAACGGTCTTCGACCATTTTCATGCGCATCGGGTCCATATCTATAGAGTCGAGGTAGTTTCTAAGCTCACTGGATGCTTCTTCTATTTGAATCAAAGCTTCGTTTAGCATCTGATTGACACCACAGAGGTTGTTATCTAGCTCACTCAACTGCTGGGTTTGATTCATAGCGCTGTGCAGTAAAGTGCTGGCATTGGTATCGTCGTTGTCAGTGATAAGCTCTAGGCTTAATTGACTAAGAGAGACAAGTTCACCGCAGTTAGACAGTTTCTTGTGCTCGTCTTCTAGTTCAGAAAATTCATTTTCAGATAAGGCTAGCTCATCAAGTTCATTGATTTGATATTCAAGTAACTGTTTTTGTGCCAGATTCTGTTGACCATTTTTGATCGTTTGTTTGAGTGTGTTATCCGCCTGACGCCATGTTTGGTAATGCGCTTGAACGCGCTGCATTAGGTGTTGATGGCCGGCATACTGGTCTAGAAGGTTCAGTTGGTACTCTTTTTTCAATAGCTGATGATGGGCATGCTGCCCATGTATGCTAACCAGTGTTTGCCCTAAGCTTTTTAGTTGAGAGACAGGAACAGGATTGCCGTTAATGAAAGCACGTGAGCGCCCATCTTTGCTAATTACTCGGCGCAGGATACATTCACCACCATCGGCAAGTTTATTGTCTTCTAACCAACGCTGAGCACTTAGGTTGTTTTCAACCATAAAACTGGCGCACAGATCGACTTTGTCTTCTCCCTGACGCACCATACAACAATCGGAACGACTGCCTAAACAAAGGCTTAGGGCATCGATAGCGATAGACTTACCGGCGCCTGTTTCACCAGTGATGGTTGTCATACCGGACTGAAGTTCAATTTGTAGTGATTTTACGATAGCAAAATTATTAACACTTAGATGAGCAAGCATACGGAAATCCATTGACTGAAACACTGTATATAGGAACAGTATATACTGGTTTTACATACAGTAAAGTCAGGTGGTGAATTTTTTTGCTAATTTTTGCTGTTAATTAAAAAAGTTTGCTCGACCAGCCTAATTTTTCTCGTAAAACATGGTAGTAGCTATAGTCTTTAGGATGAATCAGTTGCAGTACATTATCGCTACGATAAATATGAATTTCATCGCCCGGTTCTACAGGTAAAGATACCTGACCGTCACAGCTGACTTCTTGTGTACCTCTATTATCCGGTGCCAACACCAGTTTAATTTGGCGGTTTCCATCCACAACCAATGGTCGGCTCGATAACGTGTGTGGGAACATAGGCACTAAAGAAATAGTGTTCAAACTTGGGGATAAAATAGGGCCGCCACCAGAGAGTGAGTAGGCGGTAGAGCCAGTGGGGGTGGATATAATCAAACCATCGGAGCGCTGAGTAAAGGCAAATGAATCATCAATATAAACTTCGAATTCAATCATATGCGCAACTTGCCCAGGGTGAAGCACTGCTTCATTTAAGGCTGAGTTTTGACCTTTGATTAAGCCGTGGCGATGAATTTCTGTTTCTAATAGAAATCGCTGTTCTTTTATATATTGGCCGGCCAATACTTCTTCAAGAGGGCCTTTAAAGTCTTCAGGATCTAAATCGGTAAGAAAGCCAAGGTTACCTTTGTTGACCCCAATGACCGAAATATCAAATCGAGAAAGCACGCGAGCGGCCCCTAGCATGTTGCCATCACCACCGACTACAATAGCTAAATCAGCGTTTTTGCCTATTTGCATTAAGTTGCAAAATACGGCGTCGTCGATCTCAGGCATAAGATCTTGAAGTCGATCATCAATCAGGATTTGATAACCTTTCTCAGTAAGCCAATGGTAGATCTCATTATGAGTCTGGGTGGCACTGATGTCGCGAGGTTTACCTAAAATAGCGATTGTAGAGAACTGGTTACTCATTTTAGTCCCAAAATAATTGGTTAGGCTTGATTCAGAAACGATGATCCCCATAATAAAGGCAAGTTGAATTTAGATGCTAATTTTTATGGGGGCATTTCTGTGAAAATAATAGCACTTTCAGAAATTAGCGTACCCATGTCGGAGAAATCATGAGCGATAAAGAAAATAAGATTAACGAAGAAGAACTAGAGCAAGCGGTGAACGAAGCGGAAAAAGTTGCAGAAGACGCAGCTGAAGAAGCACAAATTATCGGTGATGACGGTGATCTTGACGGGTATTTTGAGACAGCCGAAGAGATTGAAGAATCTAAAGTTGCTCAATTAGAAGCCGCTTTACTGCAAACAGAAACACGTTTGAAAGAGCAGCAAGATAGCGTTATTCGTGCTAAAGCTGAAGTTGAGAACATGCGTCGTCGTACAGAGCAAGAGATGTCTAAAGCTCGTAAATTTGCGATCAACAAGTTTGCAGAAGAATTATTACCAGTTATTGATAACCTAGAGCGCGCTATTGAAGCGGCAGATGCTGAGCACGAAGTGATTAAGCCAGTACTTGAAGGTATCGAGATGACGCATAAATCATTTATTGATGTTGTGTCTAAAAACGGCCTGAAAGAAATTAATCCTGTAGGTGAAGCGTTTAACCCTGAACTGCATAACGCAGTGTCTATGGTTGAAAGCCCAGATCACGACAGCAACATGGTTACTGTTGTTCTACAAAAAGGTTATGAGCTAAATGGTCGCGTAGTTCGTCCAGCTATGGTTATGGTTGCTAAGTAATCAATTTCGATTGATTAAACTCAATAAGAGAGGCTGTTTCAGCCTCTTTTTTTGTTTTTTTTTGCATGAAGTCTTGAAACATAGAATCGAGACCCTATCTATGGTGCAGAGCAATTAATCATAAGCTAACTGCTTTTAAAAAATTTTAGGCTTGGGGTTGAAACCAAGCCAATCATCCCCACTTATGGGGTATAAAGAAACAGATAATTAAATTCTTGGAGATAGCCTGATGGGTAAAATCATTGGTATTGACTTAGGTACAACTAACTCATGCGTTTCAGTTCTAGACGGTGACGCACCACGCGTAATCGAAAATGCAGAAGGCGAGCGTACAACCGCTTCTGTTATTGCTTACACAGACGGCGAAACTTTGGTTGGTCAGCCTGCTAAACGTCAAGCGGTAACCAACCCAGAGAACACGCTATTTGCAATCAAGCGTCTTATCGGTCGTCGTTTTGAAGATGAAGAAGTTCAGCGTGATATCGAAATCATGCCTTACAAAATTGTTAAGGCTGACAACGGTGATGCATGGGTAGAAGCAAGAGGCCAAAAAATGGCTGCTCCTCAAGTATCTGCTGAAATCTTGAAAAAAATGAAGAAAACTGCAGAAGACTTCCTTGGTGAAGAAGTAACTGGCGCTGTTGTTACAGTTCCTGCTTACTTCAACGATGCACAGCGTCAAGCAACTAAAGATGCGGGTCGTATTGCAGGTCTTGATGTTAAACGTATCATCAACGAACCAACAGCAGCGGCTCTAGCTTACGGTCTAGACAAGTCAGGCGGCGATCGCACTATCGCAGTTTATGACCTTGGTGGTGGTACTTTTGATATCTCAATCATCGAGATTGACGAAGTTGAAGGCGAAAAAACCTTTGAAGTTCTAGCAACTAATGGTGACACACACCTTGGTGGTGAAGACTTTGATACTCGTATGATCAACTACTTGGTTGACGAGTTCAAAAAAGAACAAGGTATCGACCTTAAACACGATCCTCTAGCGATGCAACGTGTTAAAGAAGCAGCAGAAAAAGCGAAAATTGAGCTTTCTTCTACTACTCAAACTGACGTAAACCTACCTTACGTTACCGCTGATGCGACTGGTCCTAAGCACATGAACGTTAAAGTGACTCGTGCAAAACTAGAAGCACTAGTTGAAGACCTAGTACAACGTTCTCTTGAGCCTCTAAAAGTTGCTCTAGCGGATGCTGACCTATCTGTAGGCGACATCACTGATGTTATCCTAGTAGGTGGTCAAACTCGTATGCCTATGGTTCAAGCTAAGGTAACTGAGTTCTTCGGTAAAGAACCACGTAAAGACGTTAACCCTGATGAAGCAGTAGCAATGGGTGCTGCAGTTCAAGGTGGTGTACTTGCGGGTGACGTTACTGACGTACTACTTCTTGACGTAACTCCATTGTCTCTAGGTATCGAGACTATGGGTGGCGTAATGACTAAGCTAGTTGAGAAAAACACCACTATCCCAACTAAAGCGAACCAAGTTTTCTCTACAGCAGAAGACAACCAGAATGCGGTAACTATCCACGTTCTTCAAGGTGAGCGTAAGCAAGCGTCTTACAACAAATCTCTAGGTCAATTTAACCTAGAAGGTATCCAAGCTGCACCACGCGGTATGCCTCAAATCGAAGTAACCTTCGACCTTGATGCGGATGGTATTTTGCACGTATCAGCGAAAGACAAACAAACTGGTAAAGAGCAAAAAATCACTATCCAAGCGTCTGGTGGCCTAAGCGACGACGATATCGAGAAAATGGTACAAGAAGCAGAAGCTAACAAAGAAGCGGACAAAAAGTTCGAAGAGTTAGTAACTACTCGTAACCAAGCTGACCAATTGATCCATGGTACTCGTAAACAAATGGAAGAAGCGGGTGACGCACTTCCAGCTGACGAGAAAACTAAGATCGAAGCAGCAATCACTGAGCTAGAAGAAGTTAAGTCTGGCGATGACAAAGAAGCTATCGACGCTAAAGTTCAAGCGCTTATGACAGCAGCTCAAAAGCTAATGGAAATCGCTCAACAGCAAGCTCAAGCTCAACAAGGTGCTGATGCAGGCCAAGAGCAAGCTAAAGACGACGACGTAGTTGATGCTGAATTTGAAGAAGTGAAAGACGAGAAGAAATAATTCTTCCCGATTAAAGAGGTCGATGCTTGATTAACGATAGATAATTAAATAGCGATCTCTTTAGTAAAGCTTCCCTCTTGGGAAAGCTTGCTCTTCAATATTGAAGTTGGGCGTTTAGGGAAACCTTAACGCCCTTCTGTTTGTAAAAGCGTTGTCGCTATAGATGATAGTTTTAGAACCTAGAACCTAGAACCTAGAACCGCCATCTATATCGATATAAACACTAAACGGTCTCTCCGTTTACAGTAAACAAATTGGTGACGAAACACATGTCTAAACGTGATCTTTATGAAGTACTTGGCGTAGCCCGAGATGCTTCTGAGCGTGATATCAAAAAAGCTTATAAACGCCTTGCGATGAAATACCACCCGGATAGAAACCACGGTGATGAAGCATCGGCAGAGAAGTTTAAAGAAGTGAAAGAAGCGTATGAGATTCTAACAGACTCTCAAAAACGCGCAGCTTACGATCAATACGGTCATGCCGCTTTTGAACAAGGTGGCATGGGCGGTGGCGGCGGCTTTGGCGGCGGCGGTAGCGGTGACTTCGGCGATATCTTTGGTGATGTGTTTGGCGATATCTTTGGTGGCGGCCGTCGTGGCGGTGGTCAACAACGCGCACAACGTGGTGCTGACTTACGTTACAACATGGAGCTGACTTTAGAAGAAGCGGTTCGTGGTTGTTCGAAAGAAATTGAAGTTCCTACATTAGTCGGTTGTGACGTGTGTGATGGCACAGGTGCTAAGAAAGGCTCTTCTGCGCAAACTTGTGGCACTTGTCATGGTCACGGCCAAGTACAAATGCGTCAAGGCTTCTTTGCGGTTCAGCAAGCGTGTCCAACCTGTCATGGTAAAGGCAAGATCATTAAAGATCCTTGTAACTCATGTCACGGTGAAGGCCGTAAGCACAAAACTAAATCACTTAACGTTAAGATCCCAGCCGGTGTTGATACTGGCGATCGCATTCGTCTTTCTGGCGAAGGTGAAGCGGGAGAGCACGGCGCTCCAACCGGTGACTTATATGTACAAGTACATGTTAAAGAGCACCACATCTTTGAACGTGACGGCAGCAACTTGTATTGTGAAGTCCCTGTTAGCTTTACTATGGCCGCTCTGGGTGGCGAAGTTGAAGTACCAACCTTAGATGGTCGAGTAAGCCTAAAAGTACCGGCGGAAACACAAACGGGCCGTATGTTCCGTATGCGTGGCAAAGGTGTGAAAGGCGTACGTGGCGGTCCACAAGGTGACTTGATTGTGAAGCTAGTGGTGGAAACGCCTGTGAAGCTAAATGCTCGTCAAAAAGAACTGCTTAAAGAGTTTGAAGAGTCTTGTGGCGGTGATGCTGCCAACAAGCATAAGCCTAAATCGAAAGGTTTCTTCGATGGTGTTAAGAAATTCTTTGACGACCTGACTAGCTAATTAAAAGTAATAGCTCGCAGTAAACATGCTTGCAGTAAAAAGCGTACAAATAAAGGCCAACCTAGTGTTGGCTTTTTTGTGCCTAAAAATCGTCTATAAAAGTATGACGGCTTGCGAGTTCCCTCCAAAGGCGTTAGCAGCATTAATAATTGCCAAGAGTTGTGCACTACGCTTGGCAGATGAAAACAACATCTTATGGTTTCTCAATATTAGAGGTTTTAGTGTGTTGCCTTTTGCTCGGAATAGTAGGGCAATGGACTGTCTCTTCGATTGCTGAGCAACTCGCCCAGCAAAAAATAAAAGCCGCTGCCGCTCAAGTGCATGGACTATTAACCAGCGCCAGCGATAGTGCGTATGGCATGAAAAAAGATCTGTGGCTGCATACTGCCTCGTCTAACTCGCAGCAATTATTTGCGCTACACACAGATAGTAGTGAGCGTAATTCAGAGTCATTGTTCAATGGCGCGCTCCATCCGCAAACTCTTGCTGACATCTCTATTACCACTACTTTTAGTACGCTTCGTTTTAGTGGCGTAACTGGTAGACCTTACGGTAATGGCAATATCAGTATTGGGCTCAATGACGAACCACGAGTTAAAGTTATCTTCCACGATATCACTGGCCGAATGCGTATCTGCGCAATTGAGGAGCGAGCCTATGGTTATCCCGCCTGTTAATTATGTATGTTCGCGCCGCACTTTAATGTATCGCTGTCAGCAGGGGCTGTCGTTACTTGAACTCGTATTGAGCTTAGGGTTATCAAGCGTGTTGTTGGTTGCAGTGTGCACCTTACTTGTCCATCAACAACAATTACTAGCCCAACAAATTAAGCACACACAACGTTTTATCGAAAGCCACTATCTTGCCAGCTATTTACGCGGGGAAGTCCGTCGTGCGGGGTATCAGCAGTTGGCATCGACCTATATCGAAGCATCCAAGTTGGGGCTGGGTTATCAAGATGAACAAGGAGGTTATCGCCGAATACTGATTTGGCGCGACGCTGCGCAATACAAACTCAAATACTGCGCAGACTCTACTGACGCACCGCAACCTCTCGCGCAAACCTGCTCAGAAAATATCAATTACTCGATGCTAAATGACAAACTTCTTTCTTTTAGGCAATTGGACGTTATAGGCTTAGGTTCCGCTGAACACTTGATTGATATTGAATACGGCATTGCAATTAAAGGCGAGTCCTCTGTAACTCATCAGGTGCTGGTTGCTTCGCGCAATATTGAATTCTCGACTGATGAGTAAGGCAATGCACTCGAATAAAGGTTATGTGTTGTTAACGGTTTTAAGTTTGTTGTTTGTATTAGGCTTTTTGGCGCTGGATAACGCTCGCTATCTTGCTAACGCATTAAGTGGGCAGTCTCATATGTATCAAAGCCGAGCTAGTTTGGATTGGGAGTTGGAATCCATGCTCAATTGTCAGGCGGTGCATTTAAGCGTGATACAAAACTTACCTAACAACGAATGTGATAATGACGCTGAAGTGCAGGTTGTAATTGAGCCACAACAAGCTGCTAATCAATATAAAATTGAAGCGCATAAAGAGAGCATTGCCACCAGTGCCGTTATTCAATTTGGCGATATGGAGCAAGACTACGCCGTGATAAGTAACTTTGCTCTTGATAGTGCATTTACTGCAACCTCGAGCTTAGTTGAGCCTTCGGCATTACTGTCATTTTATGCTTATAACGATATTGCATTATTACAGCCGCGGTGGGGGAGCACTCTAGAGGTGACATCCAAACAAAGCTGCGGCAATGAGCTGCTGACTTATTTAACCCAAACCGCCAGTACAGATATCGTGATAGAAGGCAGTTGCGCTATCAATCTTATGCAGTGGCAACAAGTTGTTGCTAGATCTCAGCAAGCTCCGCTCAACTTACTGTTTGTCGGTGACTCTATTGAGCTGATGGTTTCGGGTACATTGCGCGGAATATTGGCTATTTGGCAACAAACAGAGTCTACACAAACTGTGGTTATGCAAGGGACGTTAAGCATTGATGGAGGATTACAGCTGCATCTTGCTGAACCTATGGATACAAGCCAAGCCGAATTGCTGGTGCTTGAAAATACGTACAGCCTGCAAGAGGCCAGAGTTAAGTTTGCTAAGCGAAGTTGGCTTCAAGGGAGTTGGCGTGATTTCTAATTTCGCATCTAAAGTGCAAGCCGGCTTTAGCTTATTAGAGGTGCTTACCGCCAGCGCCTTGGTTTCGCTGTTGTCTGTGTTGCTGATAGAAGGTAGCGTATTTATACAGCGAGAAGTCAAATTCGCTGAGCAAAGTCTACAAGTATTAAATGTTGTTGAGAACAGGCTAGAGTTACACCGATTAGAAGTATTAACAGGTGAGAGCATAGCGCTCGAAAATGAGCACGCCAGTAGCACTCTACAAATAGCAGAATTTCAAATATCCAGTCAGAAACAATATGCAGTTTCATCGCTAGGAATATCAGGTACGCACATTACAGTTTCAGCCAGTTGGACTGATCCATGGCGTCGCCAACAGAGCTTATCCTTATCTACTTGGGTCGCATTCAAACAATAGGAATGTGTATTTTTTGTTAATGATAAATTTTCTTTATGGGATGAAATTCATAAGCGAGCTGAATACAAGTAAACAAAAGGTTGCTATGCTGTTTTTGTTTATTGGCGTCTGTGTTTTTATTTGTTTTGCAGTTGTTTTTAATATGCAAAACTTCTGCCAAATAGCACATTTTGCAAACTTAGATTCTGTTTTTGTCTGACTAATTAGTTAGAATGCCCGCCTTAATAAAAATAAGACCTATATTTAACGGTTTTACATTGTTGTAACGTCATACGGTGGTAATCCAATGAGCAACCAATTAGCTGATACAGCTACACCTAAACAAGGTGGAATGGATCGCTTCTTAAACCTGATTGAAAAAGCAGGTAATAAGATCCCTGATCCCGCAATTTTATTCTTTTGGGCATTAATTATAGTTTGGGTATCTTCAGCCTTGCTATCGAATGTTTCTTTTGACTTAGTTAACCCACGCACTGGTAATCCTCTTGAAATTACAAACCTTTTAACCGGTGATGCGTTAGCCAGTTTCTTAGCCAATATGGTCACAACCTTTACCGGTTTTGCACCGCTAGGTATCGTTTTAGTGGCAATGCTGGGTGTAGGTGTTGCTGACTCTTCAGGCTTTATTACTACTGGCCTGAAAAAAATGCTGAGCTTTACGCCAGCAAAACTGTTAACGCCAATGCTGATCCTTGTAGCTATTGTGTCTCACACAGCCGCAGATGCAGGTTATGTATTAGTTATCCCATTAGGCGGTATCATTTTCCATGCGGCAGGTCGCCATCCATTGGCGGGTATTGCAGCAGCGTTTGCGGGCGTATCAGGGGGGTTCTCTGCTAACTTTATTCCCTCTGGTATCGACCCGCTACTGGCTGGTTTCACGCAGACTGCAGCAAACGTATTAGACCCTGAGTATATTGTTAACCCACTGGCTAACATCTACTTTACTGGTCTATCTTCGGTGTTGATTGTTGCTATTGGTTGGTTTGTGACTGAGCGCATTATCGAACCGCGTTTAAACGCCACAACAAATGTTGATGAAGATGCAGAAGAAGCGCCTGATTTGGGTTCTATGACAGAGCTTGAGTCAAAAGCATTTAAATATGCTGGCTGGTCAATGATGGCAGGTATAGCACTATTAGTGTTTGCTATCATGCCTGAAAACTCGGCGTTACGTTCGCCAGAAGGTGAAATTACTGCATTCTCTGCACCTATCATGCAGTCGATTGTGCCACTGATCTTTATCCTATTTATCATCCCTGGCATCGTTTATGGTCGCGTAGTCGGTAAGTTCTCTAGCAGTAATGATGTGATTAAGTCGATGTCTGACACCATGAACACTATGGGTGCTTACATGGTGATGTCATTCTTCTGTGCGCAGTTCCTAGTGGCATTTGGTCAATCTAACATTGGTACTATGCTTGCGCTATATGGCGCGGAAGGCCTAAAAGCGATGAACCTTCCAGGTGAAGCGACAGTTGTGGGTATGATTTTGCTTACCGCAATGGTGAACTTACTGGTAGGTTCTGCATCGGCGAAATGGGCATTGATTGGTCCTATCCTTGTACCTATGTTGATGGCGGTAGGGATTTCTCCTGAGCTATCTCAAGCGGCTTATCGTGTAGGTGATTCAGTATCGAATATCATCTCACCATTGATGGTGTTCTTCCCGCTAGTGGTGGTGTACTGTCAGCGATATGTGAAGAATACGGGTATTGGTACGCTTGCGTCACTGATGATGCCATTCTCCATTGCCATGCTGATTGGTTGGACAATATTCTTGCTTGCTTACTGGGCACTGGGTATTCCGCTAGGTATTCAAGCACCTTACACTTACACAATGTAAGCGTTGCGATAAGCTGATTCTAAAAATAAAACCCGCTATGTTGCATAGCGGGTTTTTTATGTTTAAAAAGAAGCTGTGCTGCTACAAATGTTTGGCGTGAAAATGTAAGTGATCATCGATAAAGCTAGATATGAAAAAGTAGCTATGGTCATAACCCGCTTGCATACGCAGTTCAAAGTCGATGTCTTGCTGTGCGGCAACATCGATAAGGTGATTAGGCTTGAGTTGCTCTTCTAAAAAGCCATCCGCATCACCTTGGTCAATCAGGATAGGTAAACGACTGCCGTGTTTGGCGAGCAGTTTACACGCATCATATTCGGCCCATGTACTTTGGTCATTACCCAGATAATGAGAAAATGCTTTGATGCCCCACGGGCATTCTGTTGGGTTTGTGATAGGGCTAAACGCCGAAATAGACTGATATTGATGTGGGTTTTTTAAGCCGATGGTCAATGCGCCATGACCGCCCATGCTGTGCCCTGCGAGTGATTTTTTATCGGTGATAGGGAAGTGCTCTGCAATGAGTGCTGGCAGTTCATCAACAATATAAGAATACATTCGATAGTGTTTATCCCAAGGCGCTTGAGTGGCATTAAGATAAAAGCCTGCGCCTAAACCTAAGTCATAGGCCTGCTCAGCATCATCTGCAACATTATCTCCCCTAGGGCTAGTATCTGGCGCAACAATGGCGATGCCTAATTCTGCGGCTTTACGAAATGCTCCTGCTTTTTGCATAAAGTTTTCGTCATTACAAGTTAAGCCTGATAGCCAATACAGCACGGGCACCGCTTGTTGCTGTGCTTGTGGTGGCAAAAAAATGGCAAAGGTCATTTGAGTATGGGTTGAGTGTGCTTGATGGGTGTATCGCTGGTGGAGTCCACCAAACACGGTATTTTGACTGAGAAGTTGGATGGACATAGTGTTTCCTGTAGTAATATTGCTTTCTAATAATAAGAAAAGGCGCTGCGATTAATGAATAATGTACAGCGCCAAAAAGAAAGACCTATTTATCAAAATGTATCACAGTGCGGATACTTTCACCTTTGTGCATCAGCTCAAAAGCTTCATTGATATCTTCTAAACCCATGGTGTGAGTAATGAAATCTTGCAGGCCAAATTCACCCGCCATATAACGCTCAACAATTTCTGGCAATTCAGAGCGGCCTTTTACTCCGCCAAAGGCACTGCCGCGCCATACACGACCTGTGACTAACTGGAATGGGCGAGTGGAGATTTCTTGCCCTGCGCCAGCCACGCCAATAATCACAGATTCCCCCCAACCTTTATGACAACACTCGAGTGCAGAGCGCATTACATCGACATTGCCGATACATTCAAATGAATACTCCACGCCGCCATCGGTCATCTCAACAATCACATCTTGGATGGGTTTGTCGAAATTTTTAGGGTTGATGCAATCGGTCGCGCCAAGCTGTTTAGCCAGCTCAAATTTACTTTCATTAATATCAACGCCAATGATGCGGTTTGCGCCTGCCATTTTTGCGCCAATAATAGCGGAAAGGCCAATGCCACCTAGACCAAAGATTGCCACGTTGTCGCCTTTTTCAACTTTGGCGGTATTGAGCACCGCTCCCATACCTGTAGTGACGCCGCAACCTAATAAACAGACCTCTTCAAGAGGCGCCTCTTTGTTGACCTTAGCCAGTGAAATTTCAGGCAATACGGTAAATTCAGAGAAAGTTGAGCATCCCATATAGTGATAAATAGGTTGTCCATCTTTGTAAAAGCGCGTGGTGCCATCGGGCATTAGGCCTTTACCTTGTGTCTCTCGAACCGCTTGGCAAAGGTTGGTTTTTCCTGATTTACAGAACTTACACTCACCACATTCTGCGGTATACAGAGGAATGACGTGATCGCCAACCGCAACGCTCGTCACCCCTTCACCAACCATTTCCACAATGCCTCCACCTTCATGCCCCAAAATTGAAGGGAAGATGCCTTCAGGATCGTCACCCGATAGAGTAAAGGCATCGGTATGACAGACGCCGGTGGCGATAATCTTAACCAGAACTTCGCCTTTTCTAGGCAGCATCACATCCACTTCTTCCATTTTCAGTGGCTGGTTTGGCCCCCATGCAACAGCGGCGCGTGATTTGATAAATTGGTCAGTGGTCGTCTTGGTCATGATGGTTTCCTATTGGCGAACGTATGAATTAAAACTTTAGACTATAGGGACGATTATATTGTTTCTTTTGAAGTGATAAACTAGCCTTTATGAAAATCACTTTTACGCAGGTGTAATAATGTCGCAGTGGGAAGGCATTGAAGAATTTGTCGCAGTGGCGGATAGCGAGAGTTTTACTAAAGCGGCGCAAATGCTAGATACATCCGTGGCGCAAGTGAGCCGTAAGTTGTCTGCTTTAGAAGCTCGTTTAGGGGTAAAGCTAGTACAAAGAACGACTCGCCGCGTTTCTGTAACCGAAGTGGGCTTAGGTTATGCTCAGCATTGTCGCATGTTACTTGATGGGCTTGCTGAAGCTGAAAGAGAAGTGACTCAAGTGCATTCTCAGCCCATAGGACGTCTGCGAATTACCGCCCCAACGACTTACGGTGAAAGTGTTATTGCGCCAATGCTAATGCAATTTGTTGCCCGTTATCCGCAATTAGAATTAGATTTACAGCTGAGCAATAAACGTTTAGATCTTATTGCCGATAAATTTGATATTGCCATACGTAT
Source organism: Vibrio halioticoli NBRC 102217 (assembly GCF_000496695.1). Taxonomy (GTDB): domain Bacteria; phylum Pseudomonadota; class Gammaproteobacteria; order Enterobacterales; family Vibrionaceae; genus Vibrio; species Vibrio halioticoli. The sequence continues at coordinate 68,350 of NZ_BAUJ01000020.1, forward strand.
AGGGACGCTTCCTGACTCGTCATTGATTGCGAAGAAACTGACTGAGCGACAACAATATGTGTGTGCTTCGGCTGGATTTATTGCCCAATATGGAAAGCCGACACACCCTGCACAACTAACCGACTATCCCTGCTTATTGGGTTCATCCTCTACGTGGCGTTTTACGGAAAACAACAAAAAGCTAAGCCTGACGATGAAAGGGCGACTTCGTTGTAATAACGGTAATGTGCTCACCCAAGCGGTATTGCAAGGCAATGGTATTGTGCAACTGCCTGATTTTTATGTTGCCCGCTATTTGCAAGATCATAGCTTGCTTGAACTATTAAAAGATTATCGTGCAGAAAAAGAGACCATTTGGGCGCTCTATCCACAAAATAGGCATTTATCACCCAAAGTAAAATTGGCCATAGAGTTTTTGAGTGAACAACTTGCGCAAGGTAAGTTTTGCCCCAATTCATATAATGGAACAACATGGTAGGCGAGTCATGCTCAATAAGCACAGCAGTAAAGAGAGTGAGTAATACAGTGAATGAAGTAGAAGTAAGCCAGTTTTCTGAGCAAGATGAGCAATTTATGCGTCGTGCTATTGAGTTGGCACGCAATGCCGAAAATGAAGGTGAAGTTCCTGTTGGGGCGGTATTGGTTCGAGATAATCAAATTGTCGCTGAGGGATGGAATCGCTGTATCGGCACGCACGATGCCACCGCACATGCAGAAATCCAAGTCTTGAGAAAGGCGGGTGAGTCACTGCAAAACTATCGTCTATTAGACACTACCTTATATGTGACACTAGAGCCTTGCCCAATGTGTGCAGGCGCACTATTGCATAGCCGAGTAAAGCGCATAGTGTTTGGTGCACCTGATTTAAAAGCGGGCGCAGCAGGCACAGTATTAGACTTGTTCTCTAGCCAAGCAGCCTATCATTTTGCTGATGTTGAATCGGGGTTATTAGAACAAGAGTGTCGGGAACAACTACAAGCGTTTTTTAAACGACGTCGCAAGGAACAAAAAGAGTTAAAGCGTTTACAAAAAGAGGCGCAGCAGAAAGGGGATTAGGCAAACATTTCGCTAGTTAAGTGCCAAATGTTTGCGCGCGGGTGTGACTAGATAGCTAACATTACGTAAGAACGATTTCGCCAAAGAAGCTTCTTCTTATTGTTGGCTCGCATACGCTTACGACGGTTAGCTGAAACGGTGCCACTTGATAACTTCTTTGACAGTTTTCTTTTCAGTTTCAACGAACAATCTCCTATGAAATTTACGGCAGCAAACGTTTGAATTACACACATTATTGTTGTTTGCTGTACTCATATATAGAGGATGATTGTTACCGTTATATGAAATCAAGCAAAGGAAACATCTCTCAAATAAAGCAAGCTCTTGCATATTTACATTTAAAATGTGAACCATCTCAACTGTTTGGACGCGATTACTATTTTGAATCGCTGTCCATTGACGTATTGGCTGCTGAATGTGTCATGTGCGGCGCTTCAATGACGGTTAGATCATCAGTGCCGGTTTCCACTTTATTATGATCACGCTGATCAATATGACCTATGATGCTTTGGTAGTATCGGCGAATACTTTCTACGTAGTTGAGTGCTTCATCACCACGGGCATAGCCATAACGAGTGTATTCGTAATAGCCTTTTTTACGCAGTTTTGGTAAGCGGGTTTTCACATCACTCCACAGATCGGGATTGGCTCCTTGAGCTTTGGCGATACGTCTAGCATCCATCACATGACCATATCCGACATTATAGGAGGCCAATGCAAACCAAATTTTTTCATGTTGATTGATACTGTCAGGAATTCGATTGACGATCTTTCTTAGATATTCAACGCCGCCACGAATCGATTGCTCTGGATCTAGGCGATCTTTTACCCCTACGCTTTTAGCGGTAGGTAGAGTCAACATCATCATGCCTCGCACTCCCGTTGGAGACTTAGCTTTAGGGTTCCAGTGAGATTCTTGATAGGCGAGTGCGGCCACTAAACGCCAATCAAACTCGCCAGCGTATTTTTGGAATAGTGATTCCCATTTTGGCAGTTTGCTGTCCAGTGCGCGGACAAAGGCGCGAGTATCCACATAATCAAAGTCGTCGATGTGACCAAAGTATTTCTCTTCAATAAGACGCAACTGACCGTCTTGGTGAATGTTGCCAAAAAACTCGATTACTAAGGCGTATAGACTCTCATCAACCCCGCGCGGTAAGTACCATGAAGTAGGTTGATCTTCGGTAAGCTCAAAAGCTAAGGCGATATTTGGGTAGATGCGCTGCGCAAGTGACAGTTCGATAGAGTCAACCACGGTAAATAAACGTTCGCCCGTGGAAACTTGTTTTAGCAGATCATTGGTATCGTAACTATCGGTGATGGTGTATTTCAGGTCGGGGTGCGTTTTGGCTAAATCCAACAAGGTTTGTTGAAAGTGTGAGCCTTTGACCACAGTAATGGATTCGCCACTGTCGATAAGCTGTTTTAGGTTGCGAGGACGCCAAGTGCCTTTTTTATACACCACTTGCTGACTGACGTAGTAGTAAGCCGGTCCGGCACGAAATGTTTTCACTCGATTGGGCGCTTGGGTGAGCCCAGCCGCCACGATATCTATTTCACCATTTTGCAACGCAGGGAACAGTTCAGAGAGGCGATAAGCGGGTTTGATTTCCAGACGAACCCCTAATTGATTAGCAAAAGCAGAGGCAAGGTCGTACTCCATGCCTGTGGGGCCGTCGGGGCCAATATAATAGGAAAGCTGATTGTTTAGCGTGCCGACACGTAATACGCCACGTTCTTGGATTTTTTGTAGCTCTGTTTGTGTATCGGTATCGTATTGACAGCCAACAACAGAAAGCAAGGTCACTATGGTGATAGCCAATGTACAAAATTTCGTTAACCATTTAGTGAACACTGACGTGCGCATAGTGTTTTGTCACTCCAACAATCGAGGGTAATTATTTTAATTATACGCCTTTATATCAAACCCACTATCAAGGGGGAAGTGAAACAGTATTAACAAGTACTTAACTCAAGTTTCATTTTTTATGAGGCGCAATTTATCCTCAACTAAGCCTTTGACGCAAAAATTTGCGCAAACGGTTGCTTTTTGTGTTACTTCACAAAAAGATTTGCTTTATAATACGCCCGAAACAGCAGAGGCAATACTGAAGTAAAAATAATAAAAAATCATAACTTATTGTTTTTACTTGAATATTATCTTTAATCCATCATCAAGAGACCTAAGCACATGAGAATTTTGCGTGGCTCCCCAGCTCTTTCTGAGTTTCGTGTACAAAAATTACTAGAACTTTGTCGTGAACAAGGCCTACCTGTTACAGGTATTTATGCTGAGTTTATGCATTTTGCAGACGTAAGTGCAGAACTTGACGCCTCAGAGACAGATAAGCTAGAAAAACTGCTTACCTATGGTCCAACGATCGAAGAACATGAACCACAAGGGACTTTATTCCTTGTGACTCCACGCCCTGGCACCATCTCCCCATGGTCATCTAAATCAACTGATATTGCCCACAATTGTGGTCTAGACACAGTGAAGCGTCTAGAACGTGGTACGGCTTACTACGTTGAGACATCAGTCGCCTTAGATGAAGTACAAATCAAGGCTGTGAAAGCATTGATTCATGACCGCATGATGGAAGTGGTCTTTAATGAGATGGAACAAGCTTCAGCGTTATTTACAGTTGCAGAACCTGCGCCACACACTGTGGTTGACTTGCTTGCTGGTGGCCGTAAAGCCCTAGAAGAAGCGAACATCACCCTAGGTCTTGCACTAGCTGAAGACGAAATTGATTACCTAGTTGAGAACTTCAATAAACTAGGCCGTAATCCAAACGACATCGAGCTGATGATGTTTGCTCAAGCAAACTCTGAGCACTGTCGTCATAAGATCTTTAACGCCGATTGGACAATCGATGGCGTCGCGCAAGACAAGTCATTGTTCAAAATGATCAAAAACACCATGGAAGTGACTCCTGACCACGTATTGTCTGCTTATAAAGATAACGCAGCGGTAATGGAAGGTTCTAAAGTAGGTCGTTTCTTCCCAGATCCAGAAACTCGCCAATACTCTTACAATCATGAAGATGCGCACATCTTAATGAAGGTTGAGACTCATAACCACCCAACCGCTATTTCTCCTTGGCCGGGTGCTTCTACCGGTTCTGGCGGCGAAATTCGTGATGAAGGCGCAACCGGTATTGGTGGTAAACCAAAAGCAGGTTTAGTGGGCTTTACCACATCTAACCTACGCATTCCTGGTTTTGAACAGCCTTGGGAAACGGACTTTGGTAAACCAGGTCGCATCGTAACCGCGTTGGATATTATGACTGAAGGCCCACTAGGTGGCGCAGCATTTAACAACGAATTTGGTCGTCCAAACCTATTGGGTTACTTCCGTACTTACGAAGAAAAAGTGACGTCTCACGCCGGTGAAGAAATCCGTGGTTACCACAAGCCGATTATGTTGGCAGGTGGCATGGGTAACATCCGTGACGAGCACGTGCAAAAACGTGAAATTCCAGTGGGCGCAAAACTGATTGTTCTTGGCGGCCCTGCGATGAACATTGGCCTTGGCGGCGGCGCGGCCTCTTCTATGGCTTCAGGCCAATCGGCAGAAGATCTTGATTTTGCTTCAGTACAACGTGAAAACCCAGAGATGGAACGTCGTTGTCAGGAAGTAATTGACCGCTGTTGGCAGTTAGGTGAAGAAAACCCAATCGCCTTTATCCACGATGTGGGCGCTGGCGGTATCTCAAACGCACTTCCTGAGCTTGTTGATGACGGCGAGCGTGGCGGTAAATTCCAGCTACGTGACGTGCCAAACGATGAGCCGGGCATGAGCCCTCTTGAAATTTGGTGTAATGAATCTCAAGAACGCTACGTAATGGCGGTTGCTGATGAAAACATGGCGACTTTCGACGCTATTTGTAAGCGTGAGCGTGCACCGTACGCTGTAGTAGGTATTGCAACTGAAGAGCGTGAACTAACGCTAGAAGATACTCACTTCGATAACATGCCAATTGACATGCCGATGGATGTATTGCTTGGCAAAACACCTAAAATGTACCGTGATGCGAAAACGCTAAAAGTCGATAGCCCTGCTATCAACCGTGACGGTGTTGAGCTAAACGAAGCCATTGATCGCGTACTGCGTTTGCCAACGGTTGCTGAGAAAACCTTCCTTATCACCATCGGTGACCGTAGCGTTACTGGCCTTGTAGCTCGTGACCAAATGGTCGGCCCTTGGCAGGTTCCAGTGGCTAACTGTGCGGTAACGGCGGCAAGTTACGATACTTACCACGGCGAATCTATGTCTATCGGTGAGCGTACTCCGGTTGCTCTGCTAGACTTTGGCGCATCTGCACGTTTGGCGGTAGGTGAGTCTCTAACTAACATCGCAGGTACTGATATCGGCGATATTAAACGCATTAAGCTTTCGGCTAACTGGATGTCTCCAGCAGGTCACCCTGGTGAAGACGCGGGTCTTTACGAAGCGGTTAAAGCGGTAGGCGAAGAGCTATGTCCTGCGCTGGGTCTAACTATCCCTGTGGGTAAAGACTCAATGTCAATGAAGACTAAGTGGAATGAAAACGGCGAAGACAAAGAAGTGACTTCTCCTCTTTCACTAGTAATTACGGCATTTGGTCGTGTTGAAGATGTTCGTAAGACTGTGACTCCTCAGCTACGCACTGACAAAGGCGAATCAAGCCTAGTATTGGTTGACCTTGGTAACGGTAAAAACCGTTTAGGCGCAACAGCGCTAGCGCAAGTGTACAAACAACTGGGCGACAAGCCAGCTGACGTTGACAACGCAGAGCAGCTAAAAGGCTTCTTCGATGCAATGCAAACCTTGGTTCGTGATGACAAGCTAGTGGCTTACCACGATAAAGGCGATGGCGGTTTATTTGTTACGCTTGCAGAGATGGCATTTGCCGGTCACTGTGGCGTGAAAGCGGATATCTCTGAGCTTGGCGAAGACGTTCTAGCGGCACTATTTAACGAAGAGTTAGGCGCAGTTGTTCAAGTTAACAATAGCGACCTAGACTTTGTTCGCACTGTACTGGCAAGTAACGGCCTAGAAGCATGTTCTCATGTTATCGGCACAGTTGAAGCAACCGATAAAGTAGAAATCTACGCTCACGGCGCAGCCGTTGTTGACCGTTCACGTACTGAGCTACGTACTATCTGGGCTGAAACTACGCATAAGATGCAAGCACTGCGTGATAACCCTGTGTGTGCTGACCAAGAGTTTGCCGCCAAGAAAGACAACTCAGACCCAGGTCTGAACGTGGATCTTACTTTTGACGTAAACGAAGATATCGCAGCGCCTTACATTGCTACTGGCGTTAAACCTAAGATGGCTATCTTGCGTGAGCAAGGCGTGAACTCTCACGTGGAAATGGCGGCTGCTTTTGACCGTGCTGGTTTCGATTCTGTGGATATCCACATGAGCGATATCTTAACCGGTCAAGCGGTACTTGAAGAATACCAAGGCCTAGTGGCTTGTGGTGGCTTCTCTTATGGTGACGTATTGGGCGCAGGTGAAGGTTGGGCTAAGTCTGTATTGTTTAATGCGCAAGCTCGTGACCAATTTGCTGGTTTCTTCAACCGTCAAGACACTTTCTCATTAGGTGTATGTAACGGTTGTCAGATGCTATCCAATCTTAAAGAGTTGATTCCGGGTGCTGACTTATGGCCGCGCTTTGTACGCAACGAATCTGAGCGTTTTGAAGCTCGCTTTAGCTTGGTTGAAGTGCAAAAATCGGACTCTGTATTCTTTGATGGTATGGCTGGCTCTCGCATGCCAATCGCTGTTTCTCACGGTGAAGGCCGCGTAGAAGTGAAAGACTCAGCTCACCTGAATGCGATTGAGAACTCTGGTACGGTTGCGCTTCGTTACGTTGATAATAACGGTAACGCGACTCAGCAATACCCGAACAACCCGAACGGTTCACCAAACGCAATCACAGGTCTAACAACCGCAGATGGCCGTGTCACTATCATGATGCCTCACCCAGAGCGTGTATTTAGAACTGTGGCAAACTCTTGGGCTCCTGAGTCTTGGGGCGAAGATTCTGCTTGGATGCGCATGTTCCGTAACGTTCGTAAGAACATCGGCTAATAGCTAAGCCATAGCAACATTATTTAATAAGCGACCTTAACGGTCGCTTTTTTTATAAATGCGATCGGGTCATGCAATGTGAATAAAAATGTAAATATTTCTTATTTTTCAATGGCAAAGGTTTAATAGTGAACTACCTTAATAGAGCTAATTAATTTTTCTATGCTCTAATAAGGGATTGTTTGTATGAGAAAATTTTGTTTGAAAGCCATTGGCGCCGCTGTGCTAGCTGCATCGCTGACCGGTTGTATTGGTAGCAACGCAGTAACAGGTTACGTGATGAAGTTTAACCTTGAAGTGGTGGATAACCGTTATGCTCGTGGTGGTGTGAACATGCTACTTGCACCTGCGTATGCTTTGTCAGTAGCTGCCGATACATTGATCTTCAACTCCATCGAATTCTGGGCAGGCAAAAACCCGCTAAATGGCAAGCCGCATATCTTCGACTCAAAAGTTGAAACTATGTACAACATGAACGATGATCTTGACCCATCACTTACCGAAGCGCCACTAGATCCTATTAGTATGCGTCAGGTTGAATCATCGACGTTTGAAGCGATTGATGCTAATACAGTGCAAATGAATGTCACTTATAATAATGGTGAAAAAGCACTGATTGAAGGTGTGCGCGATGGTGAGAAAGTTAGCTATTACTACAATGGTGACTTGGTCGCAGAAACGACACTTGCACAACTGCAAGAGCTAGCAGCAACGAAAGCTTAGTGTTGGTTATAGAATAGAAAAAGCCGAGCATTGCTCGGCTTTTGTCGTTTAAGGGCATAGTTAAGTATAGCTAAGCGCTTAACTAACCTTTGTTTGGAATGTGTTTGAGTAGATTGACCATTTGTTCCCAGTAAAGATCAACGGTATCAATTTTTACTTTTTCATCCGGTGAGTGAGGGAAGCGGATAGTCGGGCCAAACGACAGCATATCCATATTCGGGTAAGGCTTTTTGAATAGGCCACACTCTAAACCGGCATGGATAACCATAATGTTAGGGATGTGTCCGTATACTTGCTGATACATATCGCGGAATACCGCCATGATTTCTGAATTTGCATCCGGTTTCCAGCCAGGGTAAGCGCCAGAGAAAGTCACTTTTGCGCCAGCCAAAGTTGCCACAGAAGTGAGCATGCTTTCGACTTGACGACGACCTGAATCAATTAAAGAACGAATCAAGCACAGCGCAGTCACTTTATCTTGCTCGGTCGTAATCACGCCAAGGTTTAGCGAGGTTTCAACCACACCTTCAATCGCATCACTCATGCGGATTACGCCATTCGGGCATGCATTTAGCGCGGCAATTAACGCTTGCTGGCTTTGCTCAGAGAATACACCGAACTGCGCTTCTACATCTTCAATGAAAGTCGCAATAGTCGTTTCAATAGCACCTAACTCAGCGGTTAAGGTCTTGGTGTATTCGGTAAGTGCTGTTGCTAATTTGCCAATGTTTTGCGTTGCAACGGCGAGAGTAACAGAGCCTTCACGAGGAATAGCGTTGCGCAGGCTACCACCATTGAAATCAATCAATTTTAGGTCAAGTTGCAAAGCGTGATCGGCAAGGAAGCGAGCCAGCAGTTTGTTAGCATTGCCACGGCCTGTGTGAATATCACAACCAGAGTGACCGCCTTTTAAGCCTTTTAAAATCAGTTTTTTCGCAACAAAACCTTCCGGAATTGCTTCACGTTGCACGTCAAATTCAAGACTAGAGTCAATACCGCCAGCACAGCCCATGTAGACTTCGCCTTCTTGCTCTGAATCGGTATTAAGTAGGATGTCACCTTCTAGCCAACCTTCTTGAAGAGCGAATGCACCTGTCATCCCTGCTTCTTCATCAATAGTCAGCAGTACTTCAATTGGGCCATGCTCAATATCTGTTGCGGCTAGTACAGCAAGACAGGATGCCATGCCAATACCGTTATCAGCGCCAAGGGTAGTGCCAGTTGCTGTTACCCATTCACCATCAATATAAGGAAGGATAGGATCGAGGGTAAAGTCGTGTTCGGTATCTTCGTTTTTTTGCGGAACCATATCGAGGTGCGCTTGTAGTACCACCCCTTTTTTGTTTTCCATGCCTGCGGTAGCGGGTTTTTTGATAAACAGATTACCAGCGCTATCGGATTTCACCGCCAGACCTTGTGCTTTTGCCCACTCTACAATGTGGTCAGAAAGTGCTTGCTCATGTTTTGATGGGTGAGGGATAGAGCAAATTTTATCGAAAAATGGCCAGATCGGGTTTTGCGTTTGCGCAGTGATCTCGCTAAGAAATGTGGACATGGTGATACTCCTTCATGCTTATAAGTACTGTCTTTACAGACGGTACATTGACTGGCATTGATATAGCTCAGTTTAATGGGGTTAGGATATCACTCACTGCTAGGGTTGCACAGGCAAAGTAAGGTTTGTGATGTCAGCTTATAGTGAGTTGTTAATTTATTGCAATCAATGTGTATTTAGTTAATTTATTTTACTGGTGAAATTAAATTACAGAAACAAGCTCGTAAATTGCACTAAATGGAAAAATTGACGCTTTTGAATAAATATACTTGTAATTAAATTACAGTATTGGTAATATATTTCCTGTCGATACAGACCACCCTTCTGTGAGTCACCCCACTCATTATTTGGTCTGTACCAATGCTAAATTAAAGCGCAAACTTGTTGTTTTTCAACTGGTTAGCCTTGAGATTATAGATGTGTAACTTTTGGACTTGTTGGTCGAGATTATTATGTATCTACAGTTTCAACCCTGTAATAGGGTTTTTAAGCATGTGATTGAACTTCGGTTCACCCCTGATATATTGGAAATTAATTACTGATTTCATAAGCCGTCCATCTGGAACGGCTTTTTTTTCGCCTGCAGTTTCTACTTTTAAAATGAAAAGCATACTCATTTCAAATTGTAAATCTTGCACTTTAGTTGCTCTGGGAGGAGTAGAGAGGCGAATAGGGGGTTTTTATGTGCTACATCCTTAAATAATTGCTGCTAATGCGATGAAAGATTTTAAGGAGTATAAAAAACGCACAAATTAATTGTTTGGATTTAGTCAAAATATATTTATTAATATCAATGGCTTAGTGCGTATGGTTGCATGTGAAATAAATAAGGAATGTGTGTTCATTAAAGAAATAGACGAAGCAGTATGGTATTTCGTCATGTTACTCTCTATAATTCACGCCAATTTATTTACGCAAACGTTTACTTTTATATATTTTTAGGAATTGATAATGCTGGAGAAGCTATTCAAACTACGTGAACATGGTACAACGGTTCGCACGGAAATCATTGCAGGTATCACTACCTTCCTGACAATGGCTTACATCATTTTTGTTAATCCAACAATGTTGTCAGCAACAGGTATGGATCACGGAGCTGTTTTTGTAGCAACGTGTTTGGCTGCTGCAATTGGCTGTTTTGTGATGGGTCTATACGCTAACTATCCGATTGCCCAAGCACCAGGTATGGGGCTAAATGCCTTCTTTACTTATGGTGTTGTGCTAGGAATGGGTTACACATGGCAAGTGGCGCTAGCTGCAGTATTCATGTCTGGTATTTTGTTTGTTCTACTGAGCCTATGCCGCATCCGTGAATGGATCATTAACTCAATCCCTATGTCACTGCGTACTGGTATCTCTGCTGGTATCGGTCTTTTCCTTGCCTTTATCGGTCTTAAAAATGCCGGTATCGTCGTTGATAACCCAGCAACTTTGGTTTCTTTGGGTGATATCACAGGCCTACACGCTATTTTAGCGGCGGTTGGCTTCTTTATTACCATTGCACTTGTTCATCGTGGAACAAGCGGCGCGGTTATGATTGCTATCCTTTGTGTCACTGTTTTAGGCATGATTTTCGGTGACGTTCAATATCACGGTATTATGGCTCCACCGCCAAGCTTAGCGCCTACCTTTATGCAGTTGGATTTTGCCGGTGTATTTGAAGTGGGCATGATCTCGGTTGTGTTTGCATTCTTGTTTGTGGATTTGTTTGATACCGCCGGTACGCTGGTTGGTGTGGCAACTAAAGCGAACTTAATTAAAGAAGATGGCAAGCTGCCTCGTCTAAATAAAGCGTTACTTGCTGATTCAACAGCAACTTCTTTTGGTGCTTTGCTTGGTACATCAAACACAACGTCATACGTTGAGTCTACAGCGGGTGTTGCTGCGGGTGGTCGTACTGGTTTAACTGCTGTGACTGTTGGCGTACTTTTCCTATTGGCTTTGCTGTTTTCTCCATTAGCTAGTATGATTCCGGCTTATGCGACAGCTGGCGCACTGTTTTATGTAGCTATCTTAATGCTATCTGGTCTGGTAAATATCGACTGGAGTGATATTACAGAAGCAGCCCCTGTTGTAGTCACTTGCTTGCTAATGCCGCTAACATTCTCTATTGCAGAGGGCATTACATTAGGCTTTATTTCTTACGCTGCAATAAAATTGTTAAGCGGTAAAGGGCGCGATGTATCTGTAAGTGTGTGGATTATGTCAGCTATCTTTATATTAAAATATGCTTTTGCCGGTTAATTAGTCTTAAATAGGTTTACCCGTTATGCCAAAAAAACACATCATTACTTGGGATGAAATGCAGACCAACTGTCGCGAACTTGCTGCGCGTCAAATGCCTGCTGAACAATGGAAAGGAATTTGGGGTGTTAGCCGTGGTGGTTTAGTCCCTGCTGCTATCCTTGCTCGCGAATTAGGTATTCGTTATGTGGATACTATTTGTATCTCAAGTTACGACCATGATCACCAACGTGATATGAGCGTTCTCAAAGCTCCTGAGGGTGATGGTGAAGGCTTCCTTATCGTTGAAGATTTAGTTGATAGTGGCGATACAGCACGTAAATTACGTGAAATGTACCCTAAAGCTAAATTGATTGCGGTTTGTGCAAAACCTTCTGGCGCTGATCTATTAGATGACTATGTTGTCGATATTGAACAGGAAACCTGGATTGAGCAACCTTGGGACATGCAGCTAACGTTTGTTGAACCTATCAATCGCAAACGCAAGTAATTAAGGTTATTGACCTTTTGCTAGAAGTCGCAAAATAAATTTTATGTAAAATGCCTCTATATTAGAGGCATTTTTTGTTTATGCTTAGTGATAAGTTCAACATGTAGACGCCCCTTTATGAATGATGACAACAATAAGAACCTTTCTGAAAAACTGTTTACCAAACATCTAAAAGCCAAAGAAACGTCGTGCTTGACTCAATATATGCCAAGCAGTTTAAGTTTGCTTGAAGATAAGCCGGCACAATCTTGGTATCGCAACCTGCGTCGTTTGCAGTGGATTTGGCAAGGTGCTGATCCCATCGAGCAGGAACAAGTGTTAGCCCGCATCTCTTCATCAACACACTCCCGTTCTACCGATGAGTGGTTGGATACAGTGACCGGTTTTCGTTCGGGAAACTGGGCCTATGAGTGGACTCAGGCCGCCATGACGCATCAACGTCACGCTAATGATTTAAAAGGCGACGAAGCGGCTCTCGCTCTGTACAAAGCGAGCTTGTATTTTAGCATCGCCGCCTATCCACACATTAAAGGCGATAACTTAGCGTCACAAGCTCAAGTGCTGGCCAATAAAGCCTACGATGAAGCATCACGTTTAAGTAAATACGTGTTCAAGCAAATTAATGTACCGTACAAAGGCAAAACCATTCAGGCGAATTTGCATTTGCCACACACTGAGCGTCCACTGCCGGTTGTGGTTGTGTGTGCAGGTCTTGATAGCTTACAAACGGATATGTGGAAACTGTTTTTAGATTACCTCGCACCGAATGAGTTTGCGATGCTAACCATAGATATGCCATCGATCGGTAAAAGCAGCAAATGGACATTATCGGAAGATTCCAGCTGTTTGCACAAAGCGGTACTAGAACATCTACCACAAGTCCCTTTTATTGATCACTGGAATGTTGGTTTACTTGGTTTTCGCTTTGGTGGTAACGCATTAGTCAGATTAAGCTTTTTAGAGCAAAGTCGCGTTAAGGCGTGTGTCACTATCGGCGCTCCAGTGCATGATATTTTGGCTTCTCCTGATAAAGTCGCAAGCATGCCTAAAATGTATTTAGATGTTTTAGGATCTCGATTAGGCAAATCACCCGTTGATATTAAAAGTTTAGCCGGACAAATGTCGGCATGGTCTTTAAAAACGCAAGGTTTACTGGCTTCAAGACGCACTAACGTTCCTTTGCTGGCTATCTCTTTAGATGGCGACCCTATTGCACCTCATAGCGACAATAAGCTGATCTCAATGTCGAGCAAAGTGGGGCAAGCGGTAAAAGTTCCTTCTAAGAATTTGAGCCAAGGTTATCAAAAATCGTTAGATTTGGCGGTTGACTGGTTGTTAAATGAATTAAAATCGTGACAACAATGTTAATTTAATGGCACTATGACTCCTGCTTATGTAACTGATGAGCAACAATAAAACGTATCGCACTCTATTGTTGCGAACGAAAAATAATAAAAAATGGAGTTATTATGCTAGGGAAGCAACCAACTTATCATCGTATGATCGCTAAGCTTAAAGCGATCGGTCCGTATTTACGTGAGTCAGAATGTCAGCCAAATTTATTTTTGTTTGATTGCCTATCCGTATGCGTCGATGATAAAAAGTCACCTGAATGTCGTGAGTTTTGGGGCTGGTGGATGGAGCTTGAAAAACAAGAAGATGGCTCAACCTGTATCGCGCATTTTCATCATGGCAAATACAATGCATCAGGCGCTTGGATTGATGAAAAATTACCAGCGGCAGCCGAAGCAGAAGTGAAACGTACTCAGTCTGTTTTTCAAAGCAAAATTCAAGCTCAGCTGAGCGAACAGTTTGCATTTGAGTTTGAGCTTCATGAGGATTCTGAAGCTGTAGCTTAATGAAAACTTGAGAATAAAGGCACCTTAGGGTGCCTTTTTGCTTTTTTGCTTGTGAAACTGTGCTTAGCTTGTTAAAAAAGAAGCTCCTTTATCAATATGAATGAGTAACAAATGCAAGCTAAGACAGTTGTTGTAAAACTAGGCACTAGTGTAATAACTGGCGGTTCTCAATATCTTAATCGCGCTCACATGGTCGAATTAGTCCGCCAGTGCGCTGAATTGAAACAACGTGGTTATCACTTAGTGTTGGTATCTTCTGGTGCGATTGCCGCAGGTCGAGAACAATTGGGTCACCCCAGTCTGCCTAAATCAATGGCCACCAAACAACTGCTAGCTGCTGTCGGTCAGTCACATCTAATCCAAGTATGGGAATCTCTCTTCTCTATCTACAATTTGAAGATAGGGCAGATGTTATTGACTCGCGCCGACCTTGAAGACAGAGAGCGTTTCTTAAATGCCCGCGATACGATTAATACGCTAGTTGAACACAATATTATTCCAATCGTGAATGAAAATGATGCGGTTGCCACAACCGAAATCAAAGTGGGGGACAATGACAACCTATCGGCATTGGTGGGCATTTTATGTGGCGCTGATACTTTGGTTTTGCTGACCGATCAGCCGGGTTTATTTACCGCCGATCCTCGAAGCAACCCTGATGCGAAATTGATTCGTGAAGTCTCTACCATTGATGAAACCTTGATTAAAATTGCCGGTGGCAGTGGCACGACCCTAGGCACTGGTGGTATGGCAACTAAACTGCAAGCCGCTGACATTGCCAGACGTTCTGGGATTGAAGTTATCATTGCCGCAGGCAGTGCCGATAATGTAATTTTAGAGAGTGTTTCCTCTTCTCCTTGTGGTACACGTTTCCTTCCTTTGCCTGAATCTTTAGAAAACCGAAAACGTTGGATATTGGCAGGCCCTGCTGCCTCTGGTGACATTGTTATCGATGATGGCGCAGTGAATGCGTTGCAACGTAAAGGCAGCAGTCTACTGGCAAAAGGGGTGACAGAGGTCAACGGTGAGTTCGCACGTGGCGAAGTCGCGCGTATTGTGAATCAATCAGGCACTCTCATTGCCAAAGGCTTAGTTAAATATTCCAGTGAAGATATGCTGCAAATTCAAGGTATGCACAGCAAAGAAATTGGTGAAGTTCTTGGGCATGATTATGGCTCAGAGATCATCCACCGTGACGATTTAGTCATGATGCAAGATTAACGGCTGACCAGCCAAGAAAAAATTATAGAGGAAAATATTTTGGATTTAATTCAACTAGGCCAGCGCGCGAAACAAGCATCATTTGCACTTGCTACCACCACAACTGCAACCAAAAATACCGCATTAGCGGTGATGGCGGATGAGCTAGAAAAGCAATCAAAAACCATTCTTGAAGCTAACGCTATCGATATTCAAGCCGCTCGCGATGCCGGTATGAGCGAAGCGCTGCTGGATCGTTTATTGCTTAATGAAGATCGCCTGAAAGCGATTGCGAATGACGTGCGCAACGTTATCACCCTAAATGATCCGATCGGCAGTGAATTAGACAGCCGCGTATTGGAAAATGGCCTTTCACTATCACGTCGCCGCGTTCCGCTAGGTGTGGTAGGAGTGATTTATGAAGCGCGACCGAATGTCACCATTGATATTGCTTCATTGTGCCTTAAAACAGGTAATGCCAGTATTTTGCGAGGCGGACGCGAGACATTCCATTCCAATATGGCGCTGGTAAAAGTAATTCAAACTGCGCTAGAACAAACTGGATTGCCGATAGCGTCGGTTCAATACATTGAAAAGCCAGATCGTGAATTGGTCTCTCAACTGTTAAAGCTCGATGAATACGTGGATATGATCATTCCTCGTGGTGGTGCGGGTTTACATAAAATGTGTAAAGAGAACAGCACCATTCCAGTGATTATTGGCGGCTTTGGTATTTCACATGTTTTTGTGGATGAAAGCGCCGATATCGAACGCTCAGTGGCAGTCGTAGAAAACTCAAAAGTACAGCGTCCATCGGCGTGTAACTCACTAGACACCTTATTGGTGCATAAAGCTGTAGCCGAAACCTTTTTAAGTAAATTGGCAGCATCACTAAAAGATAAAGTCGAATTTGTTGCTCACGACTCTGCATTGCCGTATCTAACTCATGCAAGCAAAGTGCGAGCTGCGGTCGAAGGTGACTTTGATACCGAATGGTTGGCGTTTGTGCTAGGGGTTAAAGTGGTCGATGATGTTGAGGGTGCAATTCAACATATGCGCGATCACAACGCTAGTCACTCTGATGCCATCATGACTAATGATCTCAATAATGCTGAACGCTTTATCAATACCGCAGGATCAGCGGCGGTGTATGTGAATGCTTCAACGCGATTCACTGATGGTGCTCAGTTTGGTTTAGGCGCTGAAGTGGCGGTGTCTACGCAAAAACTGCACGCCCGTGGTCCTATGGGCCTTGAAGAGCTGACGAGCTACAAATGGGTTGGTAAAGGTAACTATTTGCCAAGACCTTAGCGGTTAAGTCGTTTGCTTTATTGTGGCTAAACGATTGATACTTTAATGAGTTATTCTAAATAAATGTAATGGGGGCTCTATCACAGAGCCCTTTTTTCATTTCTAAGCTTTGTCGCATCTTTCTCGAATCAGCGCGGTAAATCCGTTACACTGGTTATAACGAGTAGCTTTGTAATCTATAAGCCTGATTTAATGTGCTTTACTACAAAGTATCTTTCCCTTTTTATCACAATTATGGAGCTTGTATGCACTGCCCATTTTGTTCAGAAAATGAGACTAAAGTCATCGACTCTCGATTGGTTGCTGACGGGCATCAAGTACGTCGCCGCCGCCAATGTATCGCGTGTAATGAACGCTTTACTACCTTTGAAACTGCAGAGTTGGTGATGCCGAAGGTGATTAAATCCAATGGCAATCGTGAACCGTTTAACGAAGATAAGCTGTCTAATGGTTTACATCGTGCGTTAGAGAAGCGACCCGTTAGTGCTGACGCGGTTGAATTATCCATGAGTATTATTAAATCAAAACTGCGCGCAACAGGAGAGCGAGAAGTCTCTAGCGATATGATAGGCAATCTAGTGATGGATCAACTTAAAGAGTTGGACAAGGTGGCTTATATCCGTTTTGCTTCTGTGTATCGCAGTTTTGAAGATATCAAAGAATTTGGCGAAGAGATCGCTAGGTTAGAAGATTAAAGTGCAATGAACTTTTCTGTATTTGATCATCAGATGATGGCAAAAGCGATTAAATTGGCTGAAAAAGGTCGATTTACTACGCATCCTAATCCTAATGTCGGCTGTGTGATCACACAAGGCGAAACCATTGTTGGGCACGGCTATCATATTCGTGCTGGTGGTCCGCATGCGGAGGTGCATGCCTTAGCCATGGCAGGCGATAAAGCCAAAGGTGCTACTGCGTATGTCACCTTAGAGCCATGCTCCCATTATGGCCGTACGCCACCGTGCGCTAAAGGTTTGATTGATGCCGGTGTTGCGCGCGTTATCTGCGCTATGCAAGACCCTAACCCCGAAGTTTCAGGCAATGGTATTGCCATGTTAAAAGCGGCGGGAATTGAGGTGCAAGTTGGGCTTTTAGAAGCCGAAGCTGAGCGTATTAATCGACCTTTTTTGAAAAAAATGCGCAGTGGCATGCCATGGGTACAATTAAAAATGGCCGCCAGTTTAGATGGTAAAACGGCATTGCAAAATGGCAACAGCCAATGGATTACCAGTCGCTTGGCGCGCGCTGATGTACAGCTATACCGAGCGCAAGCCGGCGCTATCCTCTCAACCTCTAAAACTGTGATCGACGATAACGCTTCGCTAAATGTTCGTTGGGATGACCTTGCTGAAGAGGTGCGTTCTATTTATCCCGATACTGAGCATTTCGATGCGGATAATTCAGGTCAAAAACTGCGACAGCCACTTCGAGTGATTTTAGATCGTCAGCAGCAGCTCACCCAAGATTTGCGTTTGTTTAACAGTGCAGGTGAAGTGTTAGTCATCTCAGGGCCAGAGCAAACCAAAGCGGACTCAACAATTGATTTGCCACAACTACTTGCAAACTTAGCTTCGCAACACAATATCAATCACATCTGGGTTGAAGCTGGTGCCACACTGGCGGCCAGTTTTATTGAGCAAGGCTTAGTCGATGAGCTTATCGTCTATTTAGCGCCTAAAATTATGGGCACTGATGGTCGTGGTTTGGTCAACCTAATTGGGTTAACCGAAATGGATCAGGCGATAGAGTTAACTATTGAACAACTCACTCAAGTAGGGCCTGATATTAAGTTGGTCGCTACGTTTAAATCATCAAGATAGAGTAGGAATTACTATGTTTACCGGTATTGTCGAAGCCGTTGGCACACTTAGAGCCATTACCAATCAGGGCGAAGATATTTCTATTACCGTAGATACTGGGCTTTTGGATATGTCCGATGTGCAGTTAGGCGACAGTATTGCAACTAACGGTATCTGTTTGACGGTGGTTCGTTTTGATCAGCATTCGTTTACCGCCGATCTTTCGGTTGAAACACTGACCAAAACAGGTTTTAGCCAGTATCAAGTTGGCGATAGGGTAAATCTAGAAAAAGCCATGCTTCCCACGACTCGTTTTGGTGGACATATTGTTTCAGGGCATGTCGATGGTATTGGGACTATTGTTGAAAGAGTTCCGGTCGGTCGCGCTGTGGAATATTGGGTTGAATTACCCACTGAATTAGAGCGTTATGTCGCTCAAAAAGGTTCAATAACGGTGGATGGTATTAGTTTAACAGTCAACGATCTGCGTAAGAACGGCTTTAAACTGACGATCGTCCCGCACACTAGTGAGCAAACTATTATTGATGAGTTTGCAGTAGGAAGAAAAGTAAACCTTGAGGTTGATGTTCTTGCTCGTTATATGGAGCGATTGCTCGGAGTCGGTTCTGAGCAGCAGCAACAGACCTCTAATATCACCATGGAATTTTTACAACAAAACGGATTTGCATAGGCGTGATTAACGCGTGTGACTGACTCTAAAACAGGAAATAAAAGATGCCTATTAGCTCCCCACAAGAAATTATTGAAGATATTCGCTTAGGTAAAATGGTTATCCTAATGGATGATGAGGATCGTGAAAACGAAGGCGACCTGATCATGGCTGCGGAACATATTACTCCAGAAGCTGTCAACTTTATGGCAACTTACGGGCGTGGTCTTATTTGTCTTACTATGACTCAAGAGCGCTGTGCTCGCTTAGGTCTTCCACCTATGGTTCAAGACAATAACGCTCAATATTCAACGGCATTTACCGTATCAATTGAAGCGGCTGAAGGTGTGACCACAGGTATTTCGGCAGCGGATCGCGCAGTGACTGTGCAAGCGGCGGTAGCAGCAGATGCTAAAGCAGCCGATCTAGTTCAACCGGGTCATATTTTCCCTCTATCAGCACAAGACGGCGGTGTATTGACTCGCGCAGGGCATACAGAAGCGGGTTGTGATTTGGCTCGTCTAGCAGGCTGTGAGCCAGCATCTGTTATCGTTGAGATTTTAAAAGACGATGGTGAAATGGCACGTCGTCCAGATTTGGAAATCTTTGCTGAGAAGCACGGCGTTAAGCTAGGCACTATTGCAGATTTGATTGAGTATCGTAACAATACCGAAACGACCATTGAGCGTGTTGCTGAATGCAAAATGCCAACTGAGTTTGGCGATTTCGACATGGTGACTTACCGCGATACTATCGATAACCAAATTCACTACGCATTGCGTAAAGGTGAAATTTCCGAAGAAGCTTGTTTGGTGCGTGTACACTTACAAGATACCTTTACCGATCTTCTTAACTCAAACCGTAATTCGGACAGAAGCTGGTCTTTGGACAAAGCGATGAAACGTATCGGTGATGAAGGTGGAGTATTGGTTGTGCTTGGTAACGAAGAAACCACTGAGCAACTGATCTACAAACTAAAAGCTTTTGAACAGCAAGATAAAGGCGAAGCGCCTGCTATGGCTAAGAAACAAGGTACATCACGCCGTGTGGGTGTGGGTTCTCAGATTCTTGCCGATATGGGCGTAAGCAAGATGAAATTAATGTCATCAAGCAACAAGCGTTACCACTCTTTGTCTGGCTTTGGCTTAGACGTTGTAGAGTATGTGTGTGAATAACATTTAATATGAACGGGTTGTTGATTCGACCCGTTTAATCAATAACTAGAGAATTAGCTGAAATGAGATTAGATCCTAGTCACATAATTGTGCTAGAATCCGGCGATTCTCACTCATGAGATAGTTGAAGGAAAACTTATGAAAGTCATCGAAGGTGGATTTCCAGCACCCAACGCTAAGATTGCGATCGTTATTTCGCGTTTTAACAGCTTTATCAACGAAAGCTTGTTGTCTGGTGCTATCGATACCTTAAAGCGCCATGGACAGGTTGCAGAAGAAAACATAACAGTAGTACGTTGCCCTGGTGCGGTAGAATTACCCCTAGTTGCTCAACGTGTTGCTCGTACCGAGAAATACGATGCTATCGTTTCTCTAGGTTCAGTTATCCGTGGTGGAACACCACATTTTGACTATGTTTGTAGTGAGTGTAATAAAGGTCTTGCGCAAGTGTCACTGGAGCACAGTCTACCAGTAGCATTTGGTGTATTGACCGTTGATACCATAGATCAAGCTATCGAGCGTGCCGGAACCAAAGCAGGTAACAAAGGTGCTGAAGCTGCACTAAGCGCGCTTGAAATGATCAACGTTCTTTCTGAAATCGATTCCTAATGGGGGCCAGTGTGAAACCAGCCGCACGTCGTAATGCACGTCAATTTGCTCTACAAGCTATTTATTCTTGGCAGATCACTAAAGAGAATATCGCAACTGTAGAAGAACAGTTTTTGTCCGCAGGGAAGTACGGGGAAGAAGAAACCCAAGCTGATGAGCCGGCACTGAACGAACAAGAAACAGATGTAGCATACTTCCGTGACCTGTTAACTGGTGTTGCACTGTCTCACCAAGAGCTTGACAGCAAACTACGTCCATTCCTTTCTCGTCCTATGCAAGACTTGGATATGATGGAGTTAGCACTTCTTCGTCTAGCCGTTTATGAGATGACTCGTCGTGAAGACGTACCTCATAAAGTTGTAATTAATGAAGCGATTGAATTAGCGAAAGTATTTGCTGCTGAAGACAGCTATAAATTCGTTAATGGTGTGCTTGATAAAGCGGCACCAACACTGTGTAAAAACAGAAAATAGTCGAAATCGACTGTTGAAAACTCTATAGTGAAAAGGTCAGCATCTGCTGGCCTTTTTTTGTATAACTTAAAGGAAAACACGTGGCTGGAGAGTTTGACCTTATCAGTAAGTATTTTGCTAATCAGCAACTTAAACGCAGTGATGTAGCGCTCTCCCAAGGGGATGATTGCGCTTTGTTGCAGGCACCTGAGAATACTCATATAGCGGTAAGTACAGATTCTTTGATTGCGGGCACGCATTTTCTCGAACACGCTAACCCACAATGGGTAGGACATAAAGCCTTAGCCTCCAACATTAGCGATCTTGCCGCTATGGGCGCAGAGCCGGCGTGGGTATCGATGGCTATCACTTTACCCTCAGCAGACGAAACCTGGCTTGAGGGCTTTTGTGAGGGCTTCTTTGAGCTAGCTAACGCACATGATCTGCAATTAATTGGTGGCGATACGACTCGTGGCCCGCTGGGCATCACTTTAACGGTACAGGGCTTTATTCCGCAGGGGTTAGCATTGCTACGCTCTGGCGCAAAAGTGGGGGATAAAATCTTGGTCAGTGGCTGTCTTGGTGACAGTCATGCCGGTCTTGAAGTGATTTTAGATCCCAGCAAGCGAGAACGCGCCCATGCTAGTGAGTTGGAACGTCGTCACTACTGCGCAAGCTCTAAAGTCGCTTTAGGTATGATGCTGCGAGGAAAAGCAAGTAGCTGCATTGATATCTCTGATGGGCTTGTATCTGATATACAGCACATCATGCAACGTTCGAATGTCGGCGCGCAGATACACTGCGATAAACTGCCGCTGTCAGCCGAGCTTATCGAATTTACCCAAGATAAGCACCTTGCTCAGCAATACGCACTAAAAAGCGGCGAAGAGTATGAGCTTTGCTTTACCCTGCCACAACATCTGCTAGAGTCTGTGCGTCAGTCTGCCCAGCAGCATAATGTGATGATTACTGAAATTGGAGAGATCACTGACTCCAATACCCTACACTTATTTGATAACGGACAAGCATTAGAGGATGATGTGGCTGGCTTTGACCACTTTCGTTCTTGAACCTATTTGATATAACCACTTAGAGATACTCTCAATGAGCAACCCCCTTGATAAAATTTCGCTAGACAACCCATGGCATCTATTAGCAACTGGTTTTGGCAGTGGACTGTCACCAATTATTCCAGGCACTATGGGTACCTTAGCCTCTATTCCTCTTTATCTTGCTTTAGTGCAACTGCCTTTAAGCGCGTACTGGGTGTTTGTGATTATCAGTTGCATTGTGGGGATCAAAATATGTGATGTGACCTCAAAAGATATGGGCGTGCACGATCATGGCTCAATCGTATGGGATGAATTTGCCGGTTTTTGGATCACCATGAGCGTAGTGCCTTTGCTCGGTATTGCAGCTAACGATTGGAAGTGGTTGATTGCCGGTTTTGTATTGTTCCGCGCTTTTGACATGATCAAACCTTGGCCAATCAGCTACTTAGATAAGCAAGTGCATGGCGGTTTTGGCATTATGATCGATGATATTCTAGCGGGTGTGATGGCCGGAATTTGTTTGGCTATCTTAGGTTTTGTCGCTGGCTGGATTTAGACGTTAATTTCTTGAATTGCGAGTAGTCCTAGAGCGGATAGCTCTAGGACTAAAATACGTTTATTTTGCTAAATACTGTTCAATGCTCTCTTGAATGCCTTGCGCATCCAAACCTAGCTCTTGATGCATCTCTTGTTGAGTCCCTTGCGCGACAAAACTATCCGGCAAGCCAAGGTTTAGCACAGGTTTAAGCTGCTTTTGACTCATCAAGAACTCAACTACGCCGCTACCAGCGCCGCCTGCTACAACGTTTTCTTCAATCGTCACTAACACTTCATGCTTATCCGCAAGTTCAAGGATTAAAGCTTCATCCAGAGGCTTCACAAAGCGCATATCGGCCACTGTGGCATCAAGTTGTTCAGCAGCTTGCATTGCGTTGTCGAGGAAAGTACCAAAGCTTAAAATAGCCACTTTGCCGTTACCGTGACGAACGGTGCGACCTTTGCCTATTTCAAGAGCGGTAAATTCTGAATGAATCTCAGCGCCGATACCATTACCACGAGGGTAACGAACCGCAGCAGGTCCATTATGTTGATGACCTGTGTAGAGCATTTGACGACATTCGTTTTCATCACTTGGCGCCATAATGGTCATATTAGGAATACAACGCATAAAGCTAAGGTCGAATGCACCTTGGTGAGTTTGGCCATCTGCGCCAACCAATCCTGCGCGGTCGATAGCAAATAATACCGGCAAATCCATAATAGCCACATCGTGAATCAGTTGGTCGTAGCCGCGCTGTAAAAAGGTTGAGTAGATTGCCACAATCGGTTTGTTGCCAGAAATAGCCAGACCTGTCGCAAGAGTGACCGCGTGCTGCTCGGCAATAGCCACATCAAAATATTGCTCAGGGAACTGTTTAGAAAAACGCACCATACCAGAGCCTTCACGCATGGCAGGTGTCACCGCCATCAATTTTGGATCGCGCGCGGCCATATCACATAAGAAATCGCCAAATACTTTCGAGAAGGTAGGCTTCCCGCCTTTACTCTTAGGCAGTGAGCTTTCAGTTGGGTCAAACTTAGGTACACCATGATAACCAATAGGATCTTTTTCAGCAGGCTCGTAGCCTTTGCCTTTCTTGGTCATTATGTGTAGAAATTGAGGGCCTTTTAGGTGGCGCATATTTTTCAGAGTTTTGACTAACTCAAGTACATCGTGACCGTCTACAGGCCCAATATAATTAAAGCCAAGCTCTTCAAACATAGTGCCAGGGACGACCATGCCTTTTAGGTGTTCTTCGGTGCGTCGCACTAATTCTTTAATTGGTGGAACGCCAGATAATACTTTTTTACCCCCTTCACGGATGGAGGTGTAAAGGCTACCTGATAGCACTTGCGCTAGATGATTATTAAGTGCGCCCACGTTTTCTGAAATAGACATTTCATTGTCGTTAAGCACCACTAACATGTCAGGATGGATATCCCCGGCATGGTTCATGGCTTCAAACGCCATACCAGCGGTAATGGCACCATCACCGATAACGCTGACTACCTTGCGGTCTTTGGCCTCTTTTTGTGCGCCAATGGCGATGCCTAATGCCGCACTGATCGAAGTGGATGAGTGCCCAACAGAAAGGACGTCGTATTCACTTTCACCACGCCAAGGAAATGGATGCAACCCATCTTTTTGGCGAATAGTCGACATCTGTTCACGACGACCGGTTAAAATTTTGTGTGGATAAGCTTGATGTCCTACATCCCATAACAATTGATCGTAAGGGGTTTGGTAGACATAGTGCAACGCTACCGTTAGCTCAACAGTACCTAAGCCAGAGGCTAGGTGCCCGCTAGATTGGCTCACGCTATTTAATAGATAGGTTCGTAATTCGTCACAAAGTGTTGGTAGCGTCTCTTTAGGCAGAGAGCGCAACTCATCAGGCGTGTTGGCTAATGCCAATGTAGGGTATTTTGATATATCAAGTGTCATAAGTATTCGCGCTGATAAGTTAATAAGTTAGTTTTTGCGTTCGATCACGTAGCGAGCAAACTGCTCTAGGAGATCGGTGTTGTACGGAATGCTCTCTAATTCAAGTAAAGCTTCTTTTAACAACAGGGCTGCTTTTTGTTGTGCCCCTTCCAGTCCGAGAAGAGATGGGTAGGTCGACTTATTTAAGGCTACATCTGAGCCTTGTGGCTTACCTAGAGTTTGAGTATCGCTAGTAATATCCAATATGTCATCTTGAACTTGGAAAGCGAGCCCAATCTTTTCTGCAAATTTATTGAGGCGAGGAAGCTGTTCAATACCTGCTTCACCTGCCGCTAAGGCACCAAGTTGAATCGCTGATTTTATCAAAGCTCCGGTTTTGTTGCGATGAATAACCTTCAATTCTTTAAGGGAAACTTGACGATTTTCCGCTTCAAGGTCTAAAGATTGACCTAAACACATGCCTGATGCGCCAGAAGCACTGGCTAAACTTTGCACCATTTTTATGCGATGACTCTCAGCCTGAGGGGCAAGAGTCCCTTCCGCTAAAATAGTAAAAGCGAGGGTTTGCAGGGCATCTCCGGCAAGAATGGCGGTTGCTTCATCAAATTCAATGTGGCAGGTCGCTTGACCGCGACGTAATTCATCGTCGTCCATCGCGGGCAGATCATCGTGAATGAGTGAATAAGCATGAATGCACTCAATTGCCGATGCAGGCGTATCTAAAGATGGGGTGTCAATGCCAAACACTGCTCCCGTCGCGTAGACCAAAAAAGGTCTAGCACGTTTACCACCGAGTAGCAGTCCGTAACGCATCGCTTTGATTAAGCTATTATTTTGTGCCTGCAATGAGTCTAACCAAGTTTCTAATTGTTGGTTATTGCGGGTTTGATACTGTTCGAGTTGTTGTTTAAAAAGAGTCATCGCCAGAGTCAAGTTTGAAATCCTGAGGAGTTGCTTCTACTTGATTTTCCATCAAGATTGAAACACGTTGTTCTGCTTGATCTAATTTAGTTTGTCCTGCACGAGCAAGCGCAATGCCTCGTTCGAAATTCTTCAGTGCAGAATCAAGTTCAAGATCACCTTGTTCAAGCTGATTTACTATGTTGTCGAGCTCTTTAAGAGACTCTTCAAAACTCATATTTTCTGGTTTTTTAGTCGCCATGATTATTCTTTTCTACACTAGGATCTGGGAAAGGTAACTCAGCCAAGGGTTATGGTCAATTTTAGCAGTTAAAAATCCTGCTTTATCACTAACTTTAGTTCATTTGTTGCTAGATAAATGAACAGCCTATCATATTGTTTTATTTTTACTCGGCTATAAATAGTATATAATTCGTCGCCCTCAATTGTGTACGCTGTGCCAATTGGCAAAATAATTTAGGCTAGACTCGAGTCATTGACTAATCAGAAGTGAAATTATCTATGAAGTTTATCGTAAAACCACATCCAGAAATTTTTGTAAAAAGCGAATCAGTAAGGAAGCGCTTTACACGTATTTTGGAGTGCAATCTAAGGATTATCATCCAACGTCGCACAGAATCAGTGGCGGTATTCAATCGTAGAGATCATATTGAGATTTCTTCTGAAAGCGATGAATTCTACCCACAAGTGCTAGAGATTTTAACTCGCACGCCGGGTATTCATCACTCTTTAGAAGTTAAGCAAACAGACTTTACTGATATGCATAACATCTACGAGCAAGTACTTGAGCTAAGCTCAAGCCGAATTGAAGATAAAACCTTCTCTGTTCGTGCTAAACGTCGCGGTAAGCATGACTTTAGCTCAATAGAGTTAGAGCGTTATGTTGGTGGTGGTTTAAACCAAGCGGTTGCCAGTGCCAAGGTTAAGCTAACTCGCCCTGAAGTGACGGTTAACATCGAAGTGGCGGGTGACAAACTAAACCAAGTATTAGCGCGTCATAAAGGTCTTGGTGGCTTCCCTCTAGGAACGCAAGAAGATGTACTGAGCTTGATTTCGGGTGGATTCGATTCTGGTGTGTCTAGTTATCTGCACATTAAACGCGGTTCTAAAACGCATTTCTGCTTCTTTAATTTAGGCGGTCCTGCGCACGAAATTGGTGTTAAGCAAGTGGCTCACTACCTGTGGAACAAATACGGTTCTTCGGCAAAAGTGAAGTTCATTGCGGTTGATTTTGAACCTGTGGTAGCGGAAATCCTAGAAAACGTCGAAGACGGACAAATGGGCGTTATCTTAAAACGCATGTTTATGCGTGCTGGTGGCATGATTGCCGATCGTTTTAAAATTGAAGCTTTGGTTACCGGTGAAGCACTAGGTCAAGTATCGAGTCAAACCCTAACTAACCTACGTCACATTGATGGCGTGACCGATTCTTTGATTTTGCGTCCGTTAATTAACTGGGATAAAGAAGACATTATCGATTTGTCTCGCATTATCGGTACTGAAGATTTTGCTAAGGTCATGCCTGAATACTGTGGCGTTATTTCTCGTCGTCCTACAGTGAAAGCTGTGAAAAGTAAGCTAGAAGCTGAAGAAGAGAAATTTGATTTCTCTGTACTTGAAAAAGTGGTCAGTGAAGCGCGCGTTATGGATATCAGAGATATTGAAAAAGAGAGTCTAGAACAAGCGCCAGAAGTTGAACAAGTGAACGCTGTTCAAGATCAAGCTGTTGTGTTGGATATCCGCAGCCCTGACGAAGAAGAAGAGAAACCACTGGAAATTGAGAGTGTTGAAATTCAACACATTCCTTTCTATAAACTAGCCACTAAGTTTGGCGATTTAGATCAATCGAAAACTTACTTGCTGTACTGTGACCGAGGCGTAATGAGCCGTTTGCAAGCACTGTACCTGCAAGAGCAAGGCTTTAGCAATGTGAAGGTGTATCGCCCGTAAATATTGGGTTGAGTCATTAGTAGGTCGGTGTCAGCACATGATACCAATCG